>NZ_JALNUL010000003.1:0-367093 GCF_026540775.1 Methylobacterium sp. GC_Met_3
CTAGCTGCCTTCAGCGACCGCCTGGAGCAGCGGCCCTCGTTTCGGAACTCGGTGCCCTATGCTCAGACCATCACCGACCGTGTGATGTAGGCCGGGCTACTGTTCGCGACCCCCTTTCGCTAGCCGGCAAAAAGGCGCTTCCGCCTCCCGATGAGTCGGCGATTTGGCTGGCGCCAAACTGGCGACCGATTGCCTTTCCGGTTTCCCGGAAGGGCACGCCTTCCTGGGCCGCAGCGTGGCAGGGCTCTCCGCGCGCTCCGCGTCTGAGGGCGGAGCGGTAGATGCGCGCTGCAGCGATACGGTGGGGCGAGGGCTACAGGTTTGCGCCGTCACCCAGCTGACCGGACATGCCGTTCTCGCATGCAATGGCCGCTCAGCGTCGGATTTCGATCCGACAAAATCGAATAGTCTTTATTCGAGCGTCCATCGCGTCGGACGTCAAAGCCCGACCATGTTCCGGAAAGCATGGGCAGCGTGGCGCTCAGGGAGGCGGTCGCCCGCGCCGAACAGCTTCCGCCGAAGCGATCCGGGCGCATACGCGGTCTTGTAGAGGCTGCGATCCTGAAGTTCGGGGATCACGAGGTCGATGAAGTCCGAAAAGCTCTCCGGCACGACGATCCGGCTGAGATTGAAGCCGTCCACCTCGCCTTCTTCGACCCAAGATTGCAGCTCATCGGCGACGGAAACGGCGTCGCCAGTCAACACGGCGTAGCGCCCGCCCAGGCCAAGTTCCGCCAGGAGGTCGCGCTTGGTCAACCCACGTTTCGCCGCTGCTGCCGTCGCCGACTGGATCGCGTTACCGGGACCATAGGGGATCGGCTCGTCGAGGCCGTAGCGGGCGAAGTCGATGCCTGTAGAGGCCGAGAAATGCGCGAGCCCGGCCTCGGCGCTGGCGTAGCGCATGTATTCGGCGCGCTTATCCTCGGCCTCCGCGCGGGTACGGCCGGGGATGACCGCGATGCCGATGAACACCTTCACGTCCTGCGGGTCGCGTCCGGCCGCGGTGGCCTCAGCGCGGATGGCGCGCACGGCCTCTCGGGCGGACGGCTTGTCCCGGGCCGAGATGAACACGCATTCGGCGTGCCGACCCGCGAAGGCACGGCCACGGCCGGAGGCGCCCGCTTGGTAAAGGACGGGCGTCCGCTGAAGTGAGGGCTGGCAGAGATGGGTTCCCTCGACCGCCAGGAACTCGCCGCGATGAGAAACCGGCCGGATCTTCGCCGGATCGCTGAAGACGCGTGCTGCGCGGTCACGGCGCACCGCCGCATCGTCCCAGCTTCCCTCCCAGAGCTTGTAGAGCACCTCCAGATACTCGTCGGCGTAATCGTAGCGGCGATCATGGGCCGGGAGCGCTTCGCCCCGGCCGCGATGGGCGCTTTCGAGGTAGCCGGTGACGATGTTCCAGCCGACCCGGCCGTCGGTGAGGTGGTCGAGGGTCGAGAACCGCCGGGCGAAGGTGTAGGGCGCCTCCGCGAAGACGTTGACAGTGACGCCGAAGCCCAGATGCTCCGTCACCGCCGCCATGGCCGGGACGATCAGCGTTGGGTCATTGACCGGCAATTGCACGGCCTCCCGCGCGGTCACGTCGATGCCGCCGCCGTAGATGTCGTAGACGCCGAGGATGTCGGCGATGAACATTCCGTCGAACAGGCCGCGTTCCAGAAGCTGCGCCTGATCGGTCCAATAGCGCAGCGTGTTGTAGGCGCCGGATTGGTCGCGCGGGTGGGTCCACAGGCCGTGGTGGATGTGTCCGACGCAGTTCATGTTGAACGCGTTGAGACGGATCTGCTTGCGGGGGGCCGTCATCGCGCCCGGAGCCTGCGCACCACGCTGTCGCCGGCGATCTGCACGAGACACACCAGGACGATCAGCATCGCGATCACCACGGACATCACCGGCGTGTCGAAGCGCTGGTAGCCGTAGCGGATGGCGACGTCACCGAGTCCGCCCGCACCGACCGCGCCGGCCACCGCCGAAGCGCCGATCATCGATACGACCGTGATGGTGAAGCCGCCGACGATCCCCGGCAGGGCCTCGGGCAGAAGCACGTGGAGGAGGATGTGGCGGCGGCGGCAGCCGATGGATTGCGCGGCCTCGATCAGCCCGGGATCGACCTCCCGTAGCGAGACCTCGGCGATCCGCGCGAAGAACGGCGTCGCGCTCACGGCGAGCGGGACGATCGCGGCCCAGACCCCGATGGTGGTGCCGACGACGAATCGGGTGAACGGAATCAGCGCTACGAGCAGCACGATGAAGGGCACGGCGCGGAAACCGTTCACCACCATGCCGACGAGACGGTTGGCCGGCGGCGCCGGAAAGATCCCGCCGGGCTCGGAGGTGACGAGGAACAGCGCGAGGGGAATGCCGGCGAGCACGGCGATCGCCCCGGACACGCCGACCATGAACAGGGTGTCGAACGCCGCCTGCCAGAGTCGGTCAATCATCTGCGGCGACATAGCCGATCCTTTCGACGGTTTCCCCGATGGCCCTCAGCCGGCCCTCTGCCTCGGTGCCGGCGGCGGCGATGAGCAGGTGGCCGACCGCGTGCCCCTGGATCCGCTCGATGCCGGCCTGCAGCAGGTGCACGGGCCCGCCCGTGGCCGCGACGAGAGTCGACAGGTCGGGCGGTGTCCGCCCGGAATAGGTGATCCGCAACACGGCCCTGCTGCCGGGTGTCGGGTAGGGCGTGAGCCGTCCCGCCAGATCCTCCGGCAGGTCGCGGGTCAGGGGGGCGAGCAGCGCCCGCGTCGCCGGGTGCTCCGGCGTGCCGAGAACCCGCCAGACCGGCCCGGACTCGGCGATCCGGCCCGCCTCCAGCACCACGACGTTAGTGCAGATCTCGCGGATCACGCTCATCTCGTGGGTGATGAGGATGATGGTGAGACCGAGCCGCCGGTTGATGTCGCGCAGCAGGCTCAGGATCGACACGGTGGTTTCCGGGTCAAGCGCCGAGGTCGCCTCGTCGCAGAGCAGGATCTCCGGGTCGCTCACCAGGGCGCGGGCGATGCCGACGCGCTGCTTCTGCCCGCCCGACAGGCGGGACGGATAGGTCTCAGCCTTGTCCTCAAGGCCGACGAGGCGCAGCGCCTCCTCCACCCGGTGGGCGATCTCCGCCTTGCCGACCCCCGCCACCGTGAGCGGCAGCGCCACGTTCTGGCGGACGGTCTTGGCCGAGAGCAGGTTGAAGTGCTGGAAGATCATGCCGATGCGGCGGCGCAGGGCCACGAGGCCGTCGGTCCCCAGAGCGGCGATCGGTTCGCCATCGACCAGCACCCGGCCCGATGTCGGCCGCTCCAGTCGGTTGACGGTGCGCAGCAGGGTCGATTTCCCGGCGCCGGAACGGCCGATGATGCCGAAGATCGCGCCACACGCGATGTCGAGGCAGACGTCGTCGAGCGCGAAGACCTCGCCGGCCGCAGAGCGGTATGTCTTCGAAACGTTCTCGAACCGCACGGTGCCGCGCAAGCCTGCTTCGACCCGGATGAGCGGGATCGCATCGGGACCTGCCGTTTCCCGTTGGGCCGGGCGTGCCGTCCCGAGACTGTCCAGAGCCAGGACCGCCATGGTCAATTCCGCCATGCGAGCAGATACAACTTGTCGCTGCCGGCGAAGGAGGTGTGGATCTGCTGCCTCACGGCCTCGGAGTTCTGGAAGAGGGCGACGAATTTCTTGATCGTCGGATCCTCCTTGCGCGACGCTTTGGCGACGAAGCTCACCGCGAACAGCTTGTCCTCGATTCCGGAATAGATCAGACCGCTCGTCGGATCGAAGGCGCCGGCGGCGACTATGAAATGCGGATAGCCTTGCGCGAGATCGACATCGCCGGTGATCCGCACGAGCTGCGGTCCCTCGACCTCGGTGAAGGTCAGCTTCTTCGGGTTCTCGGTGATGTCATCGACGGTGCCGAGGAAGCCGACGCCGTCCTTGAGCTTGATGAGGCCGGCTTTCTGGAGGAGCAGAAGGGCGCGCCCCTGATTCACCGGATCGTTGGCGATGGCGACCTTTCCGCCCGCCGGTATCCGATCCAGGCTCTTATGCCTGAGCGAAAACAGCCCGATATTCTGCAGGATGCCGAGCCCGACGATGTCGAACCGGTAGCCCTTCTGCTTCGCGGCGTTCTCCAGGAAGGGCCGATGCTGGAAGAAGTTCAGGTCGATATCGCCGGCATCAAGGGCGACGTTCGGCGTCGTCCAGTCGCTGAACTCGATCACCTTCAGCTCGATGTCCTGCGCCTTGGCTTCCTTGGCGACGGCGTTGAGCGCATCGCTGTAGGCGCCCGGCACGGTTCCGATCCTCAAGATCTCGGCCTCTGCCGCTATAGTGCCCAGGCACAACAGGGCGAGGGCGACGGTCTTCAGAAAGCGCATCGGTCGTGGACTCCGGTCGACCGGCTCAGGTGAGACACGGCAGGATGTCGAGGGTTCGAACTCAGTGCGGCGGCCGCGTCGCTCAGGACGGGCGGACCGGAAGGACCGAGCCGCGGTAGCGGGTGCGGATGAATGCCGCGACTTCGGCCGAAGTCAGCAACGTCCCGAGGCGCAGCACGCGGGGATCCTTCGCCAGGCCCTCGGTCGTGACGAGGACGTTCGCATACGGGTTGCCCTCGGCGCGTTCGAGCGCGAGCGCATCCCGCGCCGGCTCCAGCCCCGCTTCCAAAGCGTAATTTCCGTTGATCACCGCGAGGGCAACGTCATCGAGGGAGCGCGGTACTTGCGGTGGCGCGATCTCGACGAACCGGAGTTTCTTCGGATTCTCGATGACGTCATCAAGGGTTGCGAGTGCACCCGCGTCCTTCGTGCGCAGCCGGATCAACCCGTTGGCCTGCAGCAGCAACAGTCCGCGATTGGTGTTCGAAACGGTGTTCGACAGGGAGACGAGACCGCCGGTCGGCAGGGCATTGAGCGCTTTGACGCGGCGGCTGTACAATCCGAGCGGTTCGATATGCACCGCCGCGACGACCGCGAAGTGCACCCCCATGGCGGCCTCCTCGGTGCGAAGGAAGGGCACGTGCTGGAAGAAGTTGGCGTCGGCGTCGCCGTCCCGCAGCAGGGCGTTCGGACGAAGATCGCCCGAGATCTCAATGATCTTCAAAGGGAGGTCGGCAGCGAGCTTGTCCGCGACAAAATCGAGGATTTCCACGTGTGGAACGGACGAGGCCACGACCCGCAGCGGCGGCACTGCTGCACGTGCCGGTCCGAGGCTCAAGGCCACGGCGCCGGACAGAAATACACGACGAGTCGATGCAGGCACGGTATGCATTTTTTGAAGTCGTCTTGAAGATAAGCGTTCTTCTTCGTATCCCGAAACACAGCACTTCGTGCAAGAGTAGCAAATATCGAATTTCAACCTGTTTGAGGAGCATCGTTTCCGTGTTCCTCTGTTTGAAACGATCGATGTTCTCCCGCTCGCTGTCGTCATGGATTTCGGGCTTCGACATGAGTCGTTTCCGGGCGGCGGGCAAGTCGGGATCGTCCGCTTCGAAGGCTACCAAGCCAGCGACTGGAAAATCGGTTTTCCGTTAGTTCAGGCGCTGCCGCCGACAACATCCAATCGTGGAGCGGTAACGGCTGCGGCGGGGATTTGCGGCATGATCGGTGGGACGCCGCGCGTGGCCTCCTTGAGGAAGCCGCGATCCTCCCAACGAAATCCGGACGATCCAACGAAAAGGTCTGCCAAATATTGTGGTGCATGCAGAAGGACGTTGCGGATCGAGCCTTTGCGGGAGCAAACCATTTTTCCGCCCTCTGTCTTCGGGCGCATTTGCCGACGGATCGCGCGTCGACAGTTGTGATGGCGGTAACAATAAAATTTTTGATTGCGAGATCAAGAGACGTATAAATTACCCGATATGGTGTAGAATTGGCGGCATCATCCTTTTAATTTAAGTCGACAGCCAGAAAATACTTGGAATATCTAGCCCATGGCGGGTCGACGGGTGGTGATGAGAACATTATCTCCGGCGATTGCGATCCGGGCCGCCCGCCTTGCCGCAATTCCCTGTCCGCGTCGCGACGACACCCGGATCGCGCGGTTGAGGCGCGCGATCTTTGGAATGCCCCGCTGATTGACTTGACCGCCAGATCCTTTCCTGAGCTCTCCCATAGCCGCCGTTTCCGCAGGGCGGTGCTTCTCAAGGTATCGTTGATGTCCGCAACCCGCCGACTCGTCCTGGCCGCCGGCCTCGCCCTGGCGACCCTGCCGGGGTCGTTCGGGCAGATGGCCCGCGCCGAGGATCCGAAGGAGATCCGCCTCGATTGGGCGACCTACAATCCGGTCGGCCTGCTCCTGAAGGAGAAGGGTTTTCTGGAGGAGGCGCTGGCGCCGAAGGGCATCAAGGTCCGCTGGGTCCAATCGCTCGGATCCAACAAGGCGCTCGAGTACCTGAATGCCGGCGCGATCGACGTCGGCTCGGCGGCGGGCGCCGCGGCCCTCGTGGCGCGGATCAACGGCAATCCGATCCGCGCGATCTACGCCTTCTCGCGCCCGGAATGGACGGCCCTCGTCACCCGTAAGGACACCGGCATCGCCAAGCCCGCCGACTTGAAGGGGAAACGCGTCGCCGTCACCCGTGGTACCGATCCGCACATCTTCCTCATTCGCGCGCTCCAGGGTGCAGGCCTGACCGAGAAGGACGCCAAGCTCGTCCTGCTCCAGCATGCGGATGGCCGAACCGCCCTCGATCGCGGGGACGTCGACGCCTGGGCGGGGCTCGACCCAATGATGGCCGCGGCCGAGATCGAGAACGACGACGTGCTGTTCTACCGCGACGCGGCGGCTAACACTTGGGGCCTGCTCGATGTGCGCGAGGCGTTCGCGCAGGCCCATCCTGATCTCGTACAAGTGGTCATCGCGGCCTACGAGCGCGCCCGCGCCTACGCGCTGGCCAACCCGCAGGCGCTCAGCGCATCCCTGGTCGCCGCCACCAAGCTTCCCGAACCGGTGATCGCTCGCCAGTTGGAGCGCACCGACCTGTCGCAGCCGACGATCGGGTCGGCCCAGGCGGAAGCGATCAAAGCGGCTGGCCTTGCCCTTCAGCAGGCCGGCGTGATCCCGTCTAATACGGATGTCGCCGCCGCGGTCGATGCTCTGCTCGACTCGCGCTTCAATCCCGTCGCCGCCCGTTGAGGCGGGGATGCCGGTGTTGCGGCAGGGTGGCCGCTTCGGTCTCGGGGTCGGTCTCGCGCTCGCGCTCCCGATAGCCCTCGCGGTCGGATGGGAGATCGCGGTCGATACCGGTGCGGCATCCGGGCGCCTTTTGCCGCCGCCGAGCCGGATCGGCGCCACGCTTTTTGAACTCGCCGCGTCGGGCGATCTCCTGTCCCACGTCGAAGCGACGCTGATCCGGGTCGGCCTCGGTTTCCTCGGGGGTGCCGCCGCCGGGATCCTGATGGGCACCGCGGTCGCGATGCTGCCGCTGGTGCGCCGGATCTGCGATCCGAGCCTGCAGGCGCTGCGCGCGGTTCCGTCGCTCGCCTGGGTCCCGCTTTTCATCCTCTGGTTCGGCATCTTGGAGACGCCGAAGATCCTGCTGATCGCCGTCGGGGTGTTCTTCCCCGTCTATGTCGGCGTGTCCGGAGCGATCGCCTCGGTCGACCGCAAGCTCGTCGAGGTCGGGCGGATCTATCGGTTGTCGCGCCTCGCCATGGCCCGGCGCATCCTGCTCCCTGCAGTACTGCCCGCGACGCTGGTCGGGCTGCGCACCGGCCTCGGGCTCGGCTTCCTGTTCGTGGTCGCGGCCGAACTCATGGGGGCCTCCGAGGGCCTCGGCTACCTGCTCGTCGATGGCCAGCAACTCGGCAAGCCCGATCAGATCCTGGCCGCCATCATCGCCTTCGCGCTGGCCGGGAAGCTGGCCGACAAGCTCTTCGTCGTGCTGACGCGCCCCTTGACGCGCTGGCAGGATACGGTGCGGGAAAGCCTGTGACGGCCGAGCGCCAAGGTGGTGGCGTCTCGCGCGCTGAGATGTCCCGCTCGTTCCAGGGTTGCCTGTGCTGATCGTCGATTCCCTCTCGAAGACTTATGCGGACGGCACGCAGGCGCTTTCGGACATCGGCCTGTCGGCCGCGCCTGGCGAGATCGTCGCGCTGATCGGCGGATCCGGCTGCGGCAAGACGACCTTGCTCCGGCTGATTGCGGGACTCGATCGTGCCAGCGCCGGGGCCGTGGCGGTCGATGGCGAGACGATCCTTGAGCCGCATCCCCGTGTCGGCGTCGTTTTCCAGGAACCGCGGCTGCTGCCCTGGCTGACCGTCGCCGATAATGTCGGCTTCGGTCTGGGCGGTCTCGGGCGATCGGAGAACCGGGCGCGTGTGACCGAAGCCCTGGAGCGGGTCGGTCTGGCGGAGCATGGCCGGCGCTGGCCACGGGAGTTGTCCGGCGGTCAGCAGCAACGCGTGGCCATCGCCCGGGCGTTCGTCCCGCGACCACGGGTGCTGCTGCTCGATGAACCCTTCTCCGCGCTCGATGCCTTCACGCGCCGCGGCCTGCATGAGCAGCTGCTCGATCTCTGGGCCGCATCGAAACCCACGATCCTGATCGTCACGCATGACGTGGGTGAGGCCGTGACGCTGGCCGACCGGGTCGTGGTGATGCGGCCGAAGCCGGGCCGGCTCGAAGAGACCGTCGCGATTGATTTGCCGCGTCCGCGCGATCCGGTCTCGGCGCGCTACGAGGAGGCGGTACGCCGGGTCATGGCCGCCCTCGATCGCTCATTGCATCCCCCGATCGCGCGCCGTGACCCGGCACCAGAGATGCGGGCCGGCTGGTGGTAGAGGTCCTTCGTTGCGATCTCGAAGTCCAGACGACGATCGCGGATCAACCCGTCGGGATCGGATTGCGGCAATCGACCAAACGCCTCATCCCGGCGCGAGATCGAGGGCGTAGAGATGTTCCTTCGACGTGATGAACAGGCGGGCCTCGTCCGGGCCAAAGCAGCAGTTCGAGCAGACCTGCGGCGTCGGGATCAGCCCGAGCCGATGTCCCTCCGCCGAAAAGACCTGCACCCCGGCCTCTGAACTCGTCCAGATCCAGCCACGGCGATCCACGCAGAAGCCGTCCGGTACTCCGGGCTCGACCGTGGCGAAGACGGACGGCGCGCCGAGGCTCTGATCGTCTCCGACCGGGAAGGCGTAGATCGTGTGGCCGTCGCCGCCTTCCGTGCGCGAGGTGTCGCTGACATAGAGGGTGCGGCCATCCGGTGCGAAGGCCAGCCCGTTCGGCTGGCCGAGATCGGCCATGCGGCGCACGATCCCCGAAGTCGGATCGAAGCGGTAGACGCTGCGATGGTCGAGGTCGGGTTCTGCCAGCACCCCTTGTTTGGGTTGACGCAAACCGTATCCCGGATCGCTGAACCAGAGGGCGCCGTCGGCGGCGCAGATGACGTCGTTCGGCGCGTTGAAGCGGCGCCCCTCGTAGGTTTCAACCAGGGCGCCGTATCGGCCATCCGGAGTCGTCCGGGACAGGCGGCGATTCCCATGTTCGCAATGGATCAGGTCGCCGTTCCGGTCGACGGCGTTGCCGTTGATGAAGGGCGTCGCGTCGATGACGACGCGCACGCAGCCATCCGTATGCCAACCGAGCACGCGACGGCCTTCAATGTCCGACCACACCAAGATGTCCCGGGCCGGCCACCAAGTCGGGCCTTCGCAGAACGTGGCTTGGTCGTAGAGCGAAACCAGGCGCGCATGGTGCGGAACGGCCTCGGAGAAGCGCGGGTCCGAAGCGCGCGGGGGATCGATGTGAGATACGGGCGCCGGCGGGCCGGGCCGGCGCAGAAGGTTCGATGCGGATTGCGCGATCATGACTCCTCGGCAACGCAGCCATCCGGCGGCCGGAACGTGGCCGCCATCGGTCCGATAATCACCCGCACGCGCGGCTGTTCTGTCGCCGATCCGGATTTCCGCTGCAGGGCAAGCTCCGGTGCGAGCGTGCCAGTCGCGGTCACGGATGCGCGCGACGTATCGCCGGCGGAGTGTCCGCGGCGCGCTCCGCCCTATCGGCGCAGTCGATCGCCCCTTGATGGTTCCCGCGTCCGGTGGTCTCGTCAGGCCGTTCTGACGGCCTGCTCGGCGAGCAGGCGCAGGGCCGCGCGGTCGATCTTGTTGGTTGAGGCGAGCGGGAGCGCGTCGACGAACCAGACCCGGCGGGGATGCTGGTAGGCCGGCGCGTGGGCGAGTGCGTGCGCCTTGAGGGCGGCCTCGTCGACAAGGGCGCCGGGCCGGCGGACCACGAAGGCGACGGGCTTCGTGCCCTTGATGGCGTCGTCCACGGGCACCACGCAGGCCTGGAGCACCGCAGGGTGGCGCTCCAGCACGATCTCGACCTCGCCGGGAAAAATGTTTTCGCCGCCGGAGACGAACATGTCGTCGGTCCGGCCGACGAAATAGTAGAACCCGTCCGCGTCGCGGCGAAAAACGTCGCCGGTGTCGTAGAAGCCGTCCGCCGTGATCGGCACCGGCACGTCCGGCCGGTTGTGGTAGCCGAGCATGATCGCGGGGCTGCGCACCTGCAGGATGCCGATCTCCGGGGCGTCCGGCCAGAGGAGGCGCACTGCGACCTGGGGATGCGGCGCGCCGACCGACGCGACCGGCGTCGGCAGGCCGTCCGGATGGTCGCCGAACACGACCGGGCCGCCCTCGGTGGTGCCGTAGGCATTGAGGATGCGGGCGTTCGGCAGGAGGGCGCGGATCTGCCCGGCCAGGGCGTCGTTGACCGGCGCCGATCCCATTCGAACCGTGCGCACGCCGGTGAGGTCGGCCTCCGCGAGGAGATCCGCCTCCCGCAGCATCATGGCGATCATCGGCGGCACGGCGGTGAGCCACGTGCAGCGGTGCCGGTCGATCGCCGCGATGTAGGCCCGGGCCTCGAATTGCGGCAGCAGAACCATCGTTGCGCCGGCCGCGCAGACCAGGAGCGCCAGGGCCAGAGCGTTCATGTGATAGAGCGGCGCCGCCACGAGCAGCCGGTCGTCGCGCAGCTTCGTCTCCGCGGCGCGCGTCCGGGCCACCCAGAGATGGCTGGCATGGCTCAGCCGCACGCCCTTCGGTCGGCCCGTGGAGCCGGACGTGTAGAGGAACAGAGCCGCCTCGTCGGGCTCGGGCACGATCGGCACGAAGGGCCCGGGATCGAGCCAGGCCGCAAAACCGGCCGGCCCGCCCTCATCGAACACGGCGACGTGAATGTTGAGACCGAGCCCCGCCAGCATCGCCCAACGCGGGCCGTCGCAGAGCACGAGCTGTGCGCCGCAATCGTCGAGCACGGCGGCGATCGTGGCCGACGGAAACTTGTGATTGACCGGGACCGGGACCACGCCGGCCCGCATCGCGCCGAGAAGCGCCGCGATGGTGTCGGGCCGGTTGGCCGCGAGGATCGCGATTCGTGTCCCGCGGGCGATCCCGCCACGCGCGAGGCCGCGCGCGAAGGCGTTGGCTCGGTCGTCCAAGTCGGCGCGGGTCATCACCACGGGCTCGCCATCGGGGGCGACGCCGATGATCAGTGGCTTGTCCGGCGGCCCGGACCGGTCGACGAGGTCGCCGAGATTGGTCGCATCGGTGGCCGGGCGCATCATGGGGCTGCCCTGCACGGGAGTTGAAGGCCGAAGGCCGGCAGCGTCAGCTCGGCCTTGTCCGGCCCGTGCCGGACCCACGTTGCCGCTGGGAGGGCAGTCGCGCGGGCCTCAAGGGCATCGAGGCCGCGGAAGCGCAACGCCAAAGTGGCGAAGCGGGCCGCCGGCCCCGGCACGATCGCGATCCGCGTCGTCCCGAGCCGCAGGGTCCAGACGCCGCCCGCGGCCTCGGCCGGCGCGCCGCTCGCGGCCGCGTAGAGAGGGGCGTCAACCTCCGGTGCCGGGCTCTCGATCGTCAGCGCGTCGATGCCCGAAAAGCCGTTCGGATGGTCGAGCCATTCCGGGCGCCAGACGAGATCCGGGGTCAGGTGCTCGCAATGGTAGAGGCGACCCGCCGGAAACAAGTGTGCCGGAACCCGCACCGTGCGGAACCGGGCCGCTTCCTCGTGCCCATCGACTATCACCGGACGCGAGAAGGCGACGGGTGGGCCGGCCGCGAGCCCCAGAGCGGCAAGGCGGGCTTGGGTCACGTCCGCGTCCCGGCTTGCCACCACGAGCCCGTTCAGGCCGAACGGGCTGTCCAGAACGTCCTGTCGCTGCGCGCCGCTTTCGGGCACGCCGACGAGTTCCAGGTAGGGGCCCGGCGTCATCATCAGGTGGTTGATGGAGCCGAGCGAGTGGTGGCCGCGGGGCGTAAGCTGGAAGCCGAGGGCAGCGAACAGGTCCGCCGCCTCGTCCATCCGCCGCACCACGTTGATCACCACGTGGTCGAGGGCCCCGTCCGCCGGGGCGGCGGGGTGCGGCCCGCTCATTTGGCCGGCGCTGTCATGTAGACGCCGCGCCCGCTCGCGAGCAGGCGGCCTGAATCGTCGAGGATCTGGGCCTCGGCCACCGAGAGCTGGTTGCCGAACTTCACCACCGTGCCGCGGCAGGTGAGATCGCCCTGCATCGCGGCGCGGTGGTAATCGACGCGCAGGTCGACAGTCGGAACGCCTCGGCCGGTCCTGGAGACCAACGCCCAGTCGGCGGTGAGATCGACTAGGGTCGCCAGGATGCCGCCGTGCACGTAGCCGCGCTCGGCATTGACGACCCATTCCGGCCGCCACGTCGCCTTCAGCTCGATCGTGCCCTCGCCGACGGCGACCACGGAGAGACCGAGCCACTGGTGGAACGGGCCGCGCAGCAGCAGCGCCTCGACCTGCTCCTTGCTGAGGGGGGTGTCGGACATGGCTTCGGGATCTCCTCGGGCAGGACGCTCCTCCCCCCCTTGTGGGGAGGAGTTGGAGGTGGGGGTGGCTCAGAATGGGGCGCTGCGGTGCCTTCTGCACCACCCCCACCCCTGACCTCCCCGCAAGGGAGAGGGGAAAGCCCCGCGGTGCGAGGCGGCGGTACCGCAGCCGAAGGCGTGATCCCGGGCGGGCGTCAGGGGGTGACGACGATCTTGCCCATGACCTCGCGGTCGCGGATCATCCGCAAGCCTTCGGCGGCCTCTTCGAGGGGCAGGAGCTTGTCGATGGTCGGCTTCAGCGTGCCGGCTTGGATCATCTCCATCAGGGCCGACAGGTCGTCGTCGTAGAAGCTGTTGGAGCCGATCACCTTGAGCTCGAAGCTCCAGATGTAGCGGAGATCCTCCTTTGGATCGTGCCCGGCGGTCGCGCCGCAGACGAGCAGCGTGCCGCCGCGCTTCAGGCATTTGAGCGAGGGCACCCAGGTGTCGCCGCCGGTGAAGTTGATCACTACGTCGACGCCGCCCTCGTAGGTACGGCGCTGGGGCTTGCCGTAGTGCTGGATCGCCCACTTGGAGAAGTCGGTCTCGCGGTAGTTGACGACGTGGTCGGCCCCGAGCGCCTTGAGCGCCGCCATCTTCTCTTCGCTGCCCGCGCAGGCGATCACCTCGGCGCCGAGCTGCTTGGCCAGCATCACGCAGCCCGTCCCAACACCGCCGCTCGCGCCGAGGATCAGGACCGTGTCGCCGGCCTTCACCGTGTTGTGGGTGATCAGCATGCGGTGGGCCGTGCCGTATGCCACCGGCAGGGAGGCGGCATCCGCGTAGCTCACGTCCGGCGGCATCGCGATCAGCTGGCTCGTCGAGACCCGGCAATACTCGGCCATGCCGCCGTCGAGCATCTCACCCATCAGGCCCTTGGCCCGGTTGAGCGGGTTGACCAGCACCCGGTCGCCGACGTGCCAATCCGCAACGCCTTCGCCCAGCTCGACGATCTGCCCGGCCATGTCGAGGCCGATGACCACCGGCATCGGCACCTTGATGCCGGGCATGCCCTTCACGGTGAACACGTCATGGTAGTTGAACGAGGACGCGCCGACCCGGATGACGACTTCGCCCGCGCCGGGGGACGGCTTCGGATAGTCGGCCACCACCTTCAGCGTGTCGATATCACCATGCGCCTCCAGCACGAGCGCCTTCATGGTTTCAGCCATCGTGAAAACCTTCTTCTGCAGGTCGGGAAGGCTACGGGATCGTCTTCGACCGCTCGTAGGGGCCGGGAACCAGGGCCGCGTCGGGCAGGCTGCCCTGGACGACGCCAACGGCCTTGAACACATCGAACTCCCGCTTCAGCGAGGCGATGTCGGCGGGCTCCATGCTGACCGTGTAGATGCCGTCCCAGAGACTCCCGTAGGCTGCGGAGTCGGCATCGCTCAGGTTCGCGGCGGCCTTCAGGATCCCAGCCACGGCTGGCTTGTCAGCCTTACCGAAGGCGTAGGCCTTGCGCATCGCAGCCACGACCTTGGCGGGCGCGTCCGGGTTCTGCGCCATCCAGGCGTTGCGCATCAGGCCGACGCCGAGGACCGGCGGCGCGTCCTGCCGGGTGAGCTGCTTCCACTCGGCGCGGAAGCTGCCGAGCCGGCGCAGCTTCACGTCCGGCAGGAGCGCGAGGGTCACGGTGCGCAGAGCCGCCGCGTCGATGTCCTTCTGGACGAGGAATTGTGCCAGCCGAGAGTCGTTGCCGGGCACGGCCTGGTAATCCGCGGGCTTGAGGCCGTGATTGGTCTCCAGGATCGCCGCCGCGATGGCGGCGGTGCCGCTGCCCGCCGGCGAGGTGCCGATCTTCTTGCCCTTGAGGTCGGCCATCGTCCGGATCGGCGAGTCCGCGGGGACGACGAAGTCGAGATCAGCCACCTGCGTCGCCAGGACGATGCTCATCGGCAGGCCGTCGGCGGTGACGCTCAGCGCCGTTCCCGCGCTTGCCGCGATCGCGAAATCGATCGCCCCGGCGGCCATGGCCTTGGTCGGCGCGTTCACATCCGGGAACTTGATGTACTCGGCGGTCAGGCCCTCCTTCTCCATGAACTTGCCGGCCTCCAGCACGGCGCCGAAGCCGAGGCTGATGCCGGAGCTCCAGTAGCCGATGCGCACCGTCTCGGCGCGCGCGAGGCCGGGCAGGCCGAGTGTGCAGAGCGCGGCGACGGCGAGAATCCGTTTCAAGGCGTTCTCCGGGAGATACGATGGGCGGAACATGCGACGGGCGTGGCCCCGGGCGGTGTCGGCCGTCACGGCTGCGCCACCTTCTTCCAGGCGAACAGGCGCTGTTCCGCCGGTTTCAGGACGAGCGTCTCGACCCCGATCATCAGGGCGACGAGGGTCAGGGTCCAGGCGAAGACCTGATCGGTCTGGACGAGATCCGCCGCCTGCCGCAGGCGGTAGCCGATGCCGCTGCTCGCCCCCAGCGACTCGGCCACGAGGACGACACGCGCCCCGAAGCCGATGGCGAGGCGCGCGCCCGAGAAGAACGCGGGCAGGATCGTCGGCAGATAGATCTTGGTCAGCACCTTGTGGCGCGGCATGCGGAAGGTGCGGGCCAGCTCGAGATGCTCGGTGCTGACCGTGCGCGTGCCCTGCCAGACGTTGGTCAGGATCAGGGGCATCGCGGTCATGAACACCACGAAGATCGTGGTCCAGTTCGAGAGACCGAACCAGATCAGCGCGAAGATCGCCCAGATCGCCGACGAGACCGTGTTGGTCACTGTCAGCACCGGCTCGAAGAAGCGGCCGAGACGGGGGCTCGCGCCGAGCAGCAGGCCGAGCGGCAGCCCCACGAGGGCGGCGAACGCGAGGCCTGCGCCGATCCGGCCCAGCGTGATGCCGAGATCGGCGGCGAAACTGGGCGTGGCCACCAGCCCGAGCCAGGTGTGCCAGACCCGCGCGGGGCTCGGCAGGACGAAGCTCGGCGCCTGCAGCGATCCGATCTGCCACGCGGCCAGCGCCAGGCCGAGCAGGGCCAGCCGCTGCAGCAGCACGCCCGCCCGGCGTCCGACGCCGGAGGTCCGTGCCTGCCGGATCAGGCGCGGCGGGGTCTTTACGAGCATCGCGCGCTCGCGGCGGAGAGGCTGATGCGCAGGCGGCGGACCTCCTCGGCGACCTCCGCGGCAAGGGGGTCGCGGGGATAGGGCAGATCGATCGCCCGGACGGTGCCGATCCGGCCGGGCCGTGGGTGCAGGACGACCACTTGGCTGGCCAGCACGACCGCTTCCTCGACGTCGTGCGTGACGAAGACCAGGGTCATCGCCCGGAGACCCGCGATGCGCAGCAGTTCCGCGTGCATCTGCGCGCGGATCTCGGGATCGAGTTTCGAGAACGGCTCGTCGAGGAGCAGGATCCTGGGCTCGGTGACGAGGCTGCGCGCGAGCGCCACCCGGCTGCGCATGCCGCCGGACAATTCATGCGGGTAGGCGTCGCGGAAGGTGTCGAGCCCGACGAGGCGGAGGGTGTCATCGACCCGCCGCACCCGCTCCGCCCGGCTCATGGTCCCGGCTTCGAGCCCGAAGGCGACGTTCTGTGCGGCCGTGCGCCAAGGGAGCAGCCGGTCCTCCTGAAACATGTACGTCATGGCCCGCCAGTCACGGAAGGCGTGCGACGGGATGCCGTCGAGGAGGATGGCGCCCTCATCCGGTTCGACCAGCCCGGCGATCATGTTGAGGAGGGTGCTCTTGCCGCAGCCCGACGCGCCCAGGATCGCGACGATCGCGTGCTGCGGGATCGCGATGTCGATCATGTCGAGGACATGGAGCGGCCCGCCCTCGCGCCGGTCGAACCACTTGCTGACATGGTCGAGCTCGACGGCGTTCACGGCTCGCCTCCCTCGGCCAGGGGCCGACTCGATGGGGGCACCACGGCGGTGTCGCGCAGGCTTGCGATCACCTTCTCCATCGTCATCGCCCGGAAGGTCTCGACGTGGCGGCGCGCCACGAGCGCTGCACTGTCCGCGTCCCCGGCCACGAGATGCTCGATCAGCGCGGTGTGGTCGTTCTCGATGTTCGGCCGCACGCCCTGAACGCCGAAGCCGAGGGCGACGAGGCGGGTCATCTCGTCCAGCAGGCCCGACAGGGTTCGATACAGGCGACCGTTCCCGGCAGCCGCGGCGATCGCGAGGTGGAAGCCCCGATTGGCCTCGAGGAAAAAATCGATCTGGTTGCCCATCTCCACCGTGATCCGGCGGCGGCAGGCCTGCTCCAGGCGTTCCAGATGCGCCCGGTTCACCCGGCCGGCGGCGGCTCGGGCGGCCAGCGGTTCGAGCTCCATGCGCAGCGCGAACACCTCATCGACATCCTTCACGGTGACCGGGCTGACCCGATAGCCGTGCCGGGGCATCGAGCTGACGAAACCCTCCTGAGCCAGACGCTGAAGGGCGATCCGGCAGCTCGCCTTTCCGATCGCGAAGTGCTCCATCACCTCGGCCTCGGTGAACCGCGTGCCCGGAAGCAACCGGCAGGCGACGATCTCGCGCCGCAACAGGTCGTACGCTTGATTGCCCTTGCGCGTCGCGTCCGGGACGGCGAGCACCCCGACCGCCGGGCGCGTCGACCGAGGTGCAGAAGCGCTCGTCATCCCGTCACCTCGTCAGCGTCCTGTTGGGTCTCTCACAGCGCACTGTGAGCAGCTCACACCTCGCACGACATATGCCAAACGAGTTCGTGAGTGCCTCGCTCGCGCCTTCCCGGTCGATGGACCAGCCGTGGTTCACCGAGGTTCAGGCCGGTCAAGATGCTTCCGATCGGCTGCGTGATCAGCTCAGCACGTGCTGTGAGCATCTCATGCCATATTTATGGGCATTCGCTGCTGGTCATGTAAATGAAACGCGCACCCAATTGCGGCGACGTTTCTAGGAGATCGCTTCTCTCAGCCTCCCATATCGGGAAATAAGCTGTGTCTTGTTCGCCAAGGCGGTGCCTGTGTCCGGCGATCGACAAAAGAGCGATCCGATCTGAGCTGCCGGTCGATTCCCAGCTTATTCGGTCCGGAACGCCGAGGCTGACGCAGAATTGCGAGAGCGCCCGATGGCAGGACGATCGGGGGGATCCCAACGAGCCCTTCATTCTTTCGCGGACGCGCCGCGGGCCACGGAGGACGGCTCCACGGATCGTTGCGGCTTTGGGAGAGCTGCCCCAAGGCTTCCGTTGCGCTCCGGCACCTCGGGATTAGGAAGGTGGTTGGGATGACTGATGAGACACCTCTACTGTGCGTGTCGTGCAACGCGCGGCGAGACAATCCCATCCGCTCAAGCCACGGTGAGGTGCCGGTTCTCGTCGCCAAACCGGCGGCCAATCCCAAGAAACTTGCTCAGAGCTCGGAAGCGTCGTGCAGATGGGCGTCGCGCAGGACGGCTTGAACCTGCCCAGCCGCCACGGCCAGTGCAGTTTCCCCCGGAACAGCATCCGATTCGATTCGCGCAAGTGAGCCAAGCCGGTAGGCGATCCGGTGCTCCACCCCTTGGAGCAGCTCGCGCGCCGGCTCCGCCTCGATGCGCAGCAGCGTCTGCGCGAGATCGAGATAGGCACTCCGAAGGAGGCTGAATGCAAAACGCGTCGCGGCTTCATCCGCGATCGGTGTCATGGTGTTCATGGCGTGCTCCTGATCAAACACGCTCCCCAAGCCGATAGTCTTATAGGCGTCACCACCAAAATTGTAAAACCGGCCCAAGCAGGCCGGTAAAATCGATAATCTCACGCGCTTTTGCGGGCGAAGATTTAACATATGACAGATGCGTATGGTGCCGTCTGCTTATCGCGCGGCGCGCAGGATGCCCCAGCGCCCGACTGGATGACCCGGTCGTCGGCGACGGTCTCGGCGCGCCCGGCGGCACAATTTTTCTGACCTTGGGACGAAGAGTTTTTAAAAGGCGACGCGGCTCCATAATAGATTATCATGTTGGCGGAGACGACGGTCTTGCCGCAACGCCGCATGTATTGATGCGATGCAATAGAATGCGAATGAAAAACTCGAATGGTCTCGCGCCTGGATCCGTCCCGGCCGAGCGCAGTCGGCAGGTGACGATGTCAGGAACGGTCCGTCCTGCGAGCGGCGCCGCGATCGGAAGTCTGGAAGGATCACGGGCCCCATGAAGAAGAACAAGGTGATCTCGGCGCAGGAAGCGATCGCGCTGATTCGCGAGAACGACGTTCTCACCACCACGGGATTCGTTCAGAGCTGCATCCCGGAGGCGCTGCACGCCGCCCTTGAGACGCGGTTCGTCGAGACCGGCTCGCCCAGGGGCCTGACGCTGATCATGACGGCGGGCGCGGGCGACAGCAAAGGTCTCGGCACCGGCCGGCTGCACCATGACGGGTTGCTCACGCGGGTCATCGCGGCGAATTTCGGCCGCATGCCGAAGGTCGCCAAAGCCGCGCAGGACAACCTGATCCGCGGCTACAACCTGCCTCAAGGCGTGATCTCGCAGCTCTACCGGGCCTGCGCGGCCGGTCAGCCGGGCCTGTTTTCAAAGGTCGGCCTCAAGACCTACGTCGATCCGCGCCACGGCGGCGCCAAGGTCAACGAGCTGACCACGGAGGACATCGTCAAACTCGTGGAGGTCGATGGCGAGGAGTGGCTGTTCTATACTGCCACCAAGATCGACGTCGCCTTCATCCGCGCCACCTCGGCGGATCCGTCGGGCAACCTCTCCTACGAGAAGGAGGCGCTGACCCTCGATTGCCTCGCCCAGGCCATGGCGGCCCGCAACAACGGCGGCATCGTCATCGCGCAGGTCGAGCGCATCGTCGATGACGGCTACCTGCTGCCCAAGGATGTGCGCGTACCCGGCATCCTGGTCGACTGCGTCGTGCTGGCCGAGCCCGAGATGCACCGGATGAACTACGGCGTGGTGTACGACGCCGCGCTGGCCGGGGAGATCCGCGTGCCGGTCACCGGCATCAAGCGGATGGCGCTCAACGAGCGCAAGATCATCGCCCGCCGCGCCGCCTTCGAACTACCCCCGAATGGCGTGGTCAATCTCGGCGTCGGCGCGCCGGAGGGCATCTCGTCTGTGGCCAACGAGGAGAAGATCACCCCCTACATCACGTTGACCACCGAGGCCGGGGCGGTGGGCGGCGTGCTGGCCTCCGGTTCGAGCTTCGGCGCGGCCACGAACGCCGACTGCATCATCGACCAGAACCAGATGTTCGACTTCTACGACGGCGGCGGCCTCGACATGACCTGTCTGGGCATGGCCGAGTGCGATGCCGCCGGCAACGTCAACACCTCGAAGTTCGGCGGCAAGCTGAACGGTTGTGGCGGCTTCATCAACATCTCACAGAACGCCCGCACCGTCGTGTTCGCCGGCACCTTTACGGCCGGTGGGCTGGAGATCGCCGTCAACGATGGGCAGGTGCGCATCGTCACCGAGGGCAAGGCGCGGAAGTTCGTCACCCAGGTCCAGCAGAACACCTTCTCGGGTCCTTATGCGGTCGAGCGCTCGCAGCCCGTCCTCTACGTGACCGAGCGTTGCGTCTTCCAATTGACGCCCGACGGGCTGGAACTGATCGAGGTGGCGCCCGGCATCGACATCGAGCGGGATATCCTCGCCCACATGGATTTCGCCCCCGTGGTGCGGAACCCGGTGCCGATGGATCCGCGCATCTTCCGCGACGAGCCGATGGAGCTGATCTCGGACCTGCTCAACCTCGATCTGAAATCCCGCGTCAGCTACGACGCCGAGCGCAACATCCTCTTCATCAACCTGGAGGGCTGGTACTGCCGGGTGAAGGGCGACATGGACGAGTTGCGCATGACCATCGTCGAGGCGTGCCGGAAGGCCGGCCAGCGGGTCAACGCCGTGATCAACCACGACGGCTTCCGCCTGAACGAGAACTTGGTCGATGATTACGCCGGCGTGCTCCAGTATCTCCAGGCGAATTACTACGCGACCACGACCCGCTACGCGACCAGCGCCTTCCTGCGCCTGAAGATGGAAGAGGCGCTGACCAAGCGCGGGGTCGCCCCCCACGTCTTCGAGCGCAAGGAGGAAGCCCAGGCCTTCCTGAGCAGCACCGAGGACTTGAAGGCGCGCAAGCGGATCTCGCCGGCGGTAGCCTCGGCGGCCTGAGGCGATCGGGAGAGCCCGGATACGGCGGGGCGCTGTTCCGGTATACGGTCGAGGCCCGTCCCGTCACGGGCGACGCCGCTGGGCGTCGCCGGGAGCCTCGACCCTGCGCCAGGATGACCGCTTCGCGATGCCGCCCGTCGAGGGCCGAGGGCGCCACGACGGTTCCTGGGCCGAACACTTCGCGGCACGCGCGCATGCTGCGCTGATCGACGAGTTGGAGACCTTTCCGAAACCCGGCCTCGTCAGCCCGGTCGATTCGGGCAGCCACGACGATATGGATGCCGAGACCCTGCGGCGCAGCGCGGCGTCGCTCCGGCCCTTCTTCGCGGACCTTGCGGTGGCGGGCGGGCAGGGCGCCACGATGGCGGAACTCCGCGCGATCGGCATCCGGGCCGAGGCCGCGATGATGCGCGCCACCGGGGGGATCAATGCGCATCGCGGCGCGATCTTCTCGCTGGGCCTGATCTGCGCGGCGGCAGGTGTGATTGGCAGGACGCCTGTCCCCGCGGAGACTTACGCGGAGACGGTCGCGGCGCGCTGGGGCGCGGCGATCGCCGGCATGCCGGCATCCCCGGTGAGTCATGGAGGCCGGGTGGTCCGGCGATACGGGGTCGGTGGCGCGAGCGCCGAGGCGGCGGCGGGCTTTTCCACGATCCGGGCGATCGGGTTGCCTGCGCTGCGGTTGGGCCGCGGCCGCGCACCCGGCGACCCGGAGGCCGCGCGCGTCGATTGCTTTTTCGCCTTGCTCGCCGTGGTCGACGATACGAATCTCCTCCACCGCGGCGGTGTGGACGGTCTGGTGGCTGCGCGGGCGGAAGCCTCGGCCTTCACGGAGGCCGGCGGCGTCGGCACGCCCGGCTGGCGTGATCGCGCCATCGCAGTTCATCGCGCCTTCGTGGCGGCGCGGCTCAGCCCCGGCGGATGCGCCGATCTCCTCGCGGCGACGCTGCTGCTCGATGCCCTCGGGACTTCACAGGCCTGAACGGGCACGCCTCTTCGGTCGCATTCTCCGGGGGGCCGGCCATACCCAGATAGGGTGTCTCGCCGCCTTGCCTTGCCCTCCCCTGCCCTGGCCTCCCCGTGACCCTGATCCGGATCGCGCTCCTTGCGCTTGCTGCCCTCTTCATCGTGCCCGTCGCGATTTCCGCCACCCTCTACTGGCTGCGTGCCAGCGGGGATTGGCGGCTCGCCGACCGCTCCAGCGCGGGTCTTCTTCCGCAGGCCGAGCGCGAGCCGGGCGCGATCGTGCGGATCTTCTCCGCGCGCACGGTGAGCTGGCGCGGGATCGTGGCGACGCACAGCTGGATCGTCATCAAGGGACCGGGTGAGCGCGCCTATCGGCGCTTCGACTACACGGCCTGGGGACAGCCGATCTGGATCGACCGCTTCGTCCCCGACGGGCGGTGGTTCGGCAATCCGCCCGAAACTGTGTTCGCGGCGGACGGAGCGGCTGCCGAGGCGATGCTGCCGCGGATCCGAAAAGCTGTGGCCGAGTACCGCTATGCCCGCCCCGGCGACTACGTTGTCTGGCCGGGTCCGAACTCGAATACCTTCGTGGCCGCCGTCATGGCGGCCGTGCCGGAGATCCAGGCCAGCTTGCCGACCACGGCGATCGGCAAGGATTTTCCCTATGACGGCCGATGGATTGGCCGAACGCCCTCTGGCACGGGTGTGCGGCTCAATCTCGGCGGCTATGCCGGGCTGACGATCGGCTGGGTCGAGGGGATCGAGGTGAACCTGCTCGGCGGCGTCGCCGGCATCGACCTGCGCCGACCCGGGATCAAGCTGCCAGCCCTCGGACGCGTCGGGATCTAGGGCCGATCACGGCATTGCGCGTCCGGAGCGAGGCGTCAGAATCCGCTCCGGACGCAGATCGCACCGCTCAGGGCGCGAGGTCGTGAACCGGCTCCTTCACCGTGCCGGGATTGCTGTTGAGCACCGTGCTGCCGGTGGAAACCGGCTTCAGCACCGCACGGTCGATCTGCGGCGGCGCGGGCAGCTCCAACGCGGCGCTCGTGGCGGCCCATTCCTGCGCAACGCGATCCGGATCGTCATTCAGCTTCGTGCCGTAGCTCGGGACGATCTCGCGGATCTTGGCCTGCCATTCCGGCGTCGCCACGTTCTTGGCGAAGACCTTCTCGAGCACCTGCAGCATGATCGGTGCCGCCGTGGAGGCGCCCGGCGAGGCCCCGAGCAGGGCCGCGATGCTGCCATCCTTCGCGTTGACGATCTCGGTGCCGAGCTTCAGCACGCCGCCCTTCTGCGGATCGCGCTTGATGATCTGCACGCGCTGGCCCGCCTGCCAGAGACGCCACTCGTCCTTCTTGGCCTTCGGGAAGTATTCGCGCAGGGCCGCGATCCGGTCATCGTCCGAGAGCATCAGCTGCCCGGCGAGGTACTCGACCAGCGGGAACTCATCCAGGCCGACGCGCATCATCGGCCAGATGTTGCTGGTCGTGGTGGAGCTGAGGAGGTCGAGATACGACCCCTCCTTCAGGAACTTCGTCGAGAAGGTCGCGAACGGCCCGAACAGGATCACGCGCTTGCCGCCCAGCACCCGTGTGTCGAGGTGGGGCACCGACATCGGCGGCGAACCGACCGAGGCTTTGCCGTAGGCCTTGGCAAGGTGCAGCGTGGCGACATCCGGGTTGTCGTTGATCAGGAACGAGCCGCCCACCGGGAAGCCCGCGTAGTCGTCGCCCTCGGAGATGCCGGATTTCTGCAGCAGGTGCAGGGCGCCGCCGCCCGCGCCGATGAACACGAACTTGGCGTCGACGCTCTGGCGGGACCCGTCCTTGAGGTTCTTCGAGGTCACCCGCCAGGAGCCGTCCGCGTTCTTGACGATGCTCTCGACTTCCGTGGACAGGCGCAGCTTGAAGCTCGGCTGCTTCTGCAGGTAGGCGACGTATTGCCGGGTCACCTCGCCCCACTCGCAATCGGTGCCGAGCGGAGACCACGTGGCGGCGACCTTCTGCTTCGGGTCGCGGCCGTCCATCATCAGCGGCACCCATTTGCGCAGCTGCTCGGGATCCTCCGAGTATTCCATGCCGGCGAAGAGCGGGCTCGCCTTCAAGGCTTCCCAGCGCTTCTTCAGATAGGCGATGTTGTCGTCGCCCCAGACGAAGCTCATATGCGGCGTGTAATTGATGAAGGAGCGCGGGTTCGTCATCACGCCGTTCTTGACCTGATAGGCCAGGAACTGTCGCGTGACCTGAAAGGCCTCGTTGATCTCGACCGCCTTGGGGATCTCGACCTTGCCGTTCTTCTCAGGCGTGTAGTTCAGCTCCGCGAGGGCCGAGTGGCCCGTGCCGGCATTGTTCCAGCCGTTCGAGCTCTCCATCGCGACCTGATCCAGGCGCTCGACCATCTGGATCGACCAATTGGGCTCAAGCTCGTTCAGCCACACGCCGAGCGTGGCGCTCATGATGCCGCCGCCGATCAGCAGGACATCGACCTTGCTGTCGGCCGCGTCGGCCAGCGCGAGGGAGGTCGGCAGCGCAGCCGCTGCCAGCCCGACCGCGGCGGTGCCGAGGATCTGTCTGCGGTTCAGAGGCAGCGCGGCCTGCGGCTGACGGTGGCGGAAGGGCGCGGTCTCATCGTCGGCACGCATGGTCGGATCCCGATTGAAGGGCGGACGTGCTTGGCGAGCACACCCGCGGACTGACACGGACGAAATCGGCGACAGGGAATGTCCCGTGCCGGCCTTCCGGATCGTTTCCTCTGGATCGTCGCGCCACACCGGAACACCGCCCGGGGTTGGCCTGCCGCGCGCGTTGCTTCGGGACTACGCGGCACCGCCTTCAAAGGTGGATGGCCGCATTAACCCGTTTCCCTGCGCGCTGAATCGCTTGCTTTGTTATTGCCCGTACCGGACCGCGGTCCGACCAGCAGGACCGCTTCCGGGTCCGATCCGCTGGGCCGCACCGCGATCGACGACCATCGCAGGTGGCACGTTCTGGCCGGATCGGTACAGCCTCTGATGGGCGTCGTCATAGAGGATGAAGCGCGGCAGGACAATCACCGAAATTCCCCGGCTGTGGCCCGCCGATCGTTGCCCTGTTGAACGGCGATATCCGCTGATCCGGCAAGCTTGCCGCTGCAATGCGATTGCTTGCATCGACGCTGGACCACATGCCCACCCAGCGCGCAGTCACAATCTCGACCGACGCGGCCTTGCTTTGACTGAGCCTGCAGTCTCGGCGTTGGATAAAGGAGATTACGAGATTCGCTTGAATCGGATCAGGCTACGCGACGGGCGGCCCGAATTCCAGTTGGGCATGACGCGCCACGGGGTGGTGACGTCCGCGTAATCACCGTCGAGCCGGACGTCCCGCCGTTGCTCCGTGCCGACCCATTCGGGTGCCCACGCCGTCTCGACCGTCGTCACCCACTGGTCACCTTCGATTCGGTAGCGACCGATATAGGCGACCAAACTCTTCATCAGTTCGGCACGCTCGGTATCCGTCGCGGCCGGTTTCCGGTCACTGCCCTCCAGATTGAACGCCACCCAACCGTCCGGGGTGAAGATCACGCGTCCGCGGGGCGTGTTGCCCATCGCGTCGATGAGCTTGCCCGTTTCCTTGTCTTCGATCTTGTAGGAAACGAGTTCCCAGGTTCCAACGAGGCGCTCCGTCAGCGATGGGCCCGATCGATCGGCCTTGTGATCCTGCGCGTCGGCCTGTGGCGCCGCCAGCGGCAGTGCGAGGGCGGCGAGCGCCATCAGAGCGCAGCGCAAGCCTATCCGTAATTTCGTAGAACTCATGTCGACGACCAGCCTATCGTAGGAACATGGTCATCCTGCGCGGCGCGGCCGTGTTGGCAAGCCCGGTGCGTGACCATCGCGACGCCCCTGTAGCGCGCTGATGCGAAGACGGTGCTCGCGCCGCCACCCTTTCGAGATCAATTGCCGTTGCGCGCCATGCGCGTGCGGCCCCCGTCCGCCATCGCGGGCAGCGGATCCTGCGTGCCGGAGACTACGATGAGGCGCTGGACCTCACCGCGGAGGAAAGCCTGGAGGAACCGCTCGTAGTCGCGGAACGAGACGCAGCCGTTCGAATCACCGCGCGGTCCCAGCATGAACGTATGGGCCAGCAACCCGACACGGCCGTAGATCGACTCGCTGCCGCCCACGGGCGTCAGCCGGATGGCCCGCACGCCGTGAAACAATTGCTCGCGCTCGGTCAGGTCATAGGTCCCGGGCGGCGTCGGTCCACGCATCCGCACATTCACAAGCCGCGGATCGTCCAGACCCTCGCCGAGGCCCGAATGGGCTTCGAGACGCTCGCCGCTCGGCAGCGTCACGCTCCGGGCGGCGATGTTGTAGACCGCAACGCCCCCCGTCGGGCTCGGCTCACGCGACAGGGCAAGCGGCGGAGAGATCCGCCGCTGCGGGGCCACCACGATCGGCTTGCTCTCGAGCGCAGCGTAGGCCAGCGCCGGTGCGGGTGCTGGGGACTGCTTGAGGCCGAACAGTTTCTCCAGGAACGAGCGCTCGTCCGTCGGCGGTGCCGCGGGCTGAGTCAGCGGACCATCGCGCCGGGCCATGCGCCGCTCGGCCCTTCGCGCGAGGACGGGTGCCCCCGGGCTTCGAAATTCAGGGGGACGCGGAACCGGAAGCGGCACGGTCATGGCGATGCGCGGCGCTTTTTCTGGCCCGCTCTCCAATGGCGCTTCCGGATTCGGTACGGCAGGAACCGGCGCCATCGGCATCCAGGCCCAATGCGCCGGCGGGCCGTCGGCGGCTTCGGGGATCGCCTCAGCCGAAGCAAACGCGTCCGGTTCGGATGGGGATGTCCCGGCCTCCGATGCCGCGGCGGTATCGCGCGAAGGTACCGGCTGGTCGGCTACCGCGGTCGACATGCTCCGGCTTGCCGCCGCGCTATCGGGTGCGGATGGCCGCAGATCATGATCTCGGATGCCGGATCCGACCAGGGCCATGGCGAGCGCGCCGGTGAAAACCGTCAGCGGTGCGAGACACGAACGTCGCGACCGTCTGCTGTCCTGGCCGTCCGGCGGCACGGTATCGATCGCCATGCAGATGCCCATGCTCCTCGTCGGGCGGGGGCAGGCCGGTCCGGGATCGTCACGCTTCGACGCGTGGGACGTGCAACCAGACAACCTGCTCCGCTCGGGCCGAAACAGCGGGTCTGAACGGGCTTTTCTGCGGCAAGTCCATGGTCAATCCAGGATCGATCAGGGCCATTTTCAGGCACTATAGGTCTCATCAGCAAGTATTCGGCGTATGATGAGCGCTTCTGATGACTGCCTTCGCCCAGCATCTATTCCGGCACGCTGCGGCGATAGCATCGACGGTCGCTGTCAGGATGGATACCTTGAGGCGCTCTCCGCCGAACGGGATACCGGTTCGAAGTTGGAGAGCGCATCACGGTGACGTCCGGGTCAACAGGACCCGGACGTATGGCTGCGAGCTTGGTTTCAGTCGTTGTCGATCTGGCGCCCCAGGAGCGCGATGGCGCGCTCATAGACCGGCGCGGCGTTCCAACCCTGGATCGCGGCGAAGTTCGGTTCGCCGGGCTGGTAACCCGCACCGGCACGCCACCCGTGCGCCTTCAGGAAGTTGGCGGTGGACGATAGGGCTGCGTTGACATTGTTCAGGTCGCCGGTGCCGTAGGTCAGCACGTTCTTGGGCAGGAACTGCGTATGGCCGACCTCCCCGTGCGCCGCCCCGCGGGTGCTCGGCGTCAGCAGGCCGCGATCGACCAGGGTCAGCGCCGCGTAGAGCTGGTCCGTAAAATACTCAGAGCGGCGGCAATCGTAGGCGAGCGTTGCCACGGCCGAGAGGGTGTTGACGTTGCCGCGCACGGCGCCGAACCCGGTCTCCATGCCCCAGATTGCCAGGAGCGGCCCCGGCGGGACGCCGTAGCGCTGCTCGATCGAGTCGAACAACGCTGCGTTCTGCCGCTTCAGCACCCGCCCCTTGGAGACGATCGTCGGACCGCCGCGCTTGGCCAGGAACTGGTCGAGCGACAGCTTGAAGCTGTGCTGTCCCCGGTCGGCCGAGATCGTGGCGGTTGAATACGTTGTGTTCTGCAGCGCCGCGAGGCTCGCCGCGCTGGCCCGGCCGCGCGCTTCCTCGGAGAATTCCCGCTTCCAGGTCTCGAAGCCCGCGGCACTGTTGCCGCATTGCGCGGCCTGCGCCTGCCCGGCGCTCAAGGCGATCCCGGCGATGGCCGCTACCGCGAGAGTCTGACGCCGCATCATGTCGATCACGAAACACTCCTTCGGCGCGTGCTCGCGCCTCATCCGCCTGGCGATACCCTGCCACATCTCGGCGATATCAGGGCGAGAAGATGTCGAAGACGCGAACTCCCAAATCCTGCCTTCACACTTGCGCATTCGCTTAACGACTGTTGCATGCCGCGGGTGGCCTGGCCGCTCTTCCGGCAGCGCCGGGACGCGCGCCGATCGGATCGATGATCGCTTTGCCGGCAAGATCTTTACCCAATAGACGGCTCATCGATGCGATGACCTGCCGCGAGTTCGCGCCCTGTGAATTGATTTGCCGACGAAGAGCATTCGTTTCGAATAGTTCTTGCTGCCGTCACAACGTTGTCAAATCTCGGTCATAGCTTTGCCGGCGGAAAAATTGGTCTCCGGAGAAGCGGTGTGGGGCTCATCACGAACACGGCAGTTCGACGCCTAACGCTGCACCGCATCTCCTGATTCGCGTTCAGCGTACCGCAATGTCGGCGATCTCAACGGCGGTGCACCGGTCTCCCCGGCATGCCGGCGCGGTGTCGACGCGCTGTCCAGGGCAAGGAACCCTGCGATCGCGTCGGCTGGCCTGATCCGGAGCGAGGTCCGAGCTGGTCGGCCGCGGGCAAGCGCCGAAGACTCGATCCATCCACCTTCATCCCACCAGCTTTCGATCTGGCAGACAGCGAGACTGAACACTCATGGCTATCGGAATGCACGGCACCGGCTCATCGCGCGCAGGCGCGCTCGGCCCCGATCTCGACCGCGACGGTGTCGCCAAGGCCTACGGCCGCTGGGCGCCGGTCTACGATCTGGTGTTCGGGCCGGTCTTCGCCCAGGGGCGGACCCTGGCGGCAGCTGCGGCGGAAAAGGTGGGCGGGCGCATCCTCGAAGTCGGGGTCGGGACCGGGTTGTCGTTGCCGGCCTATCGCCGCGCCCGCAGCATCGTGGGCATCGATATCTCGGCACCGATGCTGGAGAAGGCGCGCCAGCGCGTGGCGCGGCTCGGCCTGCGCACTATCGAGCGCCTCGCCGTCATGGATGCCGAGCACCTCGACTTCCCGGACGCGTCCTTCGACGTGATCGTGGCGCAATACGTCGTCACGGCGGTCCCGAACCCCGAGGCGGCGCTCGACGAATTCGCCCGGGTTCTCCGCCCCGGCGGCGAGATCGTCATCACCACCCGCATCGGCGCCGAGGACGGCCTGCGCCGCACCATCGAGCATGCCCTGGCGCCGATCACGAGCCGCCTCGGTTGGCGGACCGAATTCGCCTGGAACCGCTACGCCGCCTGGGCGGCCGGCGCCCCGGTCGAGATCGTCGAGCGCCGGGCGCTGCCGCCGCTCGGCCATTTCTCCCTCGTCCGCCTGCGCAAGCACGACGCCTGAGTTCCCGCGACGGCACTCCCCCATCATCGTTTCACGAGGACGCACACCATGGCGAGCTTTCTGGAAGCTCTGCGCATCCAGCGCTGGGATGATCACCGGTACTACCACCACAATCGCGTCAACCAGAGCTTGCATGTGGTCAGTGCGATCAGCTTCCTGGTGGCCTACGCCCTGGCGTTCAAGGACCCGGCGACGGCTGCGCTCATCGGCTGGCTGATCGCCATGACGTCTCGGCAGGCCGGTCACTTGTTCTTCGAGCCGAAGGGCTACGACCACGTCAATGACGCCAGCCACGAGCACAAGGAAGAGATCAAGGTCGGCTACAATCTGCAGCGCAAGATCGTGCTACTCGCGATCTGGGCGCTGTCGCCGCTGCCGCTCTACGTCGATCCGAGCTTATTCGGCCTGATCTCGCCGCATCAGACCACGACGGACCTGATCCGCAACGTCGGCTGGATCTGGCTGTGGCTGGCGCTGGCGCTGGCGGGCCTGCTGTTCCGGATGGTGCAGCTGTTCGTCCTGCGCGACGTGCAGACCGGACTCGTTTGGGGCACCAAGATCCTCACGGGCCCGTTCCACGACATCAAGCTCTACCACAAGGCGCCGATTGCGCTGCTGCACGGTGAGTTGGTCGAAGAGCACGAGCCGCACGAGCACGGCGCCTGGGATTGCAGCGGACGCCGGGTGTGGACCCGTCCGGCGCTCCTGCGGCCGGATCAGCCTTGATCCGGTGCGCGCAGGCCGAGCCGGGCGCCGAACTTGCCGAGCCGCAAAGCCGCGACCTCCCGCAGGATCGCGCGCCGGATCGCCTTATCGCTCGGCGCACCCGCCTCCCACCAGCCATCGGCTTGCATCGCCGTGGCCGCCGCGACGAACCGCGCCGCCACGACCTCGAACGCGGCGTCGTCATAGGCGAGGCTGAAGATCAGGCGACCGGTCCCGACCCAGGACAGGGCCAGCCCCTCCGCGCGCAGGTAGAATTGCAGCATCCAGTTGTAGCGCGACGGCTTGGTGTACAGGACCGTCCAGACCGTGGACATGTTCGCGACCTGCACCGGCAGGCCGGCTTCCGCCAGCAGGGCGTTGAGGCGCGCCGCGCGCCGGTCCCAGGTCGCGTCGAGATCGGCGTAGAGGGCGGCGACCTCCGGCGTGTCGAGCCGGTCGAGGAACGCGCTCATGGCGCCCATCACGTAGGGATGGGCGTTGAAGGTCCCGCGGGCGAAGCAGATGTCGACCGGGCGGTCGTCCCGGTAGCGGCGCATCAGGTCGGCGCGCCCGCACAGCACGCCGACCGGCAGGCCGCCGCCGAGCGTCTTGCCGTAGGTGACCATGTCGGCCTGGACGCCGAAATACTCCTGGGCGCCGCCGCGGGCGAGGCGGAAACCGAGGAAGACCTCGTCGAGGATCAGCACGATACCCCGGGCAGTACATACCGCCCGCAGCTCGCGGAGCCATTGCGTGTAGGCGGCCCGGTCGAAGGCGGTTTTGCGCGCGCTGTCGACCAGGGCAGAATCGGCCGGCGCGCCCGCATTGGGGTGCATCGCCTGGAGCGGGTTGACCAGCACGCAGGCGACATCCCGGCGGGATGCGAGGACGCGCAGCGTCCGTTCAGACAAGTCGGCCAGGGTGAGCGTGTCGCGGGTCGGGACGGGGTTGCCGATGCCGGGCTGCACTTCGCCCCACCAGCCGTGATAGGCGCCGCACAGGCGCACGATCCGGCGGCGTCCGGTATGGTAGCGGGCGAGCCGCACCGCCTGCATCACCGCCTCGGTCCCGGACATGTGGAACGAGACCTCGTCGAGGCCGGAGAGCGCCTTCAGCCGCACGACGTTGCCGGTGACTACTGGGTGCACTGGGCCGAGCACCGGGCCGAGCGCAGCAACGCGCGCGGCCCCCTCCTCCAGGCAGGCCCGGTAGAAGTCGACGCCGAACAGGTTCACTCCGTAAGACCCGGCCAGATCGTAGGCGGTGTTGCCGTCGAGATCCGTGACGGTGACGCCCTCCGAGGCCGCCGCGAAGGCGCCGGTGGCGAGATGAGCGCGCACGTGCCGGGCGTATTGAAACGGCACCCGGTACAGGCCGGTGAATTGCAGATCCGACAAGCCGTCGCGCACGGCCTCGGTCTCGGCGCGGGTGCGCGCGTAGCGCGTCCGGAACAGGTCGGAGAGCTGCGCAAAGCCGGCCTCGCGCCGCTGCGCCACCGCTTCGTCCGGATCGTCCGAGCGGAAGAAGGCGCGCTCGGAATAGGCGTAATGCGGAATGAGCCCGGCGACGCGCCGGGCCATCCGGGCATGGCCCGTGAGCGAAGGATGTTTCGCCCGGGACAATCGCAGGCGCTCTGCAGCGCGCGGAAGAGCCAGAACCGCGGTGGCGGCAGTGGCGGACAGGGTGACGAGGAGCGCGGACATCGCCCCGCGCCCTATCGGAGGCAATTCACGGCATGATGACGGTTTCCGGATCGCCGCTGCGGCGGGCCCTGGCGCGGGTCGGCGCCCAGGAGGACCTGAACTTCTTGCTGACCAACCGGCTGCCGCGCCGGCTCGCGACCCGGTTCATGGGCTGGTTCGGCCGTATCGAGCAGCCGCTGGTGCGCGATGTCTCGATCGCCACCTGGCGCCTGTTCTGCGACGTGGACCTCAGTGATGCGCGTGACGCGCGCTTCCCGAGCCTCCACGCGGCGTTCATCCGGGCGCTCCGGCCCGGGGCCCGGCCGGTCGCGGCCGATCCCGCGATCCTCACCAGCCCGAGCGACGGGATCCTCGGTGCCCATGGCCGAATCGAGGCGGGGCGCCTGTTCCAGATCAAGGGGCTGTCCTATCGCCTGGTCGATTTGCTCGGGGGTGATGCGCAGCTCGCCGACGCGCATGAAGGCGGCACCTACGCCACCCTGCGCTTGACCGCCGGAATGTATCACCGCTTCCACGCGCCCCACGATGCGCGGGTCGAATCAGTCCGGCACATCTGGGGCGACACGTGGAACGTGAACCCGATCGCCCTGAAGCGCGTCGAAAACCTGTTCTGCCGCAACGAGCGCGCCGTTCTGCGGCTGCGCGTGAAAGAGGCGGGTCACGCGGTCACGCTGGTGCCGGTGGCGGCGATCCTGGTGGCAGGCCTACGCCTCGGCTTCCTGCCGGAGGGCACGGCCTTGCGCCGGACGGGCGGCCGGACCTTGCCCTGCACGGCCCGCCTCGCCAAGGGTGACGAGATGGGTTGGTTCGAGCACGGTTCGACCATCGTGGTGCTGGCACCGGAGGGATTCACGCTCCTGGCCGAGCTGACCGAGGGCCGAAGCCTGCGCATGGGCGAGCCGCTGATGCGCCTGCCCGCGGCAGCGGGGGCCGGTTGAGGGCCCCCATGGTCGTCAGGCTGCCTGAACGGTTGCGAGATAGTCCGTCACGGCGGCGCTCAGTGCATCCGATTGCCGCGACAGCTCGGTCGCGGCCGTCAGAACCTGGGACGCGGCGGTACCGGTCTTGGCAGCGGCATGCGTGACCGCGCCGATATTGACCGTCACCGCCTGCGTCCCATCGGCCGCCTCGCTGGCGCTGCGCACGATCTCCTGCGTGACGGTCCCCTGCTCTTCCATTGCAGCCGCCACGCCGACCGCGATGGTCCGCAGATCAAGGACCGTGGTGGTTATGGCCTGGATGGCGTCCACGGCGCGAATCGTTTCGCACTGAATGGCATTCACTTGGCCGGAGATCGTCTCGGTGGCCTTCGCGGTCTGGTCGGCCAGTTCCTTGACCTCCGCGGCGACCACGGCGAAGCCACGGCCGGCCTCGCCGGCCCGGGCCGCTTCGATCGTGGCGTTCAGTGCCAGCAGGTTCGTTTGAGCGGCGATACCCGAGATGAGGCCGATCACGGCTCCGATCCGCTCGGCCCCCTCGGCCAGACCCATGACCAGGGTGTTGGTCTCGTTGGCGGTCGTGGCAGCGCGTTCGGCCATCTCGGAGGAGCGCGTGATCTGACCGTTGATCTCGGCGATCGAGGTCGACAATTCCTCGCTCGCCGCCGCGACGGTCTGGACGTTGGCCGAAGTCTGCTCGGCCGCCGACGAGACCGTGGCGGATTGGGCGGCTGTCTGATCGGCGTTGCGGCTCATCGAACTGGCCGTCGCCTGCATCTCGTCCGCTGCGCTCGTCAGCGTCTGCGTCATGCGTTCGACCTGAGACCGGAACGCCCGTGTCGCCCCATCCAAGACCTCCGCCCGGTGGGCTTTGTCCGCAAGATCCTGCACGGCCGCCTTATCGGCCACGCGTTTGGCGATCAGCGCCTCCCGGAAGATTTCGAGCGCTTTTGCCATGGCACCGATCTCATCGCGCCGCTCGGCTCCGGTCACCTCCGTGTCGAGGTCGCCCGAGGCCAGGCGCATCATTGTCACCGTCGTCTCCTCGATCGGTCGTGTGACCTGAGCGAGGATCACTCTGACTCCATACGCGACCGCGACCACGGCAAGCAGCAGCGCGGCGAGTTGCAGGATGCGCAGGATGTCCGCCAAGGCTTCCGCGCGCTCGAACTCCGCGCGCGCCACGCCGACTTGCAAGTCGATGAGCTTCGTCACCCCCGCCATCGTCGGTGTCGTAGCCTGAAGCAACTCGGCCTTGGCGGACGCGGTGGCGGCGGTGTCCTGGGCCTTCAGAGCGCGGCTCAGATCGTGGACGATGACCGCGTCCCGAACAAGCCGCGGCTTGAGGGCTTCGACGAGGCGCTCCTCATCTGAAGTCAGGTAGGTGGCCAAGTATTCGGACCAGACCTGCATTGAGCGTGCAAGTTGCCGCTCCAGGATGGCAGCGGCCTCGCCCTTGTCCGTCGTTGGCTTATCGATGGATCGCAAGACGACGAGCATAGCATCGTAGGCGTCCCGGAACGTGCTGAACTGGCTGAGCGGTAAAATTCGGTCCTCGACAATCGTATGAAGGCTTCTGTTGCCGCTGCGAAGCGCAAAATTGCCGAGTGCCGCAGAGCCAAGAAGTAGAGTGCCGAGCATCACGAGCAGCGCGATGAGCCGCACTTTGATCGAGATCTTCATGTGAAGGGACAGGTCCTAGGATCCGTAATTTTTCCAAAAGCTTGGGCATCCTAGTGCCGAGCCAGGGAAACTCAAGTGTCCGACTTCGACGCTGCTAATAATTCGATATCTAAGATTTTATACGGATTGATTTAAGGCAAAAAGACTTCGTATCTATTGTTGGCACGCACCGCAGTGGTCGATAGGAGCTCTAGTTTTGCTGAGGATTTCTGATTCCGATCAAAGGCTCTCGAATTTTTGATCTGAGGTCGTCTTTTTCCGAAAACCGGTGACGCCGTTTCGGCAATGGTTCGACGACCTCTTCGTCCACGGCGGCGGCCTCGCGGGTCACGCTGCGCGCGTACGAGTGCGACTCGAAAACGCCACGAGCCGCCGAGCCCGTTTAGGGGCCGGCGGCTCGCTTGCTCGGCGCGGTCGGCGCCGGTCTACACGTCGAGGTTGGCGACGCTCAGGGCGTTCTCTTGGATGAACTCGCGCCGCGGTTCCACGACATCGCCCATCAGCTTGACGAACAGGTCATCGGCGTCGGTGACGTCCTTGACCTTGACCTGAAGCAACGAGCGGACTTCGCGGTCCAGCGTCGTTTCCCAGAGCTGCTGGGCGGTCATCTCGCCGAGGCCCTTGTAGCGCTGGAGCTGCAAGCCCTTGCGGCCGAAGGCCATCACCGCCTCGAACAGGGCGACCGGACCGTGCAGGACGGTCTCATCGGCCTTGCGCATCAGCGTGGCGGGCTCGCCGTAGATCTCGCGGAAGGCGTCCGCCCGCTCGGACAGGCGGCGGGCCTCCTGGGACGCGATGAGGCCGGCATCCAGCGTCGCCACCTGCCGGACACCGCGCAGCGTCCGGCTCAAGCGGTAGCCGCCCTCGAAGGCTTCACCCTGCCAGCCGCGCTCGGTCTCGTCCGCGATGGCATCGAGGCGGCGCGCGGTCACGTCGGCCAGCACCTCCGCTTCGCCCGGATTGTCCGCAACCTCGGCATCGAACGCACCGGCGAGCACCGCCTGCTCGACCACCGAACGATCGTAGCGCGTGTGAAGGCCCTGCAGGATGTTCCGGAAGGTGCGCGCCTCTTCGACGAGGCTCTTGAGTTGAGGGCCGGCGAATTCCGCGCCCGTGGAGAGCCGCAGGATCGCCCCGTCGGTGCCCTGATCGATCAGGTAATCCTCGAGGGCGCGCTCGTCCTTCAAGTAGATCGCCCGGCGCCCGCGTTCGGCTTTGTAGAGGGGCGGCTGCGCGATGTAGAGGTGGCCGCGATCGATTAGCTCCGGCATCTGCCGGAAGAAGAAGGTCAGCAGCAGGGTCCGGATGTGCGAGCCATCCACATCCGCATCGGTCATGATGATGATGCGGTGGTAGCGCAGCTTCTCAGGATTGAAGCCTTCGCGATCTGTGGAGGAGCGTCCGATCCCGGCGCCGAGCGCCGTGATCAGCGTCCCGATCTCGGCCGAGGACAGCATCCGGTCGGCACGCACACGCTCGACGTTCAGGATCTTGCCGCGGAGCGGCAGCACCGCCTGGAAGGTGCGGTCGCGGCCCTGCTTGGCTGAGCCGCCGGCGGAATCACCCTCGACCAGCAGGATCTCGCACTTGGTCGGATCGCGCTCTTGGCAATCGGCGAGCTTGCCGGGGAGCGAGGCGATGTCGAGCGCGCCCTTGCGGGTGACAGTCTCCCGCGCCTTGCGGGCCGCCTCGCGGGCCGAGGCCGCCAGCACCACCTTGCTCATCACCGAGCGGGCCTGCTGCGGATTCTCTTCAAGCCAAGTCGACAGGCCCTCGTTGAGGACGTTCTCCACCGCTGGCCGGACCTCGGAGGAGACGAGCTTGTCCTTGGTCTGCGAGGAGAATTTCGGGTCCGGCACCTGCACGGAGATGACCGCGGTCAAGCCCTCGCGGCAATCCTCGCCGGTGAGCGAGACCTTCTCCCGCTTGGACACGCCTGAGGAATCGGCGTAGCCGGTGATCTGGCGGGTCATCGCGGCCCGGAAACCCGCCATATGGGTGCCGCCATCCCGCTGCGGGATGTTGTTGGTGAAGGGCAGGACCGTCTCGTTGAACGAGTCGTTCCACCAGAACGCGACCTCGACGCGAATCCCGTCGCGTTCCGAGCAAACCACGATGGGATTGCTAATGCCGTCGATCGGCTTGCGGGAGCGATCGAGGTAACGCACGAAGGCTTCGATGCCGCCCTCGTAGTACAGTTCCTCGCGCTTCTTCTCGGCATGGCGACCATCGGTCAGAACGATGCGCACGCCAGAATTGAGGAAGGCGAGTTCGCGCAGGCGCTTCTCCAGCGTCCCGTAATCGAACTCGATCATCGTGAAGGTGTCGGTTGAGGGCAGGAAGGAGACTTCCGTGCCGCGCCGGCCGTTGCCGGGGCCGACCACCTCGAGCGGCGCCACGGCATCGCCATGGCGGAACTCCATCGCGTGCTCCTTGTCGTTGCGCCAGACGCGCAACTTCAGCCACGACGACAGGGCGTTCACGACCGAGACGCCGACGCCGTGCAGTCCGCCGGACACCTTGTAGGAATTCTGGTCGAACTTACCGCCCGCGTGCAGCTGGGTCATGATGACCTCGGCTGCCGAGACGCCCTCTTCCTTGTGGATGTCCACCGGGATGCCGCGGCCATTGTCGGAGACCGTGACGGACCCGTCCGCGTTGAGGGTGACGGTGACGAGATCGGCGTGGCCCGCGAGCGCCTCGTCGATGGCGTTGTCCACCACCTCGTAGACCATGTGGTGGAGACCCGAGCCGTCGTCGGTGTCGCCGATGTACATGCCGGGGCGCTTGCGGACGGCGTCGAGGCCCTTCAGCACGCGGATCGATTCCGCGCCGTAATCGGCGTGCTCGGATTGGGGGGTGTCGGCCATGTACTTCCTCGGGCAGGCGGGCCTTGACGCGACGGAGGGTCTCGCGCCGTTAGGCGCCCACGCCTGAACTCTCTTTCGGTCTGCACAATATAGGGGTTCCACCTTGAGTTTGCACGATTTTTGCGCGCTCGCGGTGGGACCGGTGCGTCTTTTCTGAGGCCACCGGCTTAACGCCGCGTTAGCCCTCGATCCCGCCCACGCTCGCCGCGTCGAGCCGGGCGACGGCCTCCGCCGACAGCGTCAGTCCGGCCGCGCCCAACAACTCGTCGAGTTGCGCCACGGAGGTGGCACTGGCGATCGGCGCGGTGATGCCCGGCCGGGCGATGATCCAGGCCAGCGCCACCTGGGCCGGGCTCGCCCCGTGCGCGGCTGCAACCGAATCGAGCGCATCGAGCAACGCGAAGCCCCGCGGGTTGAGGTACTTGGCGACCCGGTTCTCCCGGGCCCGGCCGGCAGCGTCCTGGGCCGACCGATACTTGCCGGTGAGGAAGCCCGCCGCCAGCGAGAAATAGCCGATCACGCCGACTTGCTCGGCCCGGCACAGCGGCTCCAGCTGGGCCTCGTAGCGGCGCTCGGCGAGGCTGTAATCGGGCTGGAGGCATTCGTATCGCGGCAGGCTCGCTGTGGCCGAGAGTGACAGCGCCTCCTTGAGCCGCTTGGCGCCGTAATTTGACGCCCCGATCGCCCGGACCTTGCCGTCCGCGATCAGGCGCTCGTAGGCGCGCAGGGTCTCGTCGAGCGGCACGTCGGCATCGTCGAGATGGGACTGATAGAGGTCGATTCGGTCGGTTTGCAGCCGCCGCAGGGACGCCTCGCAAGCCTGCTCGATATGCTGCGCCGACAGGCCTTTCCCGGCCTCGCCCATATCCATGCCGACTTTGGTGGCTAGCACGACCCGGTCCCGCACGCCCGGGCGGGCCGCGAACCAGCGCCCGATCACCGTCTCGGATTCACCGCCCACGTGGCCCGGCGCCCAGCGCGAATAGACGTTGGCGGTGTCGATGAAGTCGAAGCCGCGTTCGACGAACCGGTCGAGGATCGCGAAGGAGGTCGCTTCGTCGGCAGTCCAGCCGAAGACGTTCCCACCAAGGCAGAACGGCGCGACTGTCAGGTCAGAGCGGCCGATGCGGCGCTTATCCATCGCGGTCAATCCTGCAGAAACGGGTTGGAGACGCGCTCCTCGCCGAGCGTGCTGGTCGGGCCGTGGCCCGGGATGAACGCGATGTCGTCGCCGAGCGGCAGCACCTTTTCCTTGATCGCCCGGATTAGCTGATCGTGGTTGCCGCCCGGCAGGTCGGTGCGGCCGACCGAGCCCTTGAACACCACGTCGCCGACAAGGGCGAAGCGCGCGTCCCGGCTGACGAACACCACGCTGCCGGGGGAGTGGCCGGGGCAATGCAGGATGTCGAAACCGAGGCCGCCCACGGTCACGCCGTCGCCCTCGTCGAGCCAGCGGTCCGGCGTGACGGCTCGGGCTTCGCCAAGCCCGTAATTGGCCGCCGTCTCCGGCAGGGAATCGAGGAGGAACTTGTCGGCCAGATGCGGGCCCTCCACCGGCACGCCGAGGCGCTCGCGCAACTCGTCGGCGCCGGCCGCGTGATCGACATGGCCGTGGGTCAGCAGGATTTTCTCGACCTGCACGCCCTGCTCACGGATCGCCGCCTCGATCCGGTCGAGGTCGCCGCCGGGATCGACGACAGCGCCGATCTTGGTGGCTTCGTCCCAGATCAGGGTGCAATTCTGCTGGAAGGGCGTGACCGGGATGATCCCGGCGCGGGGCGTACCTGGCATGGAGTTCCGCGGGTTGGCCGCGCCGGCTTCGGCGCTCGTGAGGGCGTTCTAGCGCAGAAGACGCGCTGCGGCACCCTTGCCGCGCCCAGTATGATTGCAACGCCATCGCGCGCGGGGCCAAACCGGTGTTCCGACGTCAGCGCCCATGCAGGACCGGTCATCTCCGCTGTGTAGCGCCCGTCACCCGTTCGGACGGTAGCGCAGCCCGCTCATCGATAGTGCGCGCTGAGGACACTCAACCCAATCACCAACACCACCGCCAGGATAAGCGCGATCGCGATCGCGACCCGTTTCCGGTCTTCGGCGCGTTCTTCGGCATCTGGCCTGACACAGCCGCAGTGAGGGCAGGCCCTGACACCACCGATGACGGCGTCGCAGGAGTCGCGACGTTCGGGAATGCGGGGTATTTTCCGGCTTCCCATTTCCGTCGGTGACGCTGGTTTCCATCGGCTCGAGACGGCGTGACGCGGCGCTTGGCCCAAGCAGACGTGCGCTTTTTCAGGCGCGGATTCCACTGCATCGATGCCGGCCGTCTCCTTTGGCAACCGGCGTCGCGGCAGGTGACAGCCTTCAATGACCCTTCAACAGGGGTCTCAAGAAATGGGGCCGTCTCCGGCATCCGAGACCACGCGTTCGTCTGCCCCGCCATGCAGCCGGCGGAAGCCGTCCTGGAGCTTCAGCATCTCGGCCATGCCCAGCGCCCGGCTGCTCCACCACGTCTCGGCAGTGTTCGTCTGCGTGAAGCGGTTGTGGGACTTACCGCCATAGGCTCCGAACAGCACCCGTTCCGCATCATCGGAAGCCGGATCGGACCGGTCGATCCGATAGGAAGGCGGAGGGGCCTTGCCGGAAACGGCGATTCGGACCCAGGCGTCACCGTAATGCTTCTGGCACATCCGCATCGTGACCAGCACCTGCCGGAGATAGGACTCGCCGTCGGGCAGATCGGGCAGGATGTCCGCGATCGTCGCGTCCGGGGGATAGGGCTTCGTCCGGGCCATGGTTCACCTTGCTCCAGCGTGTCCTACCGGTTCGGCCGGCTGAGCGCGAGGCGTGATCGAACATCCTTCATGCCGGGCGGCGCTTCAGCAGCGCGTCGAGCCCGCCGACGCGAAACCAATGATAGCCGTATCCCTCCAGGAACAGGCAATGCGTGCCGTCGTCCCGGACCTCACTGCGCGAGCCGGTGAGCACGTCGACCAGCACGTCGTGCTCCGGATCCGGGTTGCCGGATGCAAGGGCGATCGCCACCGGCTCCGCCGCGAGATTGTGGATGCAGAGGACCGCGTTGCCGCGCCATTCGTAGCGCAGGGCCAGCACCGAGCTTCGGCCCGTCGGGACCGCGACGACGTCGCCCCAGCCGATCTCGGGGGTCTCCTTGCGCTGGCGGATGATGCTCTGCATCCAGTTGAGCAGCGAATCCTGCTCGTGGCGCTGGTCGGCGACGTTGACGTGGGCGTAGCCGTAGGGGCCGTGGTCGATCACCGGGAGCACGGTGGTGTCGGCCTGCGAGAAGCCGCCCTGGTGCTCACTGGTCCACTGCATCGGCGTGCGGGCGCAGTCGCGCTCCTTCAGGGTGAGGTCGTCGCCCATGCCGATCTCGTCGCCGTAGCGCAGCACCGGTGTCCCGGGGAGGGTGAACATCAGCGAGTAGGCCATTCGTATGCGCCGCGGGTCGCCGGACAGCATCGGCGCAAAGCGGCGGCGAATGCCCCGATCGTAGAGCTGCATGCCCTTCTCGGGACCGAACTCCGCGAACACGGCCTCCCGCTGCGCCTCGGTGAGGCGGCCGAGGTCGAGTTCGTCGTGGTTGCGCAGGAAGATGCCCCACTGGCACGAGAGCGGGCGGGGCTTCGTCTTCTCGATTGCCTTGGCAAGGGGACGCGCGTCATGGGCCGCCAGGGCGTAGAAGCTCGCCTGATTGACCTGGAAGTTGAACATCATGTGCATGCGGTCGGCGTCGTCGCCGAAATAGTCGAAATCCTGTTTCGGCAGGATGTTGGCCTCGGCCAGGATGATGGCGTCGCCCTGGCGCCATTGCAGGAATTCCCGGAAGTCACGCAGCATGTCGAACTGCTCGCGCGGCTTGCCGCCGACATCCGCGCCCTTCTCGGCAATGACGAACGGCACCGCGTCCATCCGGAAGCCCGAGACGCCGAGCTGGATCCAGAAGCCCATGATCTTCAGGATCTCGGCCAGCACCGCGGGGTTCGCGGTATTCAGATCCGGCTGGAAGTTGAAGAACCGGTGGAAGTACCAGGCCTTGGCCTTCGAATCGTAGGTCCAGGTCGTGTCCTGCACGCCCGGGAAGACCATACCCTCGTCGGCGGTGGCGGGCCGCTTGTCCGACCAGACGTACCAGTCCCGGAACGGCGAGTTCGGGTCGGATCGGGCCGCCTGGAACCAGGGGTGCTGGTCTGAGGTGTGATTGACCACGAGGTCGATCAGCACCCGCAGGCCACGCTGCTTGGCCGCATGCGTGAAGGCCACGAAGTCGCCGAGCGAGCCATAGGCGGGATCGACGCCGTAATAATCGGCGATGTCGTAGCCACCGTCCTTCTTCGGCGAGGGCTGGAACGGCATCAGCCAGACCGCGGTGGCGCCCAGGCCCTGGATATAATCGAGGCGGCGTTCCAGCCCGGCGAAGTCGCCGACACCGTCGCCGTTGGCATCCATGAAGGTGCCGACGGAGAGGCAGTAGATGACGGCGTTCTTGTACCACAGGTCGTTGATCATACTGCCCCCCGGCATCGTCGTGCCTTCAGAACGTGAGGCTGGCCCAAAGCGTTGCCGTAAGGCGCGTCCTTAAATCAGCCGCGTTGTGCACGCCCTGTTCGAGCGCGTGCCCGGACGGTCCGGCGCACCCGTTGCGTCCCCGAACCCAGCCTTCATGAACGCCATCCTGATCAAGCTGTTCGCGACTGCGCTGACGCTCAGCCAGGTCACGACCCACCCGGATGCGGTCCGTACCCGATTCGATCCGGCCACCGACGGACCGGAGGTCATACAGCTGCTGCGCGATGGCTGCGCCCACATGCGCAAGAGCTTCGACATCGAGGACATCAACCTCGAAGACCTGATCTCCACCGCGATGGAGGATCCGACGACGGTTGCCGGTCCCTCCGCGCCGAAGATCCTGCACGGTCTCGATATCAACGAGCTGAACGTCAGCTACAAGCAATTCTGCAAGGGCGAGAATCCGCCCAATTCCCCCTTCGACGCGAAGGCGGTGATCGAATTCTACGACAATGCCGTCAAGGACCTGCCGAGCGCCGAAACCCTGCGCGACAAGGCGCTGCCCGGCATGACCCGGATCCTCGACGGCGCGGGGAAACCCTTCGCCGAGGCGTCCGAGCCGAACGGGCGCCGCGTCGTGGTGCCGATCTCGGCAGTGCCGCCGCTCGTGCAGAAGGCCTTCATCGCCGCCGAGGACAAGCGCTTCGAGAGCCATCACGGCATCGACGAGCGCGGCGTGATCCGCGCCTTCATCGGCAACCTCGCCTCCCCGGGCCGGCCCGCCGGCGGCTCGACCATCACCCAGCAGGTGGTCAAGAACTTCTCCGTGGGCGACGACGTCACCTACGAGCGGAAGATCCGCGAGATGATCGTCGCCTCGCGGCTCGAGCGGATCCTCGCCAAGCCGCAGATCCTCGGTCTGTATCTCAACGGCATCTATCTCGGCCGCGGCGCCTACGGCATCGAAATGGCGGCGGAGAGCTATTTCGGAAAGCCGGTCGGCCAGCTCACCTTGCCGGAGGCAGCCCTGCTCGCCGGCATGCCCAAGGGCCCGAACTTCTACAGCCCCGACAAGTACCCCGAGCGGGCGCGGGAGCGCCGGGCCTACGTGCTGTCACGCCTGAAGGAAGAGGGCACGATCACCGAGGCCGAGATGAGCGCCGCGATCAAGTCGGATCTCGGTCTGAAGTCGATCGAGTCCGCGCGACGCGATTCCGGGTTCTACGCGGTCGATTTCCTCAATCGCGAGGCGCGGACTTTCGCGGGCGTCGATTCCCTGACAGCCGGCTCGTTCACAGTGCGCTCGACGATCAATGCCGGCCTGCAGCGGGCCGTCGAGGAGGCGCTGCAGGACGGTCTCGCCAACTACGAACGTTCCACCGGCCGCCAAGCCTTCACCGGCCCTGAGCTCAACCTCGCCGACAGCGTCCGCCGCATCCAGGCCGCGACGCCGGCCCCCGAGGCATCGCCGCAATCGGCCCCCTCGGTCACGGGGGCCCGGGCGGATGCCGTCAAGCCGGACGCCAAGACGCTTCGGTCTGCGAAGATCATCGCCACGCCGCAGCGGAAACCCGCTTGGCTGGTGGCGCTGGAGAGCGCGCGACCGGTTCTCTACGATGTCCGCTGGCCCATGGCGGTCGTGCTGGAGACGGGGCGCGGCGGCATCAAGGTCGGGCTCTCGGACGGGCGCACCGCCTCCCTCGACGCCGGTATCGCCCGCGGTAAGCTGCAGCCCTACGATGTGGTGCGTGTGAAGGTCACGCAGGGCAAGGGCGGCCCACACGCGCAGCTTCGCGTCCGGCCGACCGTCCAGGGGGCGGCTGTGGTCATCGAGAACCAGACCGGCCGCATCCTCGCCATGGCGGGCGGCTTCTCCTACCCGCTGAGCCAGCTCAACCGCGTCACGCAGACGGTGCGCCAGCCGGGTTCGACCCTGAAGCCGCTGACCTATCTGGCCGCCCTCAATGCCGGTCTGCAGCCGAACACGCTGGTGATGGACTCGCCCGTCACCCTTCCGCCGATCAACGGGACCGGCGATTCCTGGTCTCCGAAGAATTACGAGGGCGGCGGCTCTGGCCCCACGACGCTCCGGCGCGGGTTGGAATTCTCCAAGAATCTCGTGACCGCCCGCCTCCTGCAGGGTGGTATCGCCCCGAAGGCGCCGGCAAGCCTCAAGCGCGTCTGCGAGATCGCCCTCGAAGCGCAGATCTACGCCGAGTGCGAACCCTACTACCCCTTTGTCCTGGGCGCGCAGCCGGTGCGGATGCTCGACCTTGCGGCCTTCTACGCGGCGGTGGCCAACGAGGGGGCTCGGCCGACACCTTATGCCCTCGAATCGGTCGAGCGGGACGGTAAGCCGCTCTATACGCATGCGGCCCGCGAACCAGTCCGGATTGGCTCGGCCGACCGGGTATCATTCTACCAGCTCAAAACCATGCTCCAAGGCGTCACCCAGCACGGCACCGCTGCCGCGTTGTCGAAGGTCTCGGCCTTCGTGGCCGGCAAGACCGGTACGTCGGAGAACGAGAACGATGCGTGGTTCGCGGGTTTGACCAACGAGATTTCAGTGGTGGTCTGGGTTGGCTACGACAATGCCGACGGCAGCCGGAAAACGCTCGGCCGCGGCCAGACCGGCGGCCACGTCTCGGTTCCGATCGCCTCGTCCATCCTGCAGGCGGCCTGGGCCAACGGCGTGCCGAAGACGCCATTGAAGGGTCCCACGTCCGAGGCGCGGCCGTTCATTGCCGACTTGGCGATCGATCCCCGCAGCGGTGTCCGGGTCGCGGGCGGCGGATTTATCGAGCATTTCCGCACCAGCGGCGACGGCAGGATGGCCGACACCCAGTACCGCCTCGTCCCCCGCGAGACGCTCTACGCCATGCGACCGGACGCCGAGGATGGCGACCTGGGCGGTGCCGAGGACGGCGCGAGCGTGGCGGGCGACTACTACGGCACCATGACCGGCGAGCGTGCGCCCGCGGACCCGCTCGACCCGTTCGGAGATCGTCCGCCGCCGCGCAGCCGCCGTGCGCAGGGGGATCTGGATCCGTCCGGCCAGGACCCGTACAGGCCGTGGCCGGGCCAGGCCGCGCGCTCGCCGTTCGGGGATGACGGCGTGCGCAGACCGCGCCGCCGTGATCCGGACTACCTGTTCGGCGAAGATTCCGGCTTCTGACCGCCCCTCCCCGTAAGATGAGACACCCGTTGCGAATGCAGCTTCCCGCCGCCCGAGTTCCCGCGGCTTTTGCCCTTGCGCTGCTGGCCGCGATTCCGGCCCGCGCGCAGACGCCCGCCGCCAATACCGCGCCCGCCCCCGCGGCCGACCGGATCAAGGAGGTGCCGTCGGTCGCATCCGTCGATCCGGCGACGATCAAGCCGGGCCAGATCCTGTTCACCGACCATCGCGACAAGCCGACGACCCCGGAGAACGGGCTGATCCCGTATCTCGACTGGCAGAAGGTGCGTCCGGCCGAGGCGGCGGTGCTCGCCCCCTACCCCGGCTATAAGGAGCCCGACTACACCGTCACGGTGAACGGCGTGACCAAGCCGCGGCACGAGACCCTCAAGATCTACGTGGCGGAGGGCCGCTTCGTCGTTCCGCGGCCACCCGAGTCTATCGACAGCGCGTCCTACGCCAATCTCGCCTTCGTCCAGAAGATGGATCCGGCGATCAAGCACCGCGCCGTCTCCTCCGCCGAGGTGACGCCCAACAAGGATCCGGCCGCTGCTTTCGCCAAGCGGCCCGACCGACCCTGGTGCGAGGGCGCCGGCGCCTGCATCGAGTCGCGATACGATCTGGAAGGCAAGCTTCCGCTTGGCGTAAAGCTTGCCAACAAGCTTGAGGAAGGTTCGGCCAAGAAGATAGCCGAATTTGTCTCGTTCCAGAGCGAGTTGCGGATGCTCGGGCCCGACCAGGACGGGCCGCTCCGAGCCCTGACCAAGATCGACACGCCTGTGACTGGCGGGCTGGAGCAGACGATCTTCTGGGTCAACCAGATCCTGCGCTTCGGCAAGTTCCTGGCGGTGTTCCAGCCGATGCCGAATGACCCGGGCAAGACGGTCGTTACCACCTACATGGCGCTCGCCATCAAGGGCGATGTGCTCGACCGGAAGGCGGAATACGCCCGGGTGCCGGTGCTGAAGAACCTACTGCCCGCCCAGGTGCTGATGGGCAATTCGAGCTTCAACACCGGCACGTCGATCAGCGCCGGGCTGCCGATCTACGCTAGGAACCGGATCACCACCTTCGCGGACGCGCTGACGAAGCGCTGACGCGCTTCGATGGCCGGACGGTGAACGGATCGCCGCCGCATCCAAGCGGCGGCGACGCGCCATCACACTCACATGCCGCGGTTGCCGATCGTCGGCAGGGTCGGCTGCGTGTAGGCGCGATTCACATCCCGCCGGGTCTGGGTGCCGTTGGTGTTGCTGGAAGCCCGGTAATTGTCGAGGTTGAAGCTCTCGGCGAGACCGCTGCGGGAATCCGGCCCGTCGGTGGCGCAGGCGCACAGGCCGCCGATCGTGAGCGCGGAGAATGCCAGAAGGACGAGGCGCATGGGAGGTCCTGACGGGTTCGGCCGATGGTCGGCCCTGGATGCAGAAACGGCAGTGCCGCCATCGTCAGGCCCAGGCAGACCCCGTCAAGGGTGACCACCAACCGTGAATCGGTTCTGCAGCCTCCGATGCGCAGCGGCCACGGAAAATCCACCACGCCGTTCGTTTGCAGCGGATAGGGCTCGGCACCCTCTGGCCAATCCGGGGCCTTTCGGGCGACAACCACCGGCGATGAGCAACGTCTTGCCCTTCCGTCCCCGCGCAAACGTCGCGCGCCTCGCCCGCTGTGAGGTCGTCACCGTCGCGGGTGACCTTCTCGAGCTGCTCGACCAGCTTGAGGACGTGAGCGCGCGCGCCGCCGCCATGGGGCGTCCCGCGCGCGAGGTTGAACGCACCGTCCAGCACCTTCTGGATGCGGTAAGTGCGGTTGAACGGGCTCTGGATTGCATCGGCGAAGGTGAGCAGTCCGCTCCCGCCTGATGAACCGCACCGCGGCCCCGGCCCGATCGGTCACACGTAACAATAGCCTCGACCGAAACCTCGAATACCTCCTATTTCAAACATCACGACTTGACTCCGCGGAGTGCGGCAATCTCGGAACCCAATCGCACAGCTTGCGGTTGAGGGTCAGATGCTCACGTCGAGGATCGGTTCAGAGGGCGCTATGACGCTTCGCACGTGTTGCATGCTGGCTGTCGTCGCGGCCGCGGGGCTGGTCGCCGGAAGTGGGACACGGGCCGAAGCTGCCGAAATCGGCTTCCTGGAAATGCTGTTCGGTGCACGCCCGGCGCCGCAAGCGGTGCAGCCGGCTCCATCTTATGAGCCCCAGACCACCCGGCACGCCTACCCGCGCCTCGGCGCGGCCCGCCGCCGTCTGCAGACCCGCTACAGCGCGTTGCCGGTGAGGATCCGCGTGAAAGAGGCGGATATCTCGCCGCGTCAGGCTTCGATCGACATGAAGGCGGGGGCGACCGCGGCCTTGCTGAAGGACGAAACCCTCCGGCCCGGCGACATCGTCGTCCTGAACACGGGAGCCAAGGTCTTCGCCGGCGATCCCGACAAACGCCATACCGTCCGGGATTTCGAGCCGGCGCAAAGCTCGCGCTTCGTCAGCAAGGGAACGCGCAAGATTCTGGCAGGGCTGTTCACGCCCGTAGGCCTGCGGCCGGCCCAGGAGGCCGGGCGCATGGTGGCGCGCGCCAACGTGCCGATGCCGATAACCGCGACACCGATCCCGACCGAGAAGACCGCGATGCGGGTGATCAACCCATGGCGGGATGGAAAGTGATCGGGCGGCTCAGAAGAACCGCTCCTTGACCACGATCGTGTCGCCGGGTCGGACCGAGTAGGTCATCGGGACGATGCCGGAGACCAGCTTGTCGCCGCCCGTGTCACGGGTCAGGACAGCGTAGTCCCGTGCCGCGCGCGGGCCGAAGCCTGCCGCGATCGCCACCGCCGTCTCGACCGTCATCCCGTTCACGAATGGGTATTGGCCGGAGGTCGTAACCTCGCCGAGGATGTAGAACGGCCGGTAGGCGTCGACCTCCACGGTGACGTGCGGCTCGCGCACGAAGCCGGAGGCAAGCTTGGCCTCGACCGAGCGGGCTGCCTGCCCGGTCGTCTGTCCGCCGACCTGCACGACGCCGATCAGCGGCATCGCGATCCGACCGGCCCCATCGACCGCGTAAATATTCGACAGGTTGTCCTGCCCGAAGACGATCACCCGCAGCTTGTCGCCTGCTGCCAGGGTGTAGCGGGCGGCAATCGACCCGGTTCCGGTCGCATCGAGCTGATCGGTCCGGAAGGTCGGACGCAGGCATCCGCCGAGCGCCAGGGTCGTGCCGAGGGAGAGGAGAAGAGCACGCCGGTTCATCACCATCGCCGTCATGGATGCGGTAGAGGCCAGGACTAAGGTATTAAGGTTAACGAAGTCTGATCGAGTGGCGGCCCTCAGCGTCTTGCCAAGGAAGGCCCGGCCTTAACTCTTGAGCAACCTTAATATCCGCTAATAGCCGGTGGGCGGCTTTACGTGCTGCCGGTCCGCCTCCGTGCCCAGAGCGTCCGCATGTCTCGTATTCGTCAACGCTCGATCGAAGCCCAACCGAGCACGCTGTCCGGCGCTCAGGACGGTCTCGGCCTTGCGCAGGTGCCGCGCATCCTGCGCCGCTCGCTCGGCTGGATCGTCGGCCCGACGCTCGTCGTCGCCTTGGGTGCCACGGTCTTCGTCAACGTCGTCAGCCCCCGCTACACCGGCGAGTCGAAGCTCATTCTCGAGAGCCGTGACCCGGCCTTCGCCCGCACCGCGCAGGAGCGGGGCGATCAGCTCGCGCCGATCGACGAGCAGGCGGTGGCGAGCCAAGTGCAGGTCGTGATGTCGCGCGATCTCGCCCGGGAGGCGATTCGCCGCCTCAAGCTGGTCGGCAATCCGGAATTCGATCCCGGCGCGGCCAGCATCGGACCGGTCCAGCGCGTGTTGATGATGCTCGGCATCGGCGCCAACCCCCTCGACCGCCCGGCCGAGGATCGGGTGCTCGACGCCTATTTCGAGCACCTGCTCGTATACCCCGCCGGCAAGTCGCGCATCCTCACGATCGAATTCCGCGCGAAGGATGCGGCGCTCGCCGCCGAAGCGGCCAACACCATCGCGAAGCTCTACATCGCGTCACTCGAAGCGGACAAAGTCGATACCGCTCGCTACGCGTCCACATGGCTCGGCGGCAATATCGATGGGCTGCGCAAGCGCGTCGCGGAGGCCGAGGCCAAGGTCGAGGTGTTCCGCGCCAAGAACGGCCTCGTCGGCAGCGCCGGGGGCCGGCCGCTCAACGCACAGCAGCTCGGCGAGCTGTCCAGCCAGCTCTCCTCGGCCCGGATCCTCAAGGCGGATCTCAGCGGCAAGGTGAAGGCCATCAAGGACCTGATCAAGGACGGGCGGTCCTTCGAGATCCCGGATGTCGCCAACAACGAGGTCATCCGGCGCATCGTCGAGAACCGCATCGCCGTGCGGGCGCAGCTCGCCCTCGAATCGCGGACGCTCCTGCCGGCCCACCCGCGCATCAAGGAGCTGAAGGCGCAGCTCGAGGATCTCGACGCCCAGATCAAGGCTTCGGCCGAACGCATCGTGCGCACGATGGAGAACGACTCCAAGATCGCGGAAGCCCGAGTCGAGAGCCTGCAGGCCGCGGTGGATGGCCAGCAGGACGTTGTGGTCCGCGGCAATTCCAGCGAGATCCAGCTGCGCGCGCTGGAGCGCGAGGCCAAGGCGCAGCGCGAGCAGCTCGAATCGTACCTGTCGCGCTACCGCGAGGCATCGGCCCGCGATGACGAAGCCGCAACCCCGGCGGATGCGCGCATCGTGTCCCGTGCGGTCACGCCGGAGGTGCCGTCCTTCCCCAAGAAGCTGCCGATCGTCGCGTTCGCGACCCTGATCACGCTGCTGCTCTCGGTCGGTGCCGTCATCGCCCGCGCGTTGCTGACGGATGCCGCCCGACCCATTTCCGATCGGAACGAGACCTTCGATTTCGCTGAGGATCGCCAGCGCCGTGAGCCGGTTCTGGAGCGCCCGCTCTTCGCCTTCCCGGAGGCCATGTCGCCGACCGGTTGGTCCGATGCGGCCGAGGCTGAAGACGAGCCCACGGCGGCGGTTCCGGAAACAGCGCCCGCGGTCGCCGTGGAGGCGTTCGACCTGGCGCCGCTGATCGCCCGCATCACGGCCGCTCCGCGCGCCGCCGACGCGCCGTCTGGCCGCCGCGTCCTGATCCTGGAGACCAGCCGGACCAACGGTGTGGCGGGGCTCTCGACCGCCCTGACGCGGGCGCTCGGCGGTGCCGGAACCCTCGTCGCCGTCGCGCTGAACGGCGGACCTGGAGACGGTAAGCTCGGCTTCACAGATCTGGTGGCTGGCGAGGCCGCCTTCCTCGACGTGATCCAGGCCGATCGCACCAGCGGCCTGCACGTGATCGAGGCCGGGCGGCACGCGACCTCCATAATGTCCGACGAGCCGGACGCTCTGACCCTGACCTTCGAGGCGATGGCGGAAGCCTACGACTGGGTGGTCTGCTGCCTCAAGGCCACCCCGGATGCCGACAACCTTCTCGACCTTGTCGGCGGCTACATGGATACGGTGGTGATCGCCTCGAACGCCTCGGCGGAGGATCCGGCTCTGGCCGATCTCTACGCCGCCGCGCAGGAAGCGGGCGCCAAACAGATCCTCGTGGCTCAGGACCGGCCGGCGGCCGGCGCTGCGATCGACACCGATCTGCGCCTGAACGCCGCGTAATCGCGGAGCGCGTTCCCGGGCCGTCGGCGGCCCGGGCGGTGGGGATCGCGGACGAGCCGGCCACGGGATACTGCCGTGCACCGCGAGCGAGCCAACGCGAATGCGGTCAGGTCCGCCGCAACTTCCGCAGCCGCTGAAACGCAGCGTACAGGCGCGGGTCACCCTTGATCCCGCGCTTGGCGCGCACGAGACCCTGCCGGACCGCACCGTAGGTTCGGCCCACCAGCGTCACCGGGATGATCGCCTCGACGAGTTCGATGGTCTCGTCGCAGATGCTGGCCTTGTACCGGGCTTCGCCAACCCCGAGATCGAAACCGAGACGTCCACGCGTCGCCTGCTCGCGCACGAGATGTTGCAGCAGCAGATCCCCGGGGCTGTACCGGGCGATTTCGGGATCCGGATCGAACGCCGTCATCATACCGCTGTAGCGTCGCGCATTGACCGCGCCGCCGAACGTTGCCAGCACCCGGCCACTCTCGGCGATGCACAGCGCATGGATCTCCAGCGCCGAATCCGGACCGGCTGCGGCCGCCGCTTGAAAGGCCCGGATCGACGGATCGGCGTAAGGGTCGGCGATGCCCATCGCGGCAAACCGGACGGCTTTATGGGCATAGAAAGCCACCAGGAACCGGTTCGCCTCCTCGGCCGTCTCGGCGCGGCGATAGACGACGGGTCCGTGCGCCTCGATCAGACGCTTCTCCTTCGAGCGCAGCTTCTTGCGGGCATCGGCGCTGAAGACCCGGCGCATCGTGGCTTCGGGATCGGGTTCGAGGGTCACCCCGTAGCCATTGCTGGCCTCCGGCTCGCCGCCGGTCGCGAACGGGTTCGCCGTGCCGTCCCAGGATCGCGGTTGATGCTGCAGCGCGTAGACGTCGATCCCGGCCGAACGCGCGGCGCGCGTCAGAGCTGCTGATATCTCTCCGGCCCGGATCGACGCCGCGTCGCGGCTCGCGAACAGGGGCAGATGATAATTCGCGTGGGTGTCGCCCACCGTCCGGGCGACGCGCAGGCCGAACCGTCGCTCGACAACTAGCGGCAGGAGGATCTGGGGACGACCGTCCCGATCACGGAGCACCAGGATCCGCGCCTTGCCGACCTGACTGCACGCGCGCAGATAGGCCATGGTCCAGTCGAACCGCTGATAGGGCGTCTGAATGCTGTCGGGATCGCACTCGATCTGGCGCCAGACGGCTTCCGCGGCGGCCGGGTCCGCGATGATTTCCGCCGCGAGGGCTCCGACCGACGGAGCATCGACCCTATCCGCATCCGTGACTTGAAGGGCGACCGCCATTGCCTCTGACCTTTGCTGGACCGCGCCCGGTCGCCCGTCGCGGCGGGACCTTCGCCGCCGGCGACTGAACAAGCCGTGGAATTCTCGGCCCGGTAAGACACTTCACGGGTCGGCGGGGGCTCAAAAACTTGATTTGGCTAACGCTCTGTTGCGTACATATCGGCCGCCATACAGTCTTCGAACTTTGTTTACCGCGACGCGCGCAGGGTGCCGGCTGCGGGCCGATCGGCCTGATCGGTGTGAGATCATGCTGTCGTCGGATACCAAGCATCACGTCTTCGCGACCGGGTTTCGCGCGATCCAGGCGATTGGGGCGGATCGCTGGATGGCTCCGACGTCTCGTGGGCTCGGCGTGATCCTCACCTTCCACCACGTCAGTCCGGACGCGCCGCCGGCCTTCGCGCCGAACCGCCTGCTGTCCATCACCCCGGACTTCCTCGACCTGACCCTCCGGGAGCTCGATGCCCGCGGCTTCGAGGTGATCAGCCTCGACGCCGTACCGGAACGCCTCGCCGAACCCGACTATGGCCCACCCTTCGCCGTCCTGACCTTCGATGATGGCTATCGGGACAATGTCGCGCACGCGCGACCGGTCCTGGCCCGCCATAACGCCCCTTGGACGCTATTCGCCACCAGCGCATTCGCGGATCAGACAGGTCGGCTCTGGTGGATCGAATTGGAGCGCGCCATCGCGCGGCTCGATCGCATCCGCATCGACTTCGGCGCGCGCAGCGTCGATCTGCCGGCGCGCAGCCCCGGCGAGAAGGCGCTCGCCTTCGACGCGATCTATCGCGACCTGCGCGGCGGTGGTGAGGCCGAGCTCCTCGCCCGGATCGCGGTGCTGTGTCGTCAAGCTGGTTTCGAGCCGGGGCAGATCGCGTCGGAATTGTGCCTGTCCTGGGCGGACCTGCGCGATCTGGCCAAGGATCCCGTCGTCACGATCGGGGCGCACACGGTGAGCCACCCGATGCTGGCCAAGCACCCGGAGGCGTTCGCTGCCCAAGAGATCGCCGAGGGGCGTGCGCGGATCGAGGCGGCGCTCGACCGGCCCGTGCGGCACCTGTCGTACCCGGTCGGCGATCCCGGCTCGGCCGGGCCGCGGGAGTTCGCGCTAGCCCGGATTCAGGGCTTCGCCACCGCGGTGACGACCCGGCCCGGCCATCTCTTCGCGGGCCACGCTAGGCATCTCCACGCGCTGCCCCGCGTCTCGATCAACGGCTGCCATCAAACGCGGGCAGCCCTGGGCGGCCTGCTCTCCGGCGTGCCGTTCCTGGCCTGGAACCGAGGTCGCCGCCTCAACGTGGCTTAGAGGACGCTAACGCCGCCGCCGGTGCCGATACCCGCTCGAGAACGAGGCATATTGCCGGCCGCGATGCCCACGGTAGCGCCGCCGTCCACTCGTCGCGGGCTCGGCCGTCTCTTCCAGCTGCGGAATGGCTTCCGCCATCGCGGCGGCGGGCGTCGGGGCGGTGTCGGAGGATGCGAAGCCGCCGGCCACGTTCTTGGCGGCAGGACCGAACATAGCCAGGCACTGATTGTAGGCGAGATCGTTCTTCAGCCGCTCGCATTCGCCGATCGAACGCGGGGTTCCCTGGGCCAGGGCCGGCAGGGGCGCGAGCAGCACGATCAGGACTGCCAGAGGCGTGAGGCGCATGGGGGGACGGAGCACGAAGCAGCGATCTCGGACGAGGACGCATCGCTTCTGATCTTCGAGTGCGGCGAAATCGAGGGGTCGCGTCAGCGATCCGGCCGTTCCATCCAACGGATCAGCGGCATCAGCGGGAAGATCCAAGCGATTCCCAGGATCGAGTAGAGCACGGCCTGCACCGCAGCTGGCGTCTCCGCGATGCGGCTGTCCGCCAAGGTCATCGCCAGGGGACCGTAGACGCAGACGAAGGCCAGGATCGCGAGAGTGCCGATCAGGGTCCGGGTTCGGCGGCGCATGGCGTCTCGTGGCGGTTCTGCTTGGAGCCTCTGCAAAGGGGCTAGCGCTCACGCGCGGGCTTGGCAACGCGCAGCCTGCAGCGGGCTGCGGCGCCGCCGACGTTGCTGCGGGCTCATCCATCTTTTAACCCGGCAGCCAGGATCGGCACATCCCGGTTCTAGGCCGAAGGACTGCAGATGGTTGTCAACGATGCGGGCGAGCCGCGCTCCGGCGCGGTCCGGACCTGGCTCTACGTGGTCGCCGCACTCGTGGTCGCCATGGTGGCTGTCGGCGGCGCGACGCGTCTCACGGGGTCGGGTTTGTCGATCACCGAGTGGCGACCGGTCACTGGGATCATTCCACCCCTCTCCGACACGGATTGGGCGACGGAATTCGCCAAGTACAAGGACACGCCGCAATACAGCATCCTCAACCAGGGAATGGGGCTCTCCGCCTTCAAGGTCCTGTACGGTTGGGAATGGGGTCACCGGGTGCTCGGCCGGCTGATCGGTCTCGTGTTCTTCCTCCCGCTGATCGTGTTCTGGAGGCAAGGCCGGATCAGCCGCAATCTGGGGCTCGGCCTGCTCGGCCTCGGCGTCTTGGGCGGGCTGCAGGGCGCCATTGGCTGGATCATGGTGGCGTCCGGCCTCCAACCCGGGATGACCGCGGTGGCCCCGCTCAAGCTCGCGCTTCATCTGACCACCGCGAGCCTCATCCTGGCGGGCTTGGTCTGGCTCGCGGCGGGTGAACGCGGCCGTGCGCTGGAGCCGGTACCGGCTCGCCTGCGCGCGATCGCGGTACTGCTTCCGGTGCTGGTCCTCTTGCAGATCTTCTTGGGCGGGCTCGTCGCAGGCTCGCATGCGGGCTTGGTCTACAACACGTGGCCGACGATGGACGGCGCCCTCGTCCCGCCGGCCGATACCCTGTTCGCCATCCGGCCCTGGATCGAGAACTTCGTGGACAATCACGCCCTGGTTCAGTTCGACCATCGGATGACTGCCTACCTCGTGATCATCGTGGCGATCCTTCATGCGGTGGATGCCAAAATCAGCGGACCGGCCGGTGCAGCGGGGCGCGCGGCAGGCGTGGCCGTTCTGGCATCAGCCCAAGCGGCGCTCGGTGTCGCGACACTGCTGCTCGCAATCCCGCTCTGGGCAGCGCTGGCCCATCAGGTTCTGGCGATGGCGGTCCTGATCATGGCGACGGTCCACGCCCGCCTCAGCCGCGCGGTCGGATTGGGAATCGCCCGGGTGCGATTTGTGCCGTCAGATCCACCGATCGGCTTCGAGGGGCTCGCTGGACGCGGCGTTTAGTCTTTCCTGCAATGCGGCGATGCTGCTGCATTGCACGAGAGCTATAGGGTCTCATGTGAATCCTCGGGATAACTCCCGCTCAGCACTCTGCACATGGAACGATCAAGACGTTTTCAGCTTTAGACTGCAGGCGTGGCAGGAGGCTGGATGATGTCTCTCGCGGAGGATGGTCGCCCACTCTCTCTGACGTGGCATTACACGCCCCGCGAGATCGTGGCGGATGGCGTGATCCACGGTCTCGGCGTTGTCCTCGGGCTGGCCGGCGCCGCCGCGATGGTGGCGACGGCACTCACCGCGCATCTCGGTGTTGGCGAGCGTGTCGCCGTTGTCGTGTACGCGACCGCACTCGTGCTGATGCTCGGCGTTTCGGCCCTGTACAATCTGTATCCGGTCAGCCCACGCAAATGGCTGCTGCGCCGGGCCGATCACGCCCTGATCTACCTGATGATCGCCGGCACCTACACGCCGCTCGTCGCCCTCGTGGGATCCGGACCGCGCGCCTACCTGCTGCTGGCGATGATCTGGGCGGTCGCCCTCATCGGGATCGGCGTCAAGCTGTTCCTGCCCGGGCGGTTCGATCGGCTGTCCATCGGTCTCTACCTGATGCTCGGCTGGAGCGGCCTGTTCGCCTACGAGTCGGTGATCGCCAGTCTGCAGCCGACCGCGCTCTGGCTCTTGGCCATCGGCGGCGCGCTCTACTCGATCGGTGTGGTGTTCCACATCTGGCGGACATTGCCCTTCCAGAACGCGATCTGGCACGGCTTCGTGCTAGCCGCCACCGCCTGCCATTACGGCACGATCTGGGAAAGCCTGAACGGTCTACCGTTGACGTGACTTGTTTCCAGGGCAGTAAAACTCTGCTTACCGTGTCGATGAAAAGGATGCAGCGGAGGAGCTTCGCTTAAGAGCCCCACGACCATTGGCGCTCCATAAATCCCGGAACAGTTTTCACCGGGAGCGATACCGTGGTCGCCAAGTCGAACGATGCTCGAGCCGCAGAGCGTTACCGGATCCTACACATCTTCCGGGCTCCCGTCGGCGGGCTCTTCCGGCATGTGATGGATCTGGCCCGCCTCCAGGCCGCGGCGGGACACGCGGTGGGGATCATCTGCGACTCGACGACCGGCGGCGAGCGCGGCGAGCGGGCGCTGGCCGACCTCCTGCCCTGCCTCGAACTCGGCCTCGTCCGGATCCCGATGCGGCGCAATCCGGATCGCTCCGATTGGGGATGCCTGAAGGCGGTCGGCCGGCGGGCGGCCATGGTGGGTGCCGATGTCCTCCACGGCCATGGCGCGAAGGGTGGCGCCTATGCTAGGCTCGCCCGGAGCAGCGCAGCGATCCGCAGCTACACGCCCCATGGCGGCAGCTACAACTATCGGCCCGGCACCGCGTTGCACCGCCTCTACATGGGCGCCGAAGCGGTCCTGGCCCGCCGGACCGACGCGTTCCTGTTCGAGAGCGAGTACGTCGCCGGTCGCCACCGACGCTTCGTCGGCGGCCCGGAACAGGTGACGCGCATCGTCCATAACGGCCTCGCCGACGCCGAGTTCGAACTCGTAGCGCGGGTCGAGGACCCCTTCGATCTGCTCTACGTCGGTGAGCTGCGGGAGGCGAAGGGCCTGCCCTACCTGCTCGAGGCCCTCGTTCAGCTTCGGGCGGAAGGCCGGGCGTTGCGCCTGCTGATGGTCGGGTCCGGGCCGGACGCCGAGATCCTGCGGCAGAACGTCGACCGTCTCGGATTGGGTGAGGCCGTCTCGTTCGAGCCGCCGCAGGCGATCCGATCCGTCTTGGCGCGGGGCCGGATCCTGGTGGTCCCCTCCCTCGCGGAATCGCTGCCCTACGTGGTTCTGGAGGCCGCCGCCGCTGGGCAGCCGCTGGTCGCCACCCGGGTCGGCGGGATCCCCGAGATCTTCGGGCAGGCGGCGGGCGATCTCATTCCGCCTCGCGACCCCGAGGGCCTCGCCTCCGGCATCCGTCGGGTCCTCGATGAAGCGCCGGAAGCGCTCGACGCCCGGGTGCAGGCGCTCAGCACGTCGGTTCACCAACGCTTCTCCCTGGAGCGCATGGGCATCGAAGTGATCTCGGGCTACGCCGCCGCGTTCCAGGCCCGCGCCGACCGTCGCACCGTCAAGGTTCCGGAACTCGCGGCGCCACGGACAGCCTGACCCGCGGACTGGGTCTGCGTGACCAGCCACCCGCGCCCCGACGATCAATAACGTCGCGGGTGGCGTGGTCTTAAGTCTTCCGACAATGCCCCGTGCCACGCTGTGATTGAGGAAACCGCCGGCTGGCGCGGAAGAGGGCCGTTCGATGAGTGCGTTCGACATCCGCGATCTTCTCGAGGCCGCCACTCCTCTTGAAGCGCAACCCCACCATCGCGCCGACGCTGTGGTGCCGCTGGCCGAGACAGCCGTTCCGGGCCGCACTGCGATCTCGCCGGTCGTGGTTGCCGGGCTGGTCCGTGCGCTGGAAGGTGCCCTGATCTACGGCCTCGGTGCGTTGCTCCACCTCGTCATGCTGTATGGGCGGGTGGCCTTCGGCGTGACCTATGCCGGGGCGATCGGGTGTATCGCCGTGATCACGGTCGCCCTGCTCCAGACCGCGGGTTGTTACCGGGTCGCCGCGTTCCGCACCTTCTTCAAGAGCGCGATCCGGATCACCACCGCGTGGTCGCTGACCTTCCTGGTGGTGGCGGCGGGCTTGGTGCTCGCCAAAGTCGCCGACCATTACTCACGGCTGTGGCTGGCGACCTTTTACGGCACGGGGCTCGGCGCGCTGCTGATCGGGCGCTTCATCCTCTTTCGGGTCGTCGAGGCGCAGACCCGCGCGGGCCGGTTCGACCGGCGCACCGCGATCGTGGGCGGCGGCAAGCCGGCGGAGGACCTGATCGCAGCCCTTGAGGCGCAGAGCGACAGCGGTATCCGCATCGTCGGCGTCTTCGACGACCGCAACACGGACCGATCGTCGGACGTGGTGGCGGGCCATCCGAAGCTCGGCAATGTCGACGACCTTGTGGCCTACGCGCGGCATGCGCGGCTCGACCTGATCGTTTTCACCATTCCCATCACCGCCGAAGCGCGCATCCTGCAGATGCTCGCCAAGCTCTGGGTGCTCCCGATCGACATCCGGCTCTCGGCCCATGCGGCCAAGCTGCGTCTGCGGCCGCGCAGCTACTCCTATCTCGGCTCGGTGCCGGTGCTCGACGTGTTCGACAAGCCGATTGCGGATTGGGATGTCGTGGTCAAAGCGCTGTTCGACCGCTGCGTCGGCCTGCTGATGCTGCTCGCCTTGTCGCCGGTGATGATGAGCGTGGCGCTCGCCGTGCGCCTCAGCTCGCGCGGGCCGGTGCTGTTCCGGCAGAAGCGCCATGGCTTCAACAACGAGTTGATCGAGGTGTTCAAGTTCCGCTCGATGTATGTCGATCAGTGCGACGCGGGAGCCTCAAAGATGGTGACCCGTGGCGACCCGCGCGTCACGCCGGTGGGCCGCTTCATCCGCAAGACCTCGCTCGATGAGCTGCCGCAGCTGTTCAACGTTCTGAAGGGTGATCTCTCGCTCGTCGGCCCGCGGCCGCACGCCCTGCAAGCTAAGGCGGCCAACACCCTGTATGACCAAGTTGTCGACGGTTACTTCGCCCGCCACAAGGTGAAGCCCGGCATCACTGGCTGGGCTCAGGTCAACGGCTGGCGCGGCGAGACCGACACGTCCGAGAAACTACAGCGGCGGGTCGAGCACGACCTCTACTACATCGAGAACTGGTCGGTACTCCTCGACCTCCAGATCCTGGCAACCACGCCTTTCGCGCTGCTCAAGACCGAGAACGCCTATTGAGCGCGCCGACACGCGGCCCCGACCGAAATCCGGTCGGGGCCGCGTCATGCTTGCGACTACGGCAGCGCGCCGGCCTTCTCCTTGGCCTTCATGATCGTGTCGCGGCAGCCCTGTGCGTCGCCGGCCTTGTCCTGCTCACCTGCTTTGGCGACCAGCTTCTTGGCTTCCTCGACGCCTGCGGCGGTCGGCTTCACGGCCGCGTCCGACTGGGTCAGGGCCGGCGGCTTATCGAGCGCCTTCGGTGAATCCGAGGAGGTCACGCCGCCGGGCGGAGTCTTGCCCGTCACCATGGCCGCGCCGGCGCTATCGAGCCGCCGCTGCAGGGTGCTGACCTCGTCGGCGCAGGGTGTCGCGAGGGCGGGCGTGGCTGCGGCGAGGGTTAGGGCTGCGACGGCAAAACGGAACATCATCGAGACAGGTCTCCAGGCATTGCGGTTCGTTCGGCGCGCGAGCTCCGACAAGGGCTCAGCCGACTCACCGAGGAGACTCCGGGCGCACTGGCCCGTTCCCGAGACAGGAGGCCGCACGGCGACCTCCAAACGCAGACGGGCGCCCCGCGCGGCCCGAAGACCGCGGGAGGCGCCCGCCCCTGTCGCTTGTGGTGTCAGTACTTGCGGATGATCGGCTCCGGCGCCATCGGCACCGGATCGGCACCGAAGCGATAGGTCAGGCCGGCATAGACCGAGAGCGGCTGGGCCAGGGTCGTGGTCCGCGGGTCGTTAATCGACAGGTTGCCGGCGATCGATCCCCGCTCTGCGAAGGTGCCGAACGTCGCATAGCGGTTATTGGTCAGGTTGGTGATCAGCCCGAAGATCTCCAGGTTCTTGGTGACCTGATACTTCGTCGTCAGGTTCATCACGTAGTAGGCCGGCAGCTTGCGGTTCAGGTTCGATTCGTCGCCGCGGAAGTAGGACGACGAGAAGGCCGAGACGTTGAGGCCGAACCGCCAGTTCGGGGTGATGTTGTACTCGAACCCGGTCTTGATCTGATGATCCGGGATCAGGGGCAGCTTGTTACCCTTGCGGACATTGATGGCCCCGTCATCGGAGAACGGGTTGTTGGGCGAGGACAGCGTCTGGTTGAACTGGTAGGTGGCGTCTATCAGCGCGTAGTTGGCGTAGACCAGCAGCTCGGGGGTCACGACATATTCGGTGCTGACCTCGATGCCCTGCCGCCGGGTCGAAGGTACGTTCACGAAGTAGGCCCGCGCGGCGTTGCCGGCGACGGCGATTTGGATGATGTCGTTGGTCAGGTCGGTGCGGAAGACGCCGGCCTTGTAGGTCAGGGCGCCACCCGAGAGGAAGCTCGGGATCACGCCGCGGAAGCCGACCTCGTAGGTCTGGCCGGTGACCTGCTTGAGCGGCGGGTCGGCCACCAGCGAGTTCGGCAGCAGGCAGGGCCGATCGGGATTGGCGCAGGCGAGTTCGAGCGGCGTCGGTGCCCGGTTCGACTCGGAGTAGCTGCCGTAGAGATTGAGCGCCGGGTCGAACTGGTAGGTCAGGCCCGCCAACGGGTTGACCTTGGTGAACTCGTGCGTGCCCGTGACATCCGGCGAGAAGCCGGTTTGATCGACCGAGCGGATATGCGCGTAGTTGAGCCGGAAGCCCGCGGTGAGCGACAGGCGGTCGGTCAGGTCGAGCGTGTCGGTGGCGTAGAGCCCGAGATACAGGTTCGAGCCCTGCACCGAGCTGGGGGCGATGCCGAGTGCGCCGGCCGTCCGGATGTAAGGCGTGCCGAGACTCGGAATGGTGCCGTAATACGGGTTGTTCGGGTCCGTCGTGATCGAGAGATTCGGGTTGATCACCCCGAGGGTGCTCGACGACTTGAACGAGTAATCGGCCGCATCGACGCTGCCGCCGATCACGAAGCTGTTGGGCAGGCCGAAGATCCGGTCACGGTTGGCCGCCTGCAGCGAGCCGCCATAGCCCTGCGATTCCGTCTGCGTGGTGTCGATCGTCCCGTACGGGATGCCGGCCCGGAACGGGATCCGTTGGTTCTGCTGGCCGAGCAGCAGGAACTGGTTGCGGAACGCGTTCTGCGACTGGCCGGCGGACGGGCTGAAGCCGTCATCCTCGTAGCACAGGGAGCCGCGGAAGCTGGAGCGTGAACTGCAATTCTCGAAGTTGCCGTCGTTGCCGTCGACGTAGCGCTCGCTGAAGCGCCGGTAATACGCATTGCCGGCGAGGTCCCAAGTCGGCGAGATGTCGACCCGGCCAGTCAATTGCAGCGAACCGACCTGCGTGGTCTGCGTCTGCGGATTGGTGAAGATCGCCCGGGGATCGACATGGGTGAAATCCACCGGGGTCGCGGCCGCCGCGCCGTAGAAGCTGCGGGCGGCGAGCCCGATCAGGTGGAACTCCGAATCCTGCGAGCGGTAGCCCAGATCCGCGTAGAGTCGCCCGATCGTGCTCGGGTTCTCGTAGCGCCAGCCGCGGTCGTTCAGGCCGTCGCCGGTGAAGTAGAAGCTCCAGTTGTCCGACACCTTGCCGTATTGCAGGTAGCCGGCGGTACGCGCATCGGATCCGCCCCAGGCCGAGATCTCGGTGCCCTGCCAGGTGAAGCCGTTCTTCATCTGGATGTTAACCGCGCCGCCGATGGCGTTGAGGCCGAAGACCGGGTTGCCGGTGACCACGTCGATGCGCTGGATCGCCTGCGGCGGGATCAGGTCGAAATTGACGACGTCGCCGAAGGCCTCGTTGATGCGGATGCCGTTCTGATAGACGGCGAGACCCTGCGGCACGCCCTGCACCGGGGAGGCGGTGAAGCCGCGGTAATTGAGATCCGCGCGGTTGCTGTTGCCCTGCGAGTCGCTGATGTTCACGCCGGGGGTCGCACGGGCGAAGGTGGCGAGGATGTTGTCGGTGCCGCGGTCGACGTCGATCTGGCGGGGCGTTACCGTTTGAACTGTGCTGGGGATCTTGTTGAGCGGCTGCTCGGAGCCACGCAGGCGGATCGGGCCGGCGGGCGCGGTCGGCACGATCTGGCCGAGCGTGTTGAGGTTCTGAGCGCCGCTCGAATTGCCACCGCCCGCCCCGACCGGTGATGTCGAGACGACGCTGATCTCGCCCAGCGTTACCGATTGCTGAGCCTGTACTGCACCCGGGGCGACCGAAAGCGCCAACACTGAAGCAGACGCGAGCAAGCCGCTCCGAAGCGCCCGACGTGACATTGCATTTCCCCTGCCTTGAGATCAGCTACCGGTTGTCCCGGGCTTGGCAATACTCATGGCGGGTCGATCGGACGTTCACAATCGGACCTGATGGTCCGCGAGGCCTTTTCGGATCCATTTCGGTGCCGGGATCGTGGAACGCCCCGGCCCGTGGCGTAGTCGCAACACTTTTTCTTGATTTTTCAGCGACTTACGGACAATTCGGCAAGCCTAGGCGGGAGTATTCGGCAAAGCCGCCGGGCTCCTGATCGACCGATCAGAGCTTCGCCTGAATCATCCGAGCAATCTCACCCAATCGCTGCTCCAGCAGTTGCGGCACCTCGCACACATAGGTGAGCGACTGGCTGCGCTCCTGGAAGATGCGGCGGTCCCAGGCGAACTTCGTCTCGAGCTCCGATTGGTCCTTGGGCAGTTCGGTGGCATCCGTGGCGCTTGGCGCATCCTTGGTCTGGCTGATCTTGTCGGCCTCGTCGCGGATCCGCTCGGCCATCCGGCGCTGGCCCTGGGCATAACGCGCGATGCCGCCCACAACCTTGTCGCGTTCGCCGTTAAGTACCTCGAAGACGCCTGCGTAGACCCGGGTCAGGGCCTTGTCCTTGGCATCCTTGTCGGCGCCGAACGTGTTGGCGAAGTCATCCAGAAGCGGACCGACCTGCGACAGCTCGGTGCGGCGCGAGGCGATCTTCTGCGCCAGCACGGCGGCGTTGTTGTCGCTGCCCCAATCGCCGGCTGCCGCAACATCGGGCCCGGTCCAAAACTGGCCGGGGCTGAGCGACGAAACCTTGCGCTGGACGCAGGGCCAATCCGGGTCGGTCTTGGGCTGAGCCAGGGCCGGTCCGGCCAGGAGCGATAGGCCGAGAGCGGTGCCCAGAAGATGGCAGGCGATACGGTTCATCAAAACGGGCTCCATCAGGGGGTCTCGCCAGCCGGGCCGCCGCGCCGGGCCATGATGCCGCGGCCGGGGTCGTAGGCGACCACCGCCATGCCGAAAAACGCGAGCGTCACGCCCACAACCACGGCGCAGGCGACGGGCTCGAACTGGACGTAGAGGGCGAAACGGACGAGCTGGACCGCGTGGCTGAACGGGTTCAGCTCGCAGATCCAGTAAAGGGTCTCGGAGGATTCCCGGATCCGCCACAGGGGGTAGAGGGCCGAGGAGGCGAAGAACATCGGGAAGATCACGAAGTTCATCACGCTGGCGAAGTTCTCAAGCTGGCGCACCAGCGAGGACAGGAACAGGCCGATCGCCCCGAGCATCAGCCCCGAGGCCAGGAAGGCCGGGAGTGCCGTCAGGTAGCCGAGCGGCGGGATATCGGTCTCCCAGAAATACGCGACCGCCAGGAACGCATAGGCCTGAACGACCGAGACGGCGACGCCCGCGATCAGCTTGGCGAGCAACAGCAGCCAGCGCGGATAGGGCGAGGTCAGCAGCACCTTCATGGAGCCGACCTCGCGGTCGTAGACCATCGAGAGCGACGATTGCATGCCGTTGAACAGCTGGATCATCACGGCCAGCCCAGGCACCACGTAGACCTCGTAGAGCACGTAGGTCTGGTAGGGCGGCTCGATCGAGACGCCGAGCGTGTTACGGAAGCCCGCCGCGAAGATGAACAGCCACACGAGCGGCCGGACCAAAGCCGAGAAGAACCGTTCCTTCTGATTGAAGAAGCGCAGCAGTTCGCGGCGGACGATGCCGCCGAGGCAGATCAGGTAGCCGACTGAATCGAGGCGGCCGATCCGGGCCGAAGCGGCTCGGTCGATCACCGGCGCGACCGGCGTTGAGACGTGCGTCGGCGCCGTCATGGATGCCGTCCTCGATCCTGCGGCACGTCGCCCATCTGCATCCTCACGCCGCCACCCTCCCCGGCTCCGCCACGATGCGGCGGAACGCGTCGGCGAGCGCTTCCCCGGGCGCGCCGATATCGCCGGCCCGGCCGCGGGCGACGATCCGGCCGCGATGGAGAACGATCGCGTCGTCGTCAGGCAAAATCTCTTCGAAGATATGGGTCGCCCAGAGGACCGACAGGCCCTCCTCGCGCACCAGAGCGCGCACGATCGCGACGATATCGGCGCGCGATTCGAGATCAAGGCCGACCGTCGGCTCGTCGAGCAACAGCAGGTCCGGCCGGTGGATCAGCGAGCGCGCAATCTCGATTCGGCGCGACTGCCCGCCCGAAAGCGTACGAACCTTGTCGTGCCGCCGATCAGCGAGCCCGACCCGATCGAGGAGCACGCCGACCCGCTCCTTCCCGGCGCTGCGGGCAATGCCGTGCAGGCTCGCATGGTACAGGAGGTTCTGCTCGACGGTCAGATCGGTATCGAGCGTACGCGCTTGGAACACCACGCCGAGCCGCGCGAGCGCCCGAGAGGGCTCGCGGTCGAGCGCGTGGCCGAAGATCGAAACCCGCCCGGTCTGGTTGTTGTAGAGACGGGTAATCACCGAGAACAGCGTGGTCTTGCCCGCCCCGTTCGGCCCGAGTAGGGCCGCGAAGCGTCCGCGCCCCACGTCGAGCGATACGTCGTCCAGCGCCGCCCGGGTGCCGAAGCGGTGGCCGACCTGCTCGACCCGAAGGGCCGCCTCGGCACTCATCGGCCGAGCACCTTCCGGGCTTCGGCGACGGCGTCGAGGCACTCGTCGAATTCGCCCTCCTTCTGCTCCCGCTCGGCGACGCGCAGGGCCTTGCGGAGCTTGGGCAGTGCGGCTTCGGGCGGGTTCAGCGCCAGGGCGTCGCGAATCATCGCGATGCCTTCAGCGCAGGTTGAGGCATCATCGGCGGCGAACGCGGGTCCGGCGAGGATCAGGGTCGAGGCAAACAGGATCGCACGCATCACTTCACCGTCAACGTGCCAGTCATGCCCTTCGACTCGAGGCCGTGCGCCGTCCAGATGTAGGTGCCCGGCTTGATTGCCACGAACTCGATGGCGATCTCACCCGGATCGTCGAACTCCAAGTGATCGGGCGGGCCGCCGCCGTGGATCTCCTTGTGCTCGATCACGATCTGATTGAACCAGATGAACCGGAAGAACTCGGGCGCGTAGAATTTGTACTCCTGATGCCCCTTGGCGACGATCCGCAGACGATAGGCCTTGCCGGATTCGAGCGTGATGTCCTTGTTCTCGACGGCGAAATCATTGCCCTGATCGTCGCCGAGGACGAGATCGGGCAGGTTCTCGCGCTTCTTGGTCAGATCCAGCGCGAGGGCCGGACCGGCCGCGAGCAGCCCGGCGCCGGCGAGGGCCGCCAATCGAAACATCCGCATCGTGTCGCTTCCCACCCTCTTTGAGGACCGTGCCCGATCGCTTTGCAATAATGCGCGGCTCTTAGCGCTTTTTATTGCGCGGTCTCTTGCGCCGAACCGGTGTCCATTAATGTGGTCTCGGATCAATTCGGCGAGATCGCCACGCCCCACGGCAGCAGGCCGACCGGGATGCTCTTGATCACCTTCTCGGAGGCCACGTCGATCACCGAGACATCGTTCGAGGTGCCGTTCGTGGTGAACAGCTGCTTCTGGTCCGGCGTTAAGGCGAGCTGCCAGACACGTTGGCCCACTGGGAGATACTTCTCGACCGTGTAGGTCTTGGCGTCGATCACCGCGACCCGGTTGGCGGGGCCGAGCGCCACGAAGGCCTTGGTCCCGTCCTTGGTGATCCGGATACCGACGGGCTGGATCGCCTCGTCATTCACGCTCGGGATCTTGAAGGTGATCTTCTTGATCACTCGGCGCTGGGCCACGTCGATCACGCTGACCGTGCCGCCGACCTCGGCCGAGACCCACAGGAACTTCCCGTCGGCCGTGAACTCAGCGAAGCGCGGCCGCGCATCCACCAGCACGTTGTCGATGACCTGGAAGGTCTTCGTGTCGATGAAGTGGGCCATGTTGGTCGTCTCGGAGGTGTTGACCAGGATCTTCCCGTCCGGCGACAGGCCCATCCCCTCCGGCTCGACGCCGACCGGCACCTCGGCCAGCACCTTGTTCTTCTCGATGTCGATGATCGTGACCTGGCTGTCGTCCTCGTTGGCGACGTAGAGCGGGTTGCCCGAGGCATCGAGGATGAACTGCTCCGGATCCGGCCCCGAGCGGAGCGAGCGCACCACCTTGCCGGTGCTGGTGTCGAGCACGTCGATCCGGTCGTCGTCGCTCGCGCAGACGAACAGCTCCTTGCCGTCCTTGGACACGGTAACGCCGCGGGGGCGCCGGCCGACCTTCCACGTGGCGGTCACCGCCATCGTGTTGGCGTCGATGACGCTGACCGAGTTGCCCTTTTCGTTGGTAACATACGCGGTGAAGGCGGCGGCCGGCCCGCATAGGGCGAACCATGTACCGAGGGCGACAACGCTCAGTCCTGCCTCGATGCGGCGGCTCATGCCATTCCCTTCCCTTGCGTCGTCCCGGCGCCCCGTGTGAGCGCTCTGCCCGGGGACGTTCTCGCGGGCCAATAGTAGTGCGATATCCGCGCGTTGCGAGGGTCCGGCGCGCTCGTCAACGCCGCAGGCGCTCGGTCACTTGAACTTGCAGGTGGTCTCCGGAAGATCCACACCCAGCGTATCGAGCGGCGTTCGCTGGTGCAGGAAACCCTGCTCGGGCGCCACTGAGACCAGCGCCTTCGGCTGCACCACGATGATCGCCTGCCGCAGCTGATGGTCCCAGGGGCGGAAGCTCAGCGGCACGCCCTTGTAGGCTGGCAGGGTGAATGCGGGCTCCGCGAGGTACGGCGCGATCACCGCCGGATCGTTGGTCTTCCTGGCGGTCACGGCCTCGCCCACCGTCCGCACCGCAGCCCAGACCTGATAGTCGAGCGGCCGCATCAGCCGTCCGGCGAGCCTGCGGAACCGGTTTTGCGCCTGCGCGGCCCCCCAGGTCTCGAGAACCGGGGACCACGTGGTCGGAGTCAGTGCCTGCGTGCCACCGACCGGCCGCGGGTCGACCGTGCGATAGGGAACGTAGTCGCCCCAATCACCCTCTTCGTCGGCCACGATCGCCATGTCGTAGTCGAGGCCCCGGGTGAAGACCATCGCTTCCGCGCGGGTCGGGGTGTCGCCTCGCGCCTTGGCCAGGGGCCCGAAAGTCCACGGTTTTTCCGCCGTGATCTTGAGGGCGAATTTTCGCGCGGAGTTGCGCACGGCGTCCGCGTAGGCCTTGTCGGCATCGGTCGGGCCGACGATCAGGAAGATTTTCCGCCAGCGCATGGCCGTGAGGTATTGCGCCAAGGCATCGGTGAGCATCGCCCGGGACGGGAGGATGTGGAACACGTTGGCCCGGCAATCGGCACCGCGCAGCCGGTCGTCGGCGGCGCCGGCATTGAGCACCACGGCGCCCGTGTCCTTCACCGCGTCGGACACTGCCAATACCGCGTCGGCCGGCAGAGCCAGGACGAGGTAGCGGATGCCTTTCCCGACGAGGTCCCTGGCGGCGGCGATCGGATCTGGCTTGTCGTCCGTCAGCGCCACGTCGTCGAGGACGTAGGTCTGCTTGGTGAAGCGGCCGGTCGTATTGTTGTCGGCGATGCCCATCTTGGCGCCGGCGAGCCCCTCGTCCTCGGGCGCGGCCTCCGCGTCGTACGAGGATGGGGCGGGCTGAGGCCGGTAGATCAGGCCAATATGGGTCTCGATGGATTCCGTCGCCGGCTTCTGCGCCCGGGCCGCGAACGGCATCAGCGCCAGCAGGGTGAGGCCGGCCCGGAGCCAGCGCCGCCTTGCCGTCCGTCCGACGCGTCTTACGGCTGCAGGATTGTGCATAGGCACGGCCTCTATCAGTTTCCGTCCCAGCCGCTCAATTGCGGCTTGCGGTTGCGCCGTTCACGTTCCCGACGACCGGATGACCGGGTGTACTTAAGCCCGTCGTGGATCAGGCCGACGGGGAAGTACATTGCCAAAGTGTCCCGTCGCCCGACCTATGGCCCGATAGAGGTCGTCCGAAGCGGCCGGATTGTCGAGAGGAACGCCCCGCCCATGCGTCACCTGCCCATCCAAGCGGCCACGGCCTGCGGTCTCCTCGCCGTCGGCACCGTCCTGCCGGCCGCTGCGCTGGCCGCCGAGAAGGCCGCGGTGTTCCCGGTGGAGCTGTTCGAGCCGGGCGCGACCTACGGAGCCAGGGCGCGGCCGGCCGACACCAGGAAGCTGGCGCTCGTCACAGACGAACTGCGCAAGGCGCTGCACGATCAGGCAGGGCTGGAGATCGTCGACACGGCTCCGAAGGCCGACACCGTTGCCAAGGAAGGGCCGCTGTACAAGTGCAACGGGTGCGCGGCGGACATCGGCAAGAGCCTGGGTGCGGACCTCGTCGCGACGGGTTATGTGGAGAAGGGATCGGGTCAGATCTTCAACCTGAACGTCACCATCGCCGAAGCCGAGACCGGCAAGGTGGTGCGCGGCGGGCTGGTCACGATCCGGGCCGACACCGACGATACCTGGGCCCACGCGATGCGCTGGCTGGTGAAGAACCGCCTGCTTGCCGAGCCGCTGCCTGGAAAGTCCTGAGGCCCTTCACACGCTCTTCGAGTCATCCGTGCCCGCGTCCAACGTCCCGCTCAGACCCCTGCCCCGCCTGCTCGTCAGCGTCCGCGATCCGGCGGAGGCCGAGGCCGCACGGCTCGCCGGCGCCGACCTGATCGACGCCAAGGATCCCGAGCGCGGGGCGCTGGGCGCCCTCGATCCGGCTCAGGTCCGCGAGGTCGTGGCCCGCGTGGCCGGCGGGGCGGTGACGAGTGCTGTGGCCGATCCGGAGCCCGCTGCGATCGCCGCCATGGCGGCCACCGGGGTTGATTGGGTGAAAACCGGTCTCGATGCTCTCCGCCGGCGCGAGCCCGCCGCGTTCGCGGCTCTGGCCGCTGCGGCACCGAACCGGTTGATCGCCGTGCTGTTCGCCGAGGACGGTCCCGCGGCCGACCTGATCACGCAGCTGGCACAAGCCGGTTTCGCGGGCGCCATGATCGACACCGCCGGCAAGCATGGGGCACGGCTGCCCGATCTGGCTCCGCCCGGCGACCTCGCGGCCTTCACGCAGGCCTGTCGCGCCCACGGCCTGATGAGCGGCCTCGCGGGTTCGTTGCGGGTCATCGACATCGCGCCCCTGGCCGAACATGGGCCGGATTACCTCGGCTTCCGCGGCGGTCTCTGCCGCGACTTCGACCGCCGCTCAGGCATCGATCCGCTGCGGATCGCCGAGGCGCTGCGGGCGCTTCGCCCCAACCAGCGGGATGCCGCGTGATTTCGGTCATCAAGATCGGCGGCAGCCTGGAGGCGGATCCGCACCGCCGTCGCGTGCTGCTGGCCGAGATCGCGGATGGCGCGTGCGGACGCTGCATCGTCGTTCCGGGCGGGGGCACCTTCGCGGCCCTCGTGCGGGCCGCACAGGCGCGGGAGGGCTTCAGCGACGCCGAGGCGCATCGCCAGGCGCTCGATGCCATGAGCGACGCGGCCGGGATCTTTCGTGGAATCGAGCCGCGCCTCGTCCACACCCTGGAGCCCTGGGCCGAGACTGCGACCGCCACGGCGCGCGTCTGGAACCCGCGCCTGCTGCGCGCCGGGCACCCCGATATCCCGGAAACCTGGGACGTGACGTCCGACAGCCTCGCCCTCTGGCTCGCGGGACGGGTCGCCGCCAAACGCTGCGTACTGGTGAAATCTGTCGATGCGCCGTCGGGGCGTGACGCCGCCGCCCTCGCGTCCGGCGGACTCGTGGATGCAGCCTTCTCGACCTTCGCCGCCCGCTACGGCGGACCGATCGAGATCTGGGGACCGAACCGACGGGTTGCCGTCGAACCGAGGGATGCGGCGTGAGCGCGCCCGAACACATCGTCTTCGTCACCGGCCGCCTCGCCCGTGCGCGGCTGGAAAAGGTCGCGGCCGGCCTCCCCGAAAAATTTCGATGGAGCATCGCGGATGCCGGCGTGAAGGTCGCGGCTTTGATGACCGAGGAGATCATCCGCCGCAGGATCAAGTTGCCCGACGGCGCGACCCGGGTGATCCTGCCGGGCCGCTGTCGGGCCAATCCGGAGCACTTGGCCGCTCACTTCGGCGTCCCGGTGGAGCGGGGCCCCGACGAGGTGGTCGATCTGCCGGCTTGGCTCGGGCTCTCGGCCCGGAAGGTCGATCTCTCCCGACACGATCTTCGGATCTTCTCCGAGATCGTCGACGCCTCGAAGATGAGCGTCGAAGAAATCCTTGCCAAGGGCCAGGATCTGGCCCGGAGGGGCGCGGACGTGATCGATCTCGGCGGCCTGCCCGACACGCCGTTTCCCCATCTCGAAGACGCCGTGCGCGCGATGAAGGATGCCGGGCTCAAGGTCAGCGTCGATTCCTTCTCCCGCGAGGAACTCGCCCGGGGCGCCCAGGCCGGGGCCGACTTTCTGCTGAGCCTTAACGAGGACACCCTCGACCTTGCCTTCGAGACTGATGCGGTGCCCGTGCTGGTGCCGACGCGCCCCGAAGATCTGCCCTCCCTCGATCGGGCGATCGAGCGGATGCTCAAGGCCGGCCGGCCCTTCCTGGCCGATCCGATCCTGGAGCCGATCCATCACGGGTTCGTGGATTCGATCAGCCGGTATCGCGACACCCGCGCCCGCTGGCCCGACATCGCCATGATGATGGGCACCGGCAATCTCACGGAACTGACCGAGGCGGATTCACTGGGTGTCACCGCGCTGCTCGTCGGTATGTGCTCGGAGCTGACGATTCAGAACGTGCTGATCGTGCAGGTCTCCAACCACACCCGCCGCACCGTCGAGGAGCACGATGCAGCGCGGCGGGTGATGTTCGCCGCCAAGGCGGATTCAGCGCTGCCCAAAGGCTACGGCCGAGCGCTGCTGGCGCTTCACGACAAGCGGCCCTTCGTCCAGACGTCCGCCGATATCGTCTCGGCCGCCGCGGAGGTCCGCGATCCGAACTACCGGATCGCCGTCGCGGAGGACGGCATTCACGTCTACAACCGCGACATCCACAGGGTCGGCACCGACGCCATGGCCTTCTTCCCGAACCTGAACGTGGCGAGCGACGGCGCCCACGCCTTCTATCTCGGGGCGGAGCTGGCCAAGGCCGAAACCGCGTGGCGGCTCGGCAAGCGGTACGTGCAGGACGAGCCGCTGGATTGGGGCTGCGCCGCCGATGCCGAGGTCGAGGACGCCACCGCCTTCAAGAAGGTTGGTCACACCCGCCATTCCGGCCCCGACGCGCCGCCCCCCGCTACTCGGGACGCGCGTCTCGTGCAGCCCGACGCCGACGCGGAGCTACCCGAGATGATCCCGGAAACGACGGCCCGCGCCGAGGCGTCGCCGGAACTGCCGCAGGGGCCGAAGACCAAACTTGTCTGTGGCCGGCTCGTGCCGGCCGATCAGGCGTGAGCCGATGCCGCTGATCCTGGAAACCATCGTCACCACGCTCTCTCCCGCGGGCGAATTGCACCTCGTGCCGTTCGGGCTGATCGGCGAGGATGACGGCTACGTGCTGGCACCGTTCCGGCCCTCGCCGACCATCGTCAACCTGGAAGCGAACCCCTGGTTCGCGGCTTCGAGTCCCCGCGATATCCGGGTGATCGCCGGGGCTGTCACGGGGCGGCGCGATTGGCCGACCGTTCCCTGCGCGGTCATCGCGGGCCGGTGCCTCGCCGACAGCTTCGGCCATGCCGAGTTCGAGGTCGCGGTCGTCGAGGATCACGAAACCCGGCCGCGCTTCCGCGGCCGCATGGTTCACAGTGCCGCGAAGGCGCCGTTCATCGGCTATAACCGCGCGCAGGCGGCGGTGTTGGAAGCCGCTATTCTTTCCACCCGGCTCCACATGCTGGAACCCGAGAAAGTCTTGACGGAGATGGCCTACCTCGCCATCGCCGTGGGCAAGACCGCCGGACCCCGCGAACGCGAGGCCTGGGGTTGGATCGAGGACAAGGTCGCGGCGGTCATCGGCCCCGCGGCGCGGATCCTCGGTCGCGACGACCGCTGATCGCGGGAGGAGAAGGACAAGATGAAAAAAATAACCCTGGCCTTGGCGGCCACCGCGGCGCTGGTCGCCGCGACCGCGCAGGCCCATGGCCCGACCCGTCGAAAGATCAACGAGTCGATCGAGATCAACGCTCCAGCCGACAAGGTGTGGGCGGTGATCGGCGACGTGAAGAACGCCGATTGGATGCAGAACGTCACCAAGACCGAGCTGAGCGGCGATCCGGCCGGTAAGTTCAAGCGAGTGCTGACGCTCAAGAACGGCGACCAGATCTCCGAGACCAGCAACAAGTTCAAGCCCGAGGACAAGCTGTTCTCGTACTACATCGACAAGGTCGACGTGAAGGATCTGCCGGCCAACGACTATTCGGCCACGATCACGGTCGAGCCCGCGGGCGATGCCAAGTCGAAGGTCGAGTGGAAGGCCGCCTTCTACCGCGGCTACATGAACAACGATCCCCCGCCCGATCTCAACGACGAGGCGTCCGAGAAGGGCGTCGGCGACTGGATCAAGGCGAGCCTCGCCAACCTGAAGGCCAAGGTCGAGAAGGGCTCGTGAGCCCGGGCCGGGCGGCGCTCGCCGCCGCCCTCGCCCTCACGGTCAGCGTCGCCCGCGCCGAGCCGGCGCGGGAGGCCATCATCACCGCCCAGCTCGGCGGTGCGGTCGAGGTGGTGGACCTCGCTGCCGGCAAGGTGGTGCGCCGCATACCGGTGGATGGGGCCCCGGCCGGGATCGTGCTATCGGCCGATCGCCGGCGTGCCTATGTGACCCGCCCGGAGGGGCACGGCATCGCCGTGATCGATCTCGCTGCCGGCAAGCTTCTCGCCGAGGTGCCTTTGCCCGGTGGGCCGCTCGGCATCGCGGCGGATCCGCAAGGCGGCCGGGTCTACGTGGCCGATTGGTACGGGCGCCGTTTGTTCGTGCTGTCCGAGCATGAGGGCACTCTGGTGCCGGATGGCGAGATCGCCGTCGGGGCCTCCCCCTCGGGGATCGCCATAAGCCCGGACGGGCGGACGCTCTACGTGGCCAATCGCGAGGCCGATACCGTCTCGGTGGTGGACGCGTCGGCCCGTCGCGAGATCAAGACCATCCCGGTGGGCCAGCATCCGTTCGGCATCACCCTCGACGCCGCTTCGGGCCGCGCCTACACGGCGAATGTCACGAGTGACGACGTCTCGGTGATCGACATTCCGGCTGGCCGCGAGATCGGCCGGATCGCCACTGGTCGACGGCCTTACGTCATCGCGCTCAGTGGCGGGCGCGGCTTCGTCACCGACCAATATGCCGGCAGCGTCACCGTCTTCGACCTCACGACGCTCAAGCCGATCACCGATATCGACGTGGGCGATCACCCAGAGGGGATCGAAGCGGATTCAGAGGGCCGTCTCTACGTCGCCAACTGGGGTGACAACACGTTGAGCATCCTCGATGCTGCGACGCTCAAGGTGACGGCAACCATCCCGACTGGTAACGGCCCGCGCGCGTTCGGGACCTTCCTTCGGTGACGATCCCCGGCCCCGAGGCCGCTCAGAGCGATTGGCGCCCCGGCCCCCGCCGATAGGCGACACGGGCGGCAACCAGGGCGCCGCCCACCTGCAGGAAACCGGTCTCGCCGAGGTCGGGTGAGCCAAGATGGGCCTGGATCAGCAGACGCGTGAGCGCGTTCAAGGCAAGCAACGTCAGGCAGAAAGCTGCTGCGGCGAGCAGGCTGGCGACGAACTCGGGCATCGACTCGCTCCCGTTCCGAACGAGACCAACCTAGCAAGCCATGCGCCAAGGCCAAGCTGCTGTGAAATCCGCTCAGCGCCCGCGGGGAGCGGCAGCGGCCGGCTTGGCTTGCGCGGGCGGTTTGGCCTGAACGGCCGGAGCTGGGCGCGGCGTCTCGACGAAAAGCCGCTTCACCGGCCAACCGTCGCTCCAGCGCTCCATATCGGCCAGCCGCGGATTGCTCTTCAGCGCCGTTGCATCCGAGCCCAAAAAGGCCGCTGCGGCTGCGAGATCGAAGGTCTTCCAGAAGCCCAGGTAATCGATCGCATCCACGCGGGCGAGGTTGACCTGCGCGACAAGCGTCTGCTGCTCGCCTGTGAGGGCCATGTCGGCGGACCAGCGGAAGGGCACAGGCTTCGGCCCGTCCTTCGGTGCATCCTTGGGCTCCGCCGCAGGCTTGATGGCGCCGCCATCGTAGGCCGTATCCAGGCCGGCCGGCGACGCCAGGGTCGCGGTGAGCGCCGGGAAGCCGTGATCGTCCGAAAGGACCCGCACGAACAGCTTGCGATCCAGGGGAACCGCGCTCGCCTCGCGCAGCAGACGTTTGGCGGCCATGTCGGCGGCCCGGGTATCCTTGTCGCCCACCATGGCAACGATGATCGTCGCCGGGTCGACCGTCGACAGATCGCCGAGCGTGATGCCCCGCGACTTCGGTCCGCTGGCAATGCCGCCGGGTGTCATGGCGAAGATCAGTTTCGGCACAGGCAGGCCCCGCGCCTTGGCATCGGCGGCGAGATCCAGGGCCAGGGGCGCACCGGCCAGATGGCCGACCATCGCGACGCGGGTGAGATCCGGTTTGGCTTCGGCGTCCGAGGCGAGGTCCGCCAACGCGCTCTTGAGAAGCGTCTCGGCGATCGCCGGCGCATCTGCGGGCCGCGTCCGGTTCACCTCCTGGAAGCGCGGCAGGACCACGAGCCAACCCTGGCGGACCAGATGATCGATCCAGCCGCCGTAGCTCTGAGGATTCACGATCCCCCAGCCATGCAGAAATATCGCGACGGGCCGCCCAGCCTCGGGTGCAGCCCCAGCGGCGAAGAAGGCGTAGCTGCTCGCAGTGCCGCGTCCGAGGAGGCGCTTCACCACATTGGCCTTCCGGTCTCCGACGCCACCCGGCCCTTCGGCGGGTTGGGGTGGCGGCGTGGCTGCCTCGACCGCCGTGGAGCCGGCCAGGATCGTGATCGCGACCGCTGAGAGCGACCCGCGAAGAGCGGTAAGACGCATGAAGGGCTCGATTGAGAAACGCCTGCGCGCGCAGGATTGAGGCCGCTGAATAGCAGATTCTTACGCCTTGGCGACCCGATGCGGCATAGCCGGCCTCTGCTGTGCACCGGGCGTCTTGCATCGTCGACGAGATGAGCACCAGGGAATTCCCTTAACGCGATGGAATCACGCCTGGACCTGGTCGGAGTCCGTCTAAAATTGGTGTATCCACGACGCTATAGTAGGTCTTTAAGATCAATATCGCTGGCCAGTTATAAAGAGAACTAGAGTAAACCCAGCAATGTCAGGTCAGGGTCGTCCGGTGCGCAATGCATCAATCGTTAGCTTGGCGCCTTCTGGCTCTCACGCAATGCAATCGCCGGTGCTCGAATGCACAGAATCGAGTTGGCGGGCCAAAACCGTCAATGAGAGCGGCACCACGGCATCCGCCTCGCCGTAAACGATGCGCAACTCGTCCCGAACCGAATCCAGAACGACTGTTTCAATAGCTTCGTCAGACGCCCACCCACCAGTGCGACTGAGGGAATCGGCGTGATTGGCAGCAACGATCTTCATGGCGACGCCTGTGATCCCTAGTCGTGCAGAGAATGCCGGCGCCGGGTCCGGGTGTGGCGTACAACGACGACCCTGCTTCAAGTTTCCAGGCCGGGGCTGATAATTTTACCACCCGGACCAATAATCGCCGGACCGGTGCCGTCGGAAGGACGACCCGCGGCCTGCTCGACCCAGGCCAGGATGTCCTCGGCGCGCCAGGGCTTCGGGATGAAGGTGGCGGAAACCCTCAGGTCGCTGGGCTGATCACCCGCATCGCCGGATGTCAGGAGAACGCGCACCCGTGGCCAGGTCACGCCGATTATCCGCGCCAGCTCGAAGCCCCCGATCGGACCGGGCGTGCGGACATCCGAGAAGACGACGCTGACCTCGTCCCCGCGATCATTCAGAATGGCGAGCGCGCGGTCGGCGGTTTCGGCCTCGATGACGGTGAAACCGGTATCCTCCAGCAGCGTAGCCGCGAGGAATCGCTCGTCGGGCTGGTCCTCCACGACGAGGATCACGGGCTTCCGGCCTGTCTGTACCGAGTCGTTCATAGGCCAGGACACTCTACAGGGGCTGAACGGCGGCCGACGCAATCGGTTCAACGCTTTATCGCGGCGATGGACCGGAGCCGCGCAGGCACCGAGCCTCCTGTGATCCTTGCACAATAGAGAAGTTGTTTTTGTGTCCTGAGTAACACAGCATTCCAGGAACGCCCGGATACGACCGAGGATTCGGCTTCCGGGCTTCAGGTGCCGGTGTCAGCCGACGCCATGCGCCTTCAGGAAGGCCAACGCCCGCGCCCATCCATCTTCCGCAGCCTCCCGCCGGTAGCTCGGCCGATAATCCGCGTGGAAGCCGTGCGGCGCGTCGGGATAAACGACCAGCTCGACGGTCTTTCCGGCAGCCTTTGCCCGGTCGCGCGCCTCCTCGACCGAGGCGACGGGGATGCCCGTGTCGGCTCCACCATAGAGCGCAAGCAATGGCGCATTGATCTCCGCGGCGACATCGCCGGCCGTGCGCGGCTGGATCTCCGTCCGCTCACCGCCGACGGGGCCGTACCAGGCCACGGCAGCCTTCAGGTCGCGCCGGTGTGCAGCATACAGCCATGCGTCGCGTCCACCTCGGCACCATCCCATGACCCCGAGGCGCTGCGGGTCGCCCTTGGCGGCCGAAACGGCCCAGGCCGCCGCCGCGTCGAGATCGCCGATCCACTGGGCATCCGGCGTCTTCGAGATGACGTCTCGGATAATGATCTTCGGATCCGTCATCGTCGAGAGGTCGCCCTGCCGGGCATAAAGTTCGGGCGCGACCGCGCAGTATCCGGCCTTGGCCAAGCGGCGGCAGATATCCTTGATGTAGTCGTGGACGCCGAAAATCTCCTCGATCACCAGCACGACCGGGAACGGGCCAGCCCCGTCGGGAACGGCGTGATAGGCCGGCATGGGCCCATCGGCGGCCGGAATCTTCACCTCGCCCGCCTCGATGCCGGCCGTGTCGGTGTGAATGACCTGTGCCTCGACCCGGGTGGTCGCGAGCGTCAGCCCACTCATCAGGCTGGTCATGACGAAGCCGCGCCGCGACAGAGGCGCCGTGATCAGCCCCTCAAGCCCTTCGGTGCTACCGGCCGTGCCCTGCTCCGCCATGCTGGTCTCTCCCTGATCACTTTGGGAAGAGGTAACGCGTTTGGTGGCGACCGTCTCGTCGATGGAGGCTTACGCGTCGTCTTGTCCGAGAATCGCGGCCATCATCCTGATCAAGGCCGCCCGCCGCATCACGCGCTCGCGGCACTGAGCGCGCGGATCGCAGGCCTGGACGCGACCCGGCGCGTCGCCGGTGCTTCACGCGGCTGCAGCATGTCGGCCAGGGTCACGAAGGTCTCGGCGGCCGGTGAGACGACTGCGCGGATCCCGTAGCCGAGGGCGAAGGAGCGGATCAGCTCGGCGTCGCGGGCGATGCCGAAGCGGTCGAGGGCAGCAAGGAACGCCTCGCGGAACAGGCTGGGCCGGCACCAGCGCTTCTCGGCCATCTGGAGCGGCCAGTCCCAAAGGCCCTCGGCGCGCCGGCTCGCGAGCGCGTCGCGCGCGATGAAATATCCGGTGTCCCGGTGCTCGATCCCGTCCGCCTGTACGGACCAATCATCGTTGCCGAACAGCTCGGCCTCGGCCACGTCGCTCATCGGGTTCTCCGCGCCGTCCCGGCGTTCCGAAGCATCGGAACAATGCTGGAACATTGGCGCGGATCCCCGCGTTGGTCAAGCCGTTTGTTCCCGGTGCGTTCGCGGTGCGCCCGAGGTGTCAGCGCGCTCGGAAGAGGGCGTGCTCCACGCGGTCTCCGGGCTGAATCCCGAGCTTGGCCGCTGTGCCGGCATTGAGTTCCAGCACGGCGACGACCGGGCCCCCGGAGGGGATGATGGCGGTGGACAGCGGCTCCGTGTCGGCCGCGATGTGGCTGACAGTGCCGTCCGGCCGAATGAAGACCATATCGAGCGGAAGATAGGTGTTCTTCATCCACATCGTGACGGGCTCGTCCCGCTCGAAGTCGAACAGCATTCCATGATCGGCCGCCATGTGCCGACGGAACATCAGGCCGCGCGACCGTCCGGCATCGTCGCGCATCACCTCGACGGCGAACCGCTTCGGTCCCGCCTTCGTGGTGATCGTGAGCGGTTCCGTCTTGGCAGTTGCCGCTTGGACCGGCGCCTGCGCGCAGACCACCGAGACCGGGATGACGGCAATCAAGCCGAGGCCGATTATGGCTGCGGCCGCCGCAAGATGGGACGGGATTCTCACAGGCTGAAGCCTCTCGTGGAGCGATGCGCGGGGGATCTGCGGCTCGGCGCTCACATAGGCCAGGAATGCAGCGGAGGGAATCCGCGGTCACTCAACGGGCGAACGCGGCTTCGCGCTTGAGCGCTCTTCCGCCGATCTAGCCGCTGGTTCGTCGGAAGAGCGCGCGTCAGAACCGAGACTGCGAGCCGGGCTCGGCGCTAGTGCGACGCCGGGAGTGTCCCATCGACCAGTCGGACCTCTGCGGCCATGACGCCCTTCGAGCCGTCTCCGTAGCGTACCAGCACGGCCTCGCCCGGCTTCAGTTCGGCGATCCCGTACCGGCGCAATGTCTCCATGTGGACAAAGATGTCGGGCGTCCCGTCGCCCCGGGTGAGGAAGCCGAAGCCGCGCAGGCGGTTGAACCACTTCACCACGGCGGTCTCCAGCCCGCTGGTCGGCGTCACGGTCACATGCGTCCGCGGCAGCGGCATCTCCGAGGGATGGACCGCCGTCGCCTGATCGAGGGAGATCACCCGGAACGCCTGCCAGCCACGGGGCCGCTCCACCGCCTCCACGACGATGCGCGCGCCCTCGCTCGCGGCCTGGTAACCTTCCCGCCGCAGGCAGGTGACGTGAAGCAGGATATCCGGGGCGCCGTCATCCGGCACGATGAAGCCGAACCCCTTCGCAACGTCGAACCACTTGATGTGTCCGGCGACCTCGATGAGGTCCAGAGCCTCGTCGTCACGCAGGCCCATTTCGGCGCTGCGCGCATTCGTTCCCTGATCGAGGGTTTCCGGCCCGGATCCGCGTTCGTCAGACATGGCCGAAAAACCTACCCTGAATCACGCCGCGCCGGTTCCCGGCAAGATTAACGAAGTCCTGACACGCGGGAAGCCCGTTTCGCCGGCAAGGGAGCTATGCCGAGTTGCAATCTCGGCAGGTGTATGCGCGGCGGCAACAGTCGATCTGTCGCAGTCGGCGCACGCAAACGCGCATCGGCGCCCGCGCCGCCATGCGGAACGCCCGATCGGGCGGCGTCGCCTCACGGTCTATGGGCCAGTCTCGGCTTTGATCACGTTTCCGAGAGGTCGGCTTGCCCCCCGGCGCCACACTTAAGCCCAGTGGTCAGCCCTTGGCAGGTCCCAGACCGCCGTGATTTGGGTTCCCTACCATGTCAGCCGATCCAACCCTCACCGTTCGCTCCATCGCCGCTCCGGCCGAAGCCCGAGGGAATCGTCTGCCGGTCATCGATGCTGCGCGGGCTGCTGCGCTCCTCGCCATGGCGAGCTATCACAGCCTGTGGGACCTCGGGTATCTGCGGCTGACCGCCGAGAATTACGCCGTCACGCCGGGCGGCCATCTGGCCGCCGAGATGATCGCCGGTTGCTTCCTCGTGCTGGTCGGCGTCGGGCTCGTGCTGATGAACGGTCGGGGTATCCGGCCCCGGCCCACCCTGCTGCGGCTCGCCCGCGTCGGGGGCGCCGCCCTCCTGGTGACCCTGGGCACGTGGATCACGTTTCCGGACGCCTATGTGTTCTTCGGCATCCTGCACTGCATCGCCGTGTCGAGCGTGCTGGGGCTCGCCTTCCTGTTCTTACCGGTCCCGGTCACCGCGCTCACGGCGGCGCTGGTGCTCGCGGCACCGCATGTCGTGCAGGCCGCGTTCCTCGATGCGCCCGTCTTGTTCTTCCTGGGCCTCGGCTCCACGATGCCGCGGACCAACGATTACGTGCCGCTGTTTCCGTGGTTCGGGCTGGTGCTCTCCGGAATCGTGCTCGGCCGCATCGGGCTGCCGAGGCTCGCGCGGTCCCGACTCGGCGCTTGGAGCCCACGCTCATCCCTCGCGCGGGCCGCGACCTTTGCGGGGCGCCACAGCCTCGTGGTCTACCTGATCCATCAGCCGCTACTGCTCGCAGCGCTCACGGGCTTGGTGACGGTCACCGGCGCCAATCCGCGCGCGGGCCTGCGGGCGTTCAGGGCCGATTACGTCACGATCTGCACCCGAACCGGCGGCGAGACGCCGCTCTGCCGGATCGCAGCGCGCTGCACGTCGGATGCCTTGCTGCGCGAGGATCTGTTCCGCGAGGACGGACGGCCGTTCAGTCCACCGGAGCGGCTACGGGCACAGGCACTCTCGCAGGGCTGCTACGCAACCCTCGAGAATGCGGCGCACGCACCACGCTGAGATCGGCCGCGGTGGTGCGCGACCGGCTAGGCTCGATCAGTCCTTCGCACGCTCGACGTAGGCCCCGTCGGCGGTCATGACGACGACGCGCGTTCCGGCCGCGATGTGCGGCGGCACGGTCGTGCGGACGCCGTTCGACAGCGTCGCCGGCTTGTAGGACGACGATGCCGTCTGTCCCTTCATGGCCGGCTCGGTCTCGGTGACCTCAAGCGTCACGCGCTGCGGCAGCTCGATCGTCAGCGGCACGTCGTTGTGGACCGAAAGCATGACGGCCATGCCCTCCTGCAGATAGGGGGCGGCGTCGCCGACCACGTCCGCCGGCACGGCGATCTGCTCGTAGCTCTCGGGGTTCATGAAATGGAACCCCTCGCCGTCGCTGTACAGGAAGGTGTGCTCGCGATCTTCTACGAAGGCGCGCTCGACCTGCTCGGTGGTCCGGTAACGCTCGGAGACCTTCACGCCGTCGGTGATCCGGCGCATGTCGAGCTGGGTCACCGGCGTGCCCTTGCCGGGATGGATGTTCTCGGCGAACAGGATCACGTAGAGCTTGCCGTCCTTGTCGACGACGTTGCCCTTGCGGAGCGTTGAGGCGATCACCTTCACGGAATTGCGTCCTGCATTGACATGGGTGGCGGCACGCGCCAAGCGCGGTCGCTGTATTGTCGGACCCCGCCACTATCGCATCTGCGTCCCGGTTTCCAGCGGCCGGCCGAATCGTCGTTGTGAGCCGCCGACGGGCCATGTCGTGTCCGCGCCGGGACGGGAAATGAGAATGGGCCGGATCGAGCCGTTCATGACAGGCGCCCCGTCTTCGCCCTCTCTCGAGAGCCCGTCGTGGTGACGGCACCCTCCTCCCCCTGGTGGGCCACCGATCGACATGCCGATCGCCGGCCGGCGCTGATCCAGCGCAACCGCCTCACCGCGGCCTTCCGGTCTTGGTTCGCGGAGCGGGAATTCGTCGAGGTGGAGGCGGCGTGCCTGCAGGTCTCGCCGGGCAACGAGGCGCATCTCTCGGCCTTCGCCACGGAGGCAGTCGGTATCAGCGGCGCGCGCACACCCCTCTATTTGCACACCTCGCCCGAATTCGCCTGCAAGAAGCTCCTGGCGGCCGGAGAGACACGGCTCTTCAGCCTCGCTCGGGTGTTCCGCAATCGCGAGCGAGGGCCGCTGCACCACCCTGAATTCACGATGCTCGAATGGTACCGGGCCGGAGCGCCCTACACGGACCTGATGGCGGACTGCACCGATCTGCTGAGGCTGGCTGCCGTTACGACCGGTTCGCGCCGTTTCACATATCGCGGCCGCGACGCGGATCCCTGCGCAGAGCCGGAGCGGCTGACCCTCGCCGAGGCCTTCGACCGCTTCGCCGGGATCGATCTGTTCGCGACACTGTCGCGGACCGGCGAAACCGACCGGGAAGCCCTCGCCCGCGCCACCGCCGCCGCGGATCTGCGGGTCGCGCCGGACGATACCTGGGCCGATCTGTTCTCGCGGGTCCTGGTCGCGCGGATCGAGCCGCATCTCGGCATCGGCCGACCGACGATCCTGTGCGAGTATCCGGTCAGCGAGGCGGCTTTGGCCCGGCCAGCACCCCATGACGGCCACGTCGCGGAGCGCTTCGAACTCTACGTCTGCGGGGTCGAACTCGCCAACGCGTTCGGCGAGCTGACCGATCCGGCCGAGCAGCGCCGCCGCTTCGAGGACGAAATGGCGGAAAAGCTGCGCGTGTACGGGGAATGTTACCCGATCGACGCAGAATTCCTTGCGGCCCTGGCGGTCATGCCGGACGCCTCCGGGATCGCGCTCGGCTTCGACCGCCTCGCAATGCTGGCCTGCGGCGCCGGCCGCATCGACGATGTCATCTGGACCCCGGTCGCGGAGACCCAGGCGTGACCCAGGCTCTGCGCAACACCGACGATCTCGCTGCTGCTGGATTGATCTCCGGCGCGGAGGCCGACCTACTGCGCGTGGTTCTCGCCCGCTATGCGGTCTCGGTGACGCCCGACATGGCCGAGCTGATCGATCCGACCGACCCGGACGATCCGATCGCCCGGCAGTTCGTGCCGTCCGTGGAGGAGTGCCGGACCGAACCCGAGGAGCGCGCGGATCCGATCGGCGATGCCGCCCACGCGCCAGTTACCGGCATCGTTCACCGCTACCCTGACCGTGTCCTGCTCAAGCCGCTGCACATCTGCCCGGTTTACTGCCGCTTCTGCTTCCGCCGCGAGATGGTCGGGCCCAACGGGCTCGGAACGTTGAGCGAGACCGAACTGGAGGCGGCGTTCGCCTATATCGCGCAGGATCCTCGGATCTGGGAAGTCGTGCTCACGGGCGGCGATCCGTTCGCGCTCTCGGCCCGACGCCTTGGCGATATCGCGGAGCGGCTCTCGTCCATCGAGCATGTGCGCGTTCTGCGGATCCATACCCGCGTGCCGGTCGTCAAACCCGACAGCGTGTCGGGCGACCTCGTGCGGGCCCTGCGCCGTTTCGGGCGCGCCGTCTTCGTTGCCCTGCACGCGAATCACCCACGCGAATTCACGCCGAGCGCCCGCGCCGCCTGCGCCCGGCTGATCGATGCCGGGATCCCGATGGTGAGCCAGACCGTGCTGCTGCGCGGCGTCAACGACGATCCTGGTACCCTGGAAGCCCTGATGCGGAGCTTCGTCGAGAATCGGATCAAGCCCTATTACCTGCACCACGGCGATCTCGCCCCGGGCACCAGCCATCTGCGCACCAGCCTCGCCGAGGGGCAGAGCCTGATGCGGGCGCTCCGCGGGCGGCTCTCCGGCCTCGCACAGCCCACATACGTGCTCGACATTCCCGGCGGCCACGGCAAGGTGCCGGTCGGACCGAACTACCTGACCGACACCATCGACGGGCAGCGGGTGACCGATCCGGACGGATGCGATCACGCCTATCCACCGAAGGCGGGAGACTGAAGGCGTGACGATGCGCAGGCTCTGGGGGCGGCTCACTTCGGTGAACGTGCAGAAGGCGGTCTGGGGGCTCGACGAAGCCGGGCTCGCCCACGAGCGGATCGACGCGGGCGGTGCCTTCGGCGTCGTCTCCGATCCCGCCTACCGCGCCCTCAACCCGAACGGCCTCGTGCCAACCCTGGAGGAGGACGGCTTCGTCCTCTGGGAGTCGAACGCGATCCTCCGTTATCTGGCGATGACCGGCCCGGACCTGGCGCTGCCCGAGGATCCCCGGGTGCACGCGGAGGTCGATCAGTGGCTCGACTGGCAGGCGACGAGCTTCACGCCGGCCATGCGCGACGCCTTCTGGCAGCTCTACCGTTCGCCGGAGCCCGACCGTGCCCTCATCGCCGAGTCGTTGAGGAAAACCGAGGCTCATGCGGCGATTCTCGACGCCCATCTGGCTGACCGGGATTACGCCGTCGGCGATCGCTTCGGGATTGCCGACATCGCCCTTGGCTGCGCGGCCCATCGCTGGCTGAACCTTCCGGCCGAACGCATCAAGCGCCCGGCCCTGCGCCGATGGTATGCGCGCATTTCCGCCCGGCCGGGGGCTGCCAACGCCCTGGGCGAGCCCATCGGCTGAGCGCTCCGACGGACTTGCCGTTGCGCGCGCCGGATCCACCTTGGCAAGCGTGCGACGCGGATTGCACCGCTGAAGGAAGCCACGATGGCGATCGACCCAACCCTGCGCGATGCGCTCTCCGCCGTGACATCCGCAAGCCTCGCCCGCGCTCTGACGCGGGCCGGCGTCAAAGCGTTCAGCCCGCGGGGTCTGTCGGCTGGCAGCGGAACCGCGATCGGGACCGCGTACACCCTGCGCATGATCCCGGCCCGTGACGATGCCGCAGGCGATCTCGCCACCGCGATCGAGGCCATCCCCGAGGGGGCTGTCGTGGTGATCGACGCTGCCGGATCGGGCTTGGCACTCCCCTTCGGTTCCATTCTGTCGGCCCGGCTTGCCCAGCGCGGTGCCGTCGGTCTCGTCACCGATGCCGCATTGCCTGAACCTGTGGGCTTGCCGCACTGGAGCGCGCCGCAGGGCGCGACTGGCGCACTGGCCGTGGTCGCCACGCAGCAGCCCGTTTCGTGCGGCGGTGCCGCAATCCATCCGGGTGACATCATCGTCTGCACCGAGGCCGGGATCGTCGCGCTACCTGCTGCCATCGCCGAGCGGGTCGCGCTGGAAGCCGTTGAGCAGCAGCGCCTCGATCTCTGGATTCAGCGCGAGGTGGAACGGGGTGAGAGCCTCGCCGGCCTCCTGCCCCCCGATGCGGCGGCGCTGGAGCGGTTCCAGACGGAGACGAAGACGGCGTGAGCACCGCCTTCTTCCCGCTTTCGAAGGTCATCTACTTCCTGATCACCCCTTCGAATTTCTTCATCTTCGCGGTTCTGATCGGCGTCCTGCTCCACGTGACGCGGCTTCGCCGGACCGGCACCGCCCTGGCGCTCCTGGGTGCCACCGGATTGGCCCTCGGGGGATTGGCGCCCCTCTCCGAGGCCGTTTTGCTGCCGCTCGAACAACGCTTTCCCGCCTTCCCGACGGACGGGCCACCGCCCACCGGCATCATCGTGCTCGGCGGCGGGATCGAGTCGGGACTATCCGAGGCGCGGGCGCAGGTCATCGTCAACGATGCCGGAGAGCGGCCGATCTATCTCGCGGATCTGGCGCGGCGCTTTCCAACGGCGCGGCTTGTCTTCTCGGGCGGCAGCGGCTTCATTGGGGGTGGCATCTCGGAGGCCGATATCGTCAGCCGGCAGGCCGACACCATCGGTGTCCCCCGCACGCGCCTGATCCTGGAGAATCGCTCGCGCAACACCCGCGAGAATGCGATCTTCACAGCGGCGCTCGTTCTGCCCAAGCCCGGCGAGCGCTGGCTCCTCGTGACCTCGGCCTGGCACATGCCCCGGGCGGTCGGCTGCTTCCGGCAGGCCGGGTTCACGGTCGATGCTTTCCCTGTCGACTACCGGACGCGCGGCTGGGGCGACTTGACCCGTCTCAATGGCTTCGCCTCGGACGGACTGCTCCAGCTCGATCTCGGCGTGAAGGAGTGGATCGGCCTCTTCGTCTACCGATGGGCGGGCTACACGCCGGATTGGTTGCCGGGGCCGGAGGCAGCGGCGGGTAGCGCCAACCGGTAGATTCCGCGGAAATCGTCCGGGTCCACGGGCTTTCCCTTGCGCAGGATCGCGACGCGGCCCGCATGGGCGAGGCGCACCGCAACCCGGCGCACCGGCTGCATCAGGGGCCCCCAGCCGTCCGGATGCGGGCCGCCCAAGGCCCGGGCCACTTCGGAGGGGCAGATGGTCTTGCCTGCGTCCCGTGCCGCCACGAGGCCCAGCATGGTTGTCTCGATCGCCGCGTCGTCCGGTCTCGCCTCGGTCATGTCCGTGCCTCTTGGAAGTGCGGCAGGAGCGAACCCTCGTGGGGGCCCTCGCCCGCCTCGAGCAGCGCCGTGCGGATTTCGGATGCGAATTGCCGTCGCCACATGATGATCACGACAGCCGATGTCGAGACGAACAGCACGTAGGGGCTGATGAACCAGCCCAGATACGCCAGGGCGAAGAAGAAGGCCCGCTGCCCGCGCGCGAAGTGCCGCCCGGCGCTGACGTTCATCGCTGCGAGCCGGCGCACCGCTCGCAACATCTCGGTCTCGCTCGCCCCGGACCCCTTCGACGGCACCGCGCCGAGCAGGATCGCCGCATAGTTGAACAGGCGATAGGCCCAGGCGAATTTGAAGAAGGCGTAGACGAAAACCAGCGCGAGGCCGGCGACCTTCAGCTCCCAGGTCAGCCGGCTGGCCACCATGCCGAACGGCAAGGTGGCGAACAGGTTCAGCACGTCGTCGCCGGACCGCGACAGCGTCAGGACCGATCCGAGCGCGATCAGCGAGGTCGACGCGAAGAAGGCGGTGCCGTTCTGCAGGGACGCGTTGATCTGCGTGTCGACCACCCGGTTGTCGCGGCCGATCACCTGCCGCGCCCAGTTGGAGCGATGGCCGTTCATGATCTGGCTGAGGGACACCATCCGGCCCCGCAACCGGCCGACGGACAGCCCGTACGCCACCCAGGCCAGGATGAAATACAGGAGTGCCCCAAGATCCAGGGGCGAGAACGCAGCCTGGCCGGCGGATAGATCGGTCATGCGTCTCGAAATGCGTGTTCGCGGAAGACCGCGACGCCATACCAGCCGAAGGGCCGGCGCAGAAGCCGCTCGAATCGCCGGGGTGACCGCCAGCTCAGCCGCGCAGGATCTCGAAGCCGCTCAGGCTGGGCGCATCCGCGTGCTCGCGGAGGGTGAGATCGGTGACGTGAGCGCTCGGAGGCCCGGACCGGCACAGCGTCAGCATCTCGGCCACGGCCTCCGGCGCGCCGCTGAAAACGGCTTCCACCGCACCGTCGTCGCGATTGCGGACGGTGCCAGTCAGACCGCGGGCCCGTGCCTCGCTCTCGGTCCAGGCCCGATACGAGACCCCCTGAACCCGACCCTCGATGACGACGGAGACCGTCCGTGTCTCACGCATCCAGAACTATACCTACCCGAAGGACCCGCACGCCGGACGTGCGGGTCCGGATTGCTTCACTCGGCAGCGATGGGCCGACGCACGTTCGCGCTGATGGTCGCCGACCGGGACGCACCGGTCCGTACGTGGGTCGAGTAGAGCATCAGGCCGGTGAAGGCGAGGCCGCCCACGATGTTGCCGATGAGCGTCGGGATCTCGTTCCACAGCAGGTAGTCCATCACGGTCAGATGGCCGCCCATGAGGATCGCCGACGGGAACAGGAACATGTTCACCACCGAGTGCTCGAAGGTCATGAAGAAGAACACCGTAATCGGCATCCACATCGCGATCACCTTGCCGGGCACCGACGTGGACAGCATGGCGCCGATCACGCCCGTGGAGACCATCCAGTTGCACATCATGGCGCGGATGAAGAGCGTCAGCATGCCGGAGGCGCCGTACTTCTCGTAGCCAAGCGTCCGGGCCTCGCCGATGCCGGCAATCAGCTTGCCAACGGCGTTCGGCTCAGTAGCGAAACCGAAGGTGAACACGATCGACATCATGACGGCGGTCGTGAGTGCGCCTGCGAAGTTGCCGAAGAAGACCAACACCCAGTTGCGCGCGACGCCGGCAACGGTCACGCCGGGCCGCTTGTCGATCAGCGCCAGCGGGGTCAGCACGCAGACGCCGGTGAACAGGTCGTAGCCGAGCAGGTAGAGCATCGAGAAGCCGACCGGGAACAGCAGCGCGCCGATCAAGGGCTGGCCGGTGGCTTGGTTCACCGAGACCGCGAAGGCCGCGGCCAGCGCCAGGATCGCACCGGCCATGTAGCCCCGGATGAAGGTGTCCTTGGTGGCCATGAAGACTTTCGATTCACCAGCATCGACGGCCTTCTTCACGAAATCGGCGGGCGCCAGATACGACATGCAAAAACTCCCTCGCAGACGCAGGCCAATCGCCGTTGATCGACGGACGTGCTGCGCAATAACAGACGGCTGGCCGGACGCGGTGAGGCCCCTCGCCCGCCAGCTCGATCGTGGGCAAGCATGTTGCGTACCAATTGAGCTCCGCTCAGATCGGAAAGCCGCGCGACCAGCTGCCGAGTTCCCGGAGATAGGCTGACGGCAACTGCGCAGCACGTGCCGCCGCCAGGACGGTGTTGAGGTATCCAGGCCGCGGGCGGCCGGGCGCGATGGAGCAGCCGAGGTAGATCAGAGCGCGCTTGACCCCCTCCGGGGTCCGGACCGGCAGGGTCGCCTTCGTGTAGAGGCCACCCGCCACGCCCTCGTAGCGATCAAGGGCTGGGATATCGTCGCTGGCCAATTCCCACACCACGCCCCAGACAATGCGCGCCGGATCGCGCACCACCGAGGCGTACCCCTCGCGCATGATAATAAATCGGTATCCCGGCAGATGCCCGCCGCCGATCAGCCGCGAGACCGGGCAGCGCAGGGCCATTGCGGCGGCATCCATGTTGGCGCCGTAGGCGAAATAGAGGGGCATGCCGAAGCGATGGGGCGTATTTACTCGCCCGCAGCGGGGTCGAGGTGGCGAGCCGCACGCTCGTTCGTACGCACGGCGGCATAGGCGATCACCAACGTGATCGCCGGAATACCGAACGTAACGAACAGCCAATCGAAATTCACGGCTTCATGCTCGGGTGGGCACGTCTCGCCGCGTAATGTAGTGTGCAACCGGTCCACAGCCAAACGACTGTGAAGACCGCATTTTCGATCCGTATCGCCGGTGCACTCGCGACACCGAAGCTCGCAGCCGTCATCGGGGTGACGAAGCCGATGACGACGTAGGCGAAGGCGATATTATTCAGCGCCGTGGCGAGCAGCTTCGTCTGCTCGTTGTGAACCGCACTCACGACGAAGGCGATCCCGCCTCAGGCGAATTCGAGGATCACCGCGTCGACCGCGAGGCTCTCGCCCTCCTTGGCGTGGATCTTCCCGACAGTCGCGTCCCTCTCGGCGCGGAGCACGTTCTCCATCTTCATCGCCTCGACGATCGCGATCGGCTCGCCGGTCTTCACCTCCTGGCCTTCCGCCACGAGGATCTGTTTCACGAGACCGGGCATCGGGCAGAGCACCTGCTTGCCCGAGCCCGCCTGCTCCTTGACCGGCATCAGCGCGGCGAGTTCGGCCTCGCGGCGGGTATAGACCCGGGCCTCGGCGGCGGCACCGGCATGCTGCAGGAACACGCCGTTCAGCAGGCCGCGCACCTGGATGGCCACCCGCTCTGACCCGATCGTGCCGATCCAGACCGGCTCGCCGGGACGCCACACGCTCGCAACCGACAGCGACTTGCCGTCTTCCTGGGTCACCAGCAGATCCTCGCCCTCCGGCTCCACCGTGACGGCATAGGACTGCCCGGCCAGGATCACCACGCGATCCCGCTCGAAGGCGAACAGTCCCGGCGCGCGCATTTGGCCGGAGATGCCGCGCTTGCGCTGGTTGAGCTTGTGGTCGATCGCCGCTGCAGCGGCCATCATGCGGCGCGCCACGTCGCCCGCGGGCTCCGGCGCGGTGAAGCCTTCCGGAAACTCCTCGGCGATGAAGCCGGTGGACAGACGGCCCTCCTGCCAGCGCGGATGCGCCATCAGCGCCGACAGGAAGGGGATGTTGTGGCGGATGCCGTCGATGGCGAAGGCGTCGAGCGCCTCACCCTGCGCGGCGATCGCCTCGGCGCGGCTCGGCGCCCAGGTCACCAGCTTGGCGATCATCGGGTCGTAGTGGATGGCGATCTCACCGCCCTCCTCTACACCGGTATCGTTGCGCACGATCGCCTTGCCCTGCTGCCCCTCCTCCGGCGGCCGGTAGGTGGTCAGTCGGCCGATCGAGGGCAGGAAGTTGCGGGTCGGATCCTCGGCGTAGACGCGGCTCTCCACCGCCCAGCCGTTCAGTTTCACGTCGTCCTGGGTGATTGGCAGCTTCTCGCCAGATGCGACCCGAATCATCAGCTCGACGAGATCGAGACCGGTGATCATCTCGGTCACCGGATGCTCGACCTGGAGCCGGGTGTTCATCTCAAGGAAGTAGAAGGACTTGTCCTGCCCGGCCACGAACTCGACCGTGCCGGCGGAGTCGTAGTTCACCGCTTTCGCCAGCGCGACGGCCTGCTCGCCCATCTTGCGGCGGGTCTTCTTGTCGAGGAGCGGCGACGGCGCTTCCTCGATCACTTTCTGGTTACGACGCTGAATCGAGCACTCGCGCTCACCGAGATACACGACGTTGCCGTGCTTATCGCCAATCAGCTGGATCTCGATATGGCGCGGATCGGTGATGAACTTCTCGATGAAGACGCGGTCGTCGCCGAATGAGGAGGCCGCCTCTGACTTGGCGCGGGCAAAGCCCTCCGCCACCTCGTCGCCGGAATGAGCGATGCGCATGCCCTTGCCGCCGCCGCCCGCGGAGGCCTTGATCATCACCGGATAGCCGATCTCGTCGGCGATCGTCTTGGCGTGCTCGGGGGACTCGATCACGCCGAGGAAGCCCGGAACGGTCGAGACCTCGGCTGCGGCGGCTGCCTTCTTCGACTCGATCTTGTCGCCCATGGCGGCGATGGCGCCCGGGTTGGGGCCGATGAACACGATGCCCGCGGCTTCGAGCGCCTTGGGGAAGGCCTCGCGCTCGGACAGGAAGCCGTAGCCGGGATGGACGGCCTGGGCGCCGGTCTGCTTGCAGGCCTCGACGATCTTCTCGATCACAAGGTACGATTCGGACGCGCTCGCCGGGCCGATATGCACGGCCTCATCCGCCATGGCGACATGCACGGCGTCGCGGTCAGCATCCGAGTAGACCGCAACGGTCTTGATGCCCATCTTCCGGGCGGTCTTAATGACCCGGCAGGCGATCTCGCCCCGGTTGGCGATCAGGATTTTGTCGAACATCGCTGGCGCACTGCTTCCGAGATCGCCGGATTGAACACCGGCTTGACTGTCCCGATAGATCAGATGCGTCCCGGACGGAAGCTGCGCCTTGGTCGGAGGCTCAGGCGGCGAGCGCGAAAGTCATGCGCGCGGGCTGGACTGCGTCCCGGATCCGGCGATTGGCTTCCAGCGCGAAGGCCATCAGTGATTCGGCGCTGCCCTGGGCCTCCTTGACGACTTCCATGGCGATCCGCGCTCCGACGACGCTGGGGCCATCGCGGCCACTGAGCGATGCGGCGAGCCAGACGGCCATATCCGCGTTGATGTAACCGGTCGGCCGGCATCCCCAAACGGCGAAGTCGACCACGGAGGCGACCAGGAAATCCGCGAACGCGTCGGAGCCGATCACCGCGCGCTCGAGGGCGATCAGCAGATCGGCATCGTCGCGGCTCTTCAGGCCATCCGGGATAACCTCACGCTTGAGGACCAGCAGATCCTCGTCGCTGATCAGGCCCGTCGAAACGGCATGGTTGCAGAACTGTTGCACGGAAATCATGGTCATGGTCGCCTGCCTCCCCGACCTTTGCTGTGGTCGGCGCTAGTCCCTGTGTGTCTTCAACTTACGGGACAGCTTCCCTGCCAAGAGTTAATGGCCAGATCTGAATGGCAGTTCAGGTAAACACCTCACGAGCAAGCAGGCTTATTGGGACGTTGACCAGTTGCGTTACCGAACGATGACCGAGGCGCCCACGGGGACGCGATTGTAGAGGTCGACCACGTCGATGTTGCGCATCCGGATGCACCCCGACGAGACCGCCTGCCCGATCTTCTCGGGCTCGTTGGTGCCGTGGATCCGGTAGAGCGTGTCCCTGCCGTGGTCCGTCAGATAGAGGGCGCGGGCTCCGAGCGGGTTCATCGGGCCGCCCTGCATGGCGTGGACATGCGGCCAGCGCTTGATCATCTCGGCCGGGGGATTCCAGGCGGGCCATTCCGCCTTCCGGTCGACAATGGCTTTCCCGGTCCAGCCATAGGCCTCGTCGCCGACTGAGACGCCGTAGCGAAGCGCCTTCCCGCCCGGCTGAACGAGGTAGAGCTGCCGCTCCTTGGTCTCAACCACGATCGTGCCGGGGGGCTCGTGGGTCGGATCGCTCATTTCGTACCGGGCGAAATGCGGATCGAACTCCGCATCGGGCACCAGCGCCATGAATTCTGCGTCGCGGGCCGAGAGGGTTGGGTCAGGCACAGCCTTGAAGGTGCAGCCTGCCAGAAGGCCTGCACAGACGATGATCGGGACGATGCGCAAGCTGCCAATGTTCATGCTGCCAGTCTCGGAGGAGCAGACCCGCACCGAACAGCGTTCGATAATCGGGAAAAGTCGAAGATGATTCGGGCAAGCCTAGTCGTGCTGTGCACGCGGCCGTAGTCCGCGCGTTCCGACCGTGGCACATTGCCGGCTCCTGTTGCAGGCGCGCGACAGGATCGGACCCGGGAGCGACCGTCGTGACCACACTGTACGTGAGCCATCCCGCGAGCTTCGATCATGAGGTGCCGGAGGGCCACCCGGAGCGGCCGGCTCGGATGCGCGCCGTCGAGCGCGCACTCGAGGACGAGCGCTTCGCCGGCCTCGTGCGAGCTTCGGCGCCGCGCGCTGAGTTGGAGACGGCGGCGCTCGCTCATCCCAGAAGCTATGTCGATGCGCTGGTTGCGGCGGTGCCGGAGCACGGCATGGTCGGGATCGATTCCGACACGGTCCTGTCCGCGGGGAGCCTGGAGGCAACACTGCGCGCCATCGGCGGCGCGACGCACGCGATTGACGCCGTCGTAGCCGGCGAGTGCCGCAACGCCTTCGTGGCCATGCGGCCGCCGGGCCACCATGCGGAGCGGACCCGGTCGATGGGATTCTGCTTGTTCAATCACGCGGCCATCGCGGCCCGCTACGCGCAGACGAAGCACGGCGCCGAGCGCGTGGCCCTCGTCGATTGGGACGTTCATCACGGCAACGGCAGCCAGGATATCTTCTGGGACGACGGTTCGGTCCTGTATTGCTCCACCCATCAGATGCCGCTCTACCCCGGCTCCGGGGCTGCCTCGGAACGCGGCGACAAGGACACGATCGTCAACGTACCCCTGCGTCCGAATGACGACGGCGAGGTGTTCCGCGAGGCGTTCGAGACCGGCATCCTGTCGCGCCTGGAGACGTTCCGACCGGACGTCATCGTTATCTCTGCCGGATTCGACGCGCATCGCCTCGATCCCCTGGCCAATTTGCGGCTCGAGGCAGAGGACTTCGCTTGGGCGACCCGCCGTTTGATGGAACTCGCCGAACGCTGCGCGGGCGGGCGGATCGTCTCGGTCCTAGAGGGCGGCTACAGCCTCGAAGGTCTCGCCAAGTCGGCCGCCGCGCATGTCGACGCGCTGATGGGGCGGTAGGCGCGAGCAGGCGGTTGCAGGATGCCCAGATCCGTCCTTAACCTGAGGCTTTCGGGGATTGGACTCGTGGCGGGGCCATCGATCGCCGCCGATCGGGATTTGCGTAATGACGGCAACCGGCTTCCTGGCGTATGCGCTGGCGCTCGGCTTCGCCGCCGCGATTCCGGGACCCGGCGTCGTGGCGCTCGTCGCGCGGGCGCTCGCTTCGGGGTTCTGGGCCGGCATGGCGTTCGCCGTGGGCCTGATCCTGGGCGACCTGACCTATCTCGCTGCCGCGGTCTTCGGGCTGAGCCGCATGGCCGAGGCTCTGGGTGACGTGTTCGTCGTCGTCCGGATCGGCGCCGGCCTCTATTTAGGCTACCTCGCCGTCCAGCTTTGGCGCAGCGCGGCGCGCACGCAGACCGTGACGGGCCGCCAGGGCGACCGTCCCTGGGCGAGCTTCCTCGCCGGGCTCACCGTGACGCTCGCCAACCCCAAGACGATCGTCTTCTATCTCGCAGTGCTCCCGACCCTGCTGGATCTGCGCGTAGTCACAAGGAGTGACTTCGCGACGCTTGTCGCCGTCACGGCCCTCATCCTGATCGCGGTGATGACGCCCTATGCGGCTCTGGCTTCGCGGGCGCGGCACACCTTCCAGGGCTCGGCCTTCCACCGACGGCTCAGTCGCGGCGCTGCTGCCATCATGGCGGGCGCCGCAATCTGGACGGTCGCGCGGCGCGCCTGAGACGGCGGTCAGGCCTCGAGCGGTTCGTCGCCCAGGTGCTCGATACCGAAGCCCGATAGGCCGACATAGGCGCGCGACGAGGTCGCGAGGTTGCGGAACGAGGCCACGCCGAGATCGCGCAGGATCTGTGCCCCGAGGCCGACCTCGCGCCATTGGCGGGCGCGCAGCGCTTCCGTCCCTTCGTCGGTGGCACTCATCACCGGCACGCCCGCCGTTCCATCCCGGAGATAGACCAGCACGCCACGCCCGGCCTCCGCGAAACGCCGCAGCACCGCATCGATCTGCCTGCCGCCGCCGATCACGTCGGCGGCGACGTTGGAGCGGTGGAGGCGCACGAGGATGTCCCGGCCATCGCCGATTTCACCCATCACGAAGGCGAATTGCTGGATCGTCTCGAAGGGCGTGGAGAACACGTAGGCGGTCATGTCGCCGTGGTTCGACCGAACGGGGAAATGACCGACCCGCTCCACCAGCCGGTCCCGGGCCTGGCGGTAGGCGATGAGATCGGCCACCGAGACCTGCTTGAGCTTGTGCTGCTCGGCGAAGGCCTCGATCTGCGGCCCCTTCATGACGGTGCCGTCGTCGTTGGCGAGTTCGCAGATCACACCGACGGGGGGTAGGTCCGCCAAGCGGCAGAGGTCGACCGCGGCCTCGGTATGGCCCGAGCGCATGAGCACGCCGCCATCGCGGGCGATCAGCGGGAAGACGTGCCCGGGGCGTACGAAGTCGCCCGCGCCCATGTTGCCGTTGGCGAGCGCCCGGACGGTGTTGCAGCGCTGCTCCGCCGAGATGCCCGTGGTCAGCCCGTGCTTCGTGTCGACGGTGACCGTGAAGGCGGTCCCGAGCGGCGCGTCGTTCGAGGCAACCATCGGCGCCAGGTGCAGGCGCTTGGCCTCGCTCTGCGTGATCGGCGCGCAAACGATGCCGCAGGTGTTACGGATGATGAACGCCATCTTTTCCGGCGTGCAGAGGGAGGCCGCGACGACGAGGTCGCCCTCGTTCTCGCGGTCGTCGTCGTCGGTGACGACGACGATCTCGCCCTTGGCGAAGGCCGCGATGGCCTCGGTGACGGTGCAATGGGGCACGGGCATTCTCGAATCGTTGAAGGCGGGGCCGGGATCAGGGCTGCTGCCCGACCTGTCCACGATGGCGCAGATAATGATCGGCGAGCACGCAGGCCATCATGGCCTCCGCCACCGGCACGGCCCGGATGCCGACACAGGGATCGTGGCGGCCCTTGGTGATGAGGTCCACCTCGGCGCCGTCCCGGGTTACGGAGCGGCGCGATGTGAGGATCGAGGATGTGGGCTTCACGGCGAAGCGCACCACCACCGGCTCGCCGCTGGAAATGCCGCCGAGGATCCCGCCCGCGTGATTGGCCAGGAAGCGGGGATGGCCACCATTGCCGGCGCGCATCTCGTCGGCATTGTCCTCGCCACGGAAAGCTGCTGCCGCGAAACCGTCGCCGATCTCGACACCCTTCACGGCGTTGATTGACATCATCGCGGCAGCCAAATCCGCGTCGAGCTTGCCGTAGATCGGCGCACCGAGGCCCGGCGGGACGCCTTCGGCCACGACCTCGATCACGGCGCCAACGGAGGAGCCGTCCTTTCGGATGCCGTCGAGATAGGTCTCGTAGAACGCGGCGGTCTCGGCATCGGGGCAGAAGAACGGGTTGTTGCCGGTCTCGGCCCAATCCCAGCGCGACCGGTCGATGGCATGCGGGCCCATCTGGACGAGGGCCGCCCGGATGGTGATGCCCGGGATGACTTTACGGGCCACGGCACCGGCGGCGACGCGGGCCGCGGTCTCGCGGGCGGAGGAGCGCCCGCCGCCGCGATAATCGCGGATGCCGTATTTCGCATCGTAAGTGTAGTCGGCGTGGCCGGGCCGGTAGCTGTCGCGGATCTCGGAATAATCCTTCGAGCGCTGATCGGTGTTCTCGATCATCAGCGCGATCGGCGTGCCGGTGGTGAACTGGCGTCCGTCGGTTCGGTCGTCGGCGAAGACGCCGGACAGGATCTTCACCTGATCGGGCTCGCGGCGCTGGGTGGTGAAGCGCGACTGTCCGGGCTTGCGCCGGTCGAGTTCCGCCTGGATCTCCTCGGCCTCCAGCGGCAGGCCGGGCGGGCAGCCATCGACGACGCAGCCGAGCGCGACCCCGTGGCTCTCGCCGAAGGTCGTGACGCGGAACAGGTGGCCGAAGGTGTTGTGCGACATGGCGCGGCTGCCTTAGCGCGGGAGCGGCGGGGGCACAAACCGGGGGACGCGCCGGGACGCTAAGCCGGCTCGGATTGCGAGATCGGCTGGACGCTGAGCCGCAAGCCGATCGCCTTCAGGACGCTCACCAGCGTGTCGAGTTGCGGATTGCCCTTCTCCGACAGCGCGCGATAGAGGCTTTCCCGCGATCTCCCGGTCTCGGCCGCGATGTGAGCCATGCCGCGGGCGCGCGCAACATCGCCGATCGCCGCCGAGATCAGGGCCGGATCGCCATCCTCGAAGACCGCTTCGATGTAGAGCGCGATGCGCTCGGGCGTGTCGAGATGGTCCGCGACGTCCCAAGGCTTGGTCTTCATCGTCATGACAGTTGCTCCTGCCGGTTGATCGACTGAGCCTCACGGATATCCCGAACCTGCGTTCGCTTATCTCCGCCGCAGAGCAGAAGCACGATCGCGCTGCCGCGTTGCGCGAAGTAGATACGATACCCGGGACCATAATCGACCCGAAGCTCGCTCACGCCCTGTCCGACCGCCCTGACATCTCCGAAATTGCCGAGTGAAACGCGCCGGATCCGGGTGTCGATCCGAGCTCGCGCCCGCTCGTCACGCAATCCGGCGAACCATGCGGCATAGACCTCGGTTTGTCGGATCGTCGGCATGATCGATGAGTAGCTTATAGGCTACAGACCTTGTAGCGCCGTCATACCCTGTCGTCCAGGCCGCCGCGCGCCTTCAAGACCCGATAGGCTGCGAGACCCGTCGCCAGATCGGCGCGCAGCCGCCGCTCGTCCCCGAGTTCGTCGCACGTGTAGGTCAAGCCGAGGATGTGGGCCGCCTCGTAGCCCTCGGGCAGCTCACCGACTGTGCCCAACGCGATGGAGCGGTTCGGGAGCCGGTCGGCGAAGTCGGCGAGCCGCAGCCGGAGGCCGTCGCCGCTGGCGCGCAGATGAGCGCCTGCGCCGGTCCCATGCTCGCGGATCGCCGCCACGGTGCCCTGGACAAGCGACAGGTGCACCGCCTCGCGATGGGTCGGGAACAGGTAGACGAGGTAATAGCCCCGGGTGGCGCTCGTAGTCACGGCGGGGTCGAACATTGCGATCCAGGGGACGGCCGCCCAGTGGCTTCCCCGCCCGGGGCTGCCCTTCACTAAGAACGGACCGTCGATCGGCACCAGGGCCGCGCGCAGCTCGTCGGGCGCGCCGCGCCGGATCAGGGCCGCGACCGGATGTCCGGCCGGCGGGTCGAGACGTGCGAGCGGGTATTCCTCAATGATCCGCCGGAGCGCGTAGCCCAGGCTCACCGGCTCGGTCGGGCCAGGACGCCACCGGTCAAGGGCTCGCGCACGCCGGTGGTGGACGGCAGCGTGATCGGCAAGCCGCGCAGCGAGCGCACCGCCAGATACGCGAAGGCCTGCGCCTCCAGATAGGCCGAGGACCAGCCGATCGCGTCTGCGGTCGTGATCTCGGCGCGCAGGTGGTAGTTCAGCAGCCGCACCAACTCGCCGTTGCGCGCCCCGCCGCCGGCCACGATCCAGCGGGTGGGGATCTCGGGGGCATGGTCGAGGGCGCGGGCTACGGCGCGCGCCGTGAAGGCGGTCAGCGTCGCGGCGCCGTCCTCGGTCGAGAGCTGGCCCGCGAGCTTGTGCGAGAACCAGTTCCGGTCGAGCGATTTCGGCGGCTTCCGGAAGAAGAACGGGTGCGTCAGCAGCCACGCAAGGAGCTGCTCGTCCGGCCGGCCACGGGCGGCGGTGCGGCCACCATCATCGAGGTTCTTGCCCTCGCGATCCTGCATCCACTCGTCGATCAGGGCATTGCCCGGTCCGGTGTCGAAGGCGATCACGCCGCCTCTCGAATCGATCAGCGTCGCGTTGGCAACACCGCCGATGTTGAGGATGCCGAACGGCCCGTCGAAGCCCGACGCCTCGGCAAGCGCTTTGTGGAACACCGGCACCAGCGGCGCCCCCTGTCCGCCCGCCTCGATGTCGGCCCGGCGCAGGTCGGAGATCACCGGAATGCCGAGACGTGTCGCCAGGGCCTGCCCGTCGCCGATCTGGATCGAGATGCGCTGGTCGGGGCGGTGTATCACGGTCTGGCCGTGGAAGCCGATCACGTCGATCTCGGAGGCGTTCAGGCCGTTTTCTTCCAGGAAGCGCTCCACGGCCTCGGCATGCGCCTGCGTGACGAAGGCCTCTGCCTCCGGCAGGCGGCCGGGCCGGTCCGCGGGATGGAGAACGGATTCGGCATCCTTGGTCGCCCCACGCAGGAGCGCTTTCTCGTCGTCGGCGTAGCCGCGGTAGCCGGTCGGCCCGAGCGGTTCGAGGAAATTGTTGTGGCCCTTCACGACATGGACCCGCTCGCCGTCGGTCTCGATCAGCGCGATGTCGACGCCGTCCAGCGAGGTGCCGCTCATCAGTCCGATCGCGCGCATCATCGCCATGCCGCCCTGCCTCGTGCCTTTCGGCCAACGCCCTGCTAAGAGCGCGCCGTATCCTGAACCCAGCGCGAGCTAGCATGCGGGGCCTCGGCCTGTCGCGCCAGCACGCGACCCGAGATTGTAGCCATGACTGCCGAGAGCTTTGCGCCGAAATCCGATTTCCTCCGGATCCTGACCGAGCGCGGCTATATCCACCAGACCTCGGACCTCGCTGGGATCGACGCGGCCGCGCTCGAAGGCCGGCTGACCACCTATGTCGGCTACGATTGCACGGCGCCCTCGCTCCATGTCGGGCATCTGCTGTCGATCATGATGCTGCACTGGCTGCAGGCCACCGGGGGAAAACCGATCGCCCTGATGGGCGGCGGCACGACCCGGGTCGGCGACCCGTCCGGTCGCGACGAGACCCGAAAAATTCTCACCGTCGAGCAGATCGACGCCAACAAGGCCGAGATCCGCCAGACCTTCGACCGGTTCCTGCGCTTCGGCGAGACTGGCAACGACGCCGTGATGGTCGACAACGCCGAGTGGCTGACCAAGCTCAACTACATCGAGATGTTGCGCGATGTCGGCCGCCATTTCTCGGTGAACCGCATGCTGTCGATGGACAGCGTGCGCCTGCGCCTGGACCGCGACCAGGAACTCTCGTTCTTGGAATTCAACTACATGATCCTGCAATCCTACGACTTCGTGGAGCTGAACCGCCGCTATGGCTGCGTGATGCAGATGGGTGGCTCGGACCAGTGGGGCAACATCGTCAACGGCATCGATCTCGGCCGCCGCATGGGCGCGCCGCAGCTCTACGCGCTGACCTGCCCGCTCCTAACCACATCGTCGGGCGCCAAGATGGGTAAGACCGCCGCGGGCGCCGTCTGGCTCAACCCGGACATGCTGAAGCCCTACGATTACTGGCAGTTCTGGCGGAACACGGAGGATGCCGACGTCGCCCGCTTCCTCAAGCTGTTCACCCTGCTGCCGATGGACGAGATCGCCCGGCTTGCGGCGCTCGCCGGATCCGAGATTAACGCCGCCAAGATGGTGCTGGCCACGGAGGCCACGGCGCTGATGCACGGCCGCGAGGTGGCCGAAGCGGCGGCCGAGACCGCGCGGAAAACCTTCGTTGAGGGCACGCTCGCGGCCGACCTGCCGACCGTGATCGTTCCGGCGACCATTTTAGAGGCCGGCCTCGGGGTGCTCACGGCCTTCGGGCCCGACATCGCCAAGCTCGTGCCCTCGACCAGCGAGGCGCGACGCCAGATCAAGGGCGGGGGCCTGCGGATCAACGACGTGCCGGTCACCGACGAGAAAGCTACGCTCGGCCAGGGCGACCTTACGAGCGACGGCGTCATCAAGCTGTCCTTCGGCAAGAAGCGGCACGTGCTGCTGCGGGTGGAATGACCGCCTCAGCCAGCATCCTGGTCATCGACGACGAGCCGCCGATCCGGCGCCTGCTGCGGACCGGCCTTGGCACGCAGGGCTACGCGATCGTCGAGGCCGGCGACGGTGCCGCAGCGCTCGCGAGCTTAGAGACGGGTGGCATCGATCTCGTGATCCTCGATCTCGGGTTGCCCGACATGGCCGGCCATGCGCTGCTCGCGGCGATTCGCGAGCGTTGGCCGGATCTGCCGGTCCTGATCCTGTCGAGCCGCGACGACGAGCGCGGGAAGGTCGAGGCCCTGGATCTCGGGGCGGACGATTACGTGACCAAGCCGTTCGGCATGAACGAGCTGCTCGCGCGCATTCGCACGGCGCTCCGGCATCGCTTGGCCATGCAGGGCGAGCGGCCGGTGTTCCGCCTCGACGAGTTGTCGGTCGATCTCGTGCGCCGGATCGTGCGGGTGGGCGAGCGCGAGGTAAAGCTGTCGCCGCGGGAATATGAATTCCTGCGCGTGCTCGTGCAGCATGCCGGCAAGGTGCTGACGCACGCCCAACTTATGCGCCACGCGCCGGCCTCCTCAGACCCGCAATACCTGCGCGTCTATATCCGCCAGCTGCGGCAGAAGCTGGAGCCCGACTCGGAGCGGCCGCGCTACCTGCTCACGGAGACCGGCGTCGGCTACCGACTCCGGTCTCCGGACTAAGCCGGGAACGCCCTACGGATCCAACCCCTCCTCGACCCGCCGGGCCGCGCGCAGCTTCTCGACGCGGGCCACCGAGAATATGGAGGCCTCGTAAAGGATCAGCATTGGCAGGGCGAGCGAGAGCTGAGAGATCACGTCGGGCGGCGTGAGCACGGCCGCGGCGACGAAGACCAGCACGATGGCGTAGCGCCGCTTTTCGCGCAGGAACGCCGCATCGATGATGCCGATCTGACCCAGCAGGGTGAGGATGACGGGCAGCTGGAACGCGATGCCGAAGGCGAAGATCAGCGTCATGATCAACGAGAGGTATTCGTCGACCTTGGGCATCAGCTTGATCGTCGGCTCGCCGGCCACGCCCACCTGCTGGAGCGAGACCGAGAACTTGATCAGCAGCGGCATCGCCAGGAAGAAGACCACGAGCGCGCCGAGCAGGAAGAAGATCGGCGTTGCCACGAGGTAGGGCAGGAAGGCCTTGCGCTCGTTGCGGTAAAGGCCTGGCGCCACGAAGGCGTAAATCTGGGTGGCGATTACCGGGAAGGCCAGGAACGCTGCGCCGAAGACGCTGAGCTTGATGTTGGTGAACACCTGCTCGAGAAAATGGGTCGCGATCAGCTCCGCGTTCGCCGCCCCCACCACCGAGGTGTAGGGGTAGACCAACACGTTGTAGATGTCGCGCGAGAAGAAGAAGCACGCGAAGAACATCACCACGAAGGCGATGAGAGACTTGATCAGGCGTGCACGCAGCTCGATCAAGTGTTCAAGCAGCGGAGCCCGGGAGGCTTCGATCTCGGCCTCATCGGCGTCGGTGCTCATTGGGCGGCGGCGCCGTTCTTCGGATCAATCGGAGCGTCATGGCTGGCGACCGGCTCCGCCGGCGACCCGAATGGGTCCTCGACCGAGCCGGGCACCGGAAGCGGAACATCCGCGGCTGCCGCGTGCGAAGCCGGGTGCGTTCTGGTCTCGGCTGGCGCCGGTTCGGCCAAGGCAGGAGCAGCGTCCTGCTCGGCCTTCAACTGCGCCGTGGCCTCGGCCAGCGAGCGCGTGTCGGCTTCGGGCAGCGGGGGACCGAGCTTTTCCGGTCCGACCTTGGTCCGGCCTTCGACGGCGCCCTTCAACTCGTCGCGGATCGTCTGGACAGGATTGAAGGTCGAGCCCGCGCCGCGCACGGTGTTGCGAATCCCGTCGACCTCGCGGCGAACCTCGTCGAGTTCGGCCTCGCGGATCGCCTCGTTGAACTGCATCTGGAACTCGCCGGCCATGCGGCGCAGCTTCGACGTGATCTGCCCCACGGTACGCAACGCCTTCGGCAGGTCCTTCGGCCCGATGACGATGAGGGCGACGCCGCCGATCAGCATCACCTCGCCCCAACTCATGTCCAGCATGTCGTCGACGGTCCTGCTGCCCTGGGAACCGAACCGCAGCCCGGCCCCCGTCAGGCTCTACACCAGCGAACGCTTCAAGACAGTCCCAAAGACCGTCCCGCCGCTCAGACCGGCTTGCGTTCGCCGCCGGGAATGTGGCTCGCCGGAATGGCGGTGCCGGGGCTGGTCTCGGCGGTGTGCGGGATCGTGCGGACGGGCTCGCTCGGCGGCACCACGGTCGGGCTCGCCGGGGGCGTCTCGTCCTCGGCCATGCCCTTCTTGAACGCCTTGATGCCCTTGGCGACGTCACCCATCAGGTCGGAGACCTTGCCGCGCCCGAAGAGCAGCATCACGATGACCGCGACGATGACCCAGTGCCAGATACTCATGCTGCCCATGGCAACCTCCTGCGTGCGCCCCGACGAAGCGGGAGCGGGACGCCACGTCCGGGTGAGGAATTCGGGGCGAACCTAGGGATCACGCCGCCCGAACACAAGCACGGGCGGTGCCAGGGGTGGTGGAAGGCCGCGGTTCAGGCGGCCGCGAGGGCCGCCGCGAACTGCGCCCGCGCCTGCGGCACGTCCAAGCCGTCGCCGGTTGGAGCGAGGCGCCCCAGGGCAGCGGCAGCCCGCTCAGCGGCGCGCCTAGCCAGGAGCGGGGCCGCCTCGGCGACCGCACGCATTTCGTCCATCGCACCGTTGCAGTGGAGCCCGATATCGATACCCGCCGCGAAGGCACGCTCGGTTCGTTCGCGGAACGTCCCGGTCAGGGCATACATCGACAGATCATCGGTCATCAGCAGGCCGTCGAAGCCGATCGCGCCGCGGATCACGTCTCGGATGACAGTAGGGGACTGCGTGGCCGGCCGCTCGGGATCGATGGCGGTGAAAACGACGTGCGCACTCATCGCCATCGGCAGATCGGCGAGTGCCCGAAACGGCCGGAAGTCCTGTGCCGCCAGCGCCTCGCGGCTGGCCTCTACGATCGGCAGCCCGTGGTGGCTGTCGCACGCGGCGCGGCCGTGCCCCGGGATATGCTTCATCACCGGGAGGACGCCGCCGGCCATCAGGCCCTCGGCGACCGCCCGCCCAATTGCGGCGACGGAATCGGGATTCGTCCCGTAGGCCCGATCTCCGATGATGTCGTGGGAGCCCGGCGCCGGAACGTCGAGGACCGGCGCGCAATCCACGTTGATGCCGACCTCCGCGAGATCATGCGCCATCAGGCGCGCTCCGAGGCGCGCGACCGCCGTGGCGCTGCCATTTAGCCGACCGTAGCGACCGCCCGCTGGATAGGCTGGCCAGTGCGGCGGCCCCATCCGCTGGACCCGGCCGCCCTCCTGGTCGATCAGGATCGGCGCCAGCGTGCGCCCCAGGCAGGCGCGCAGGGCGTCCGTCAGGGCCCGCACTTCCTCGGGCGTGCCGATATTCCGCTTGAACAGGATGAAGCCCCAGGGCTGGACGTCGCGGAAGAACGCCGCCTCTTCGGGGGAGAGCGACTTGCCGGCGCAGCCGAGAATAAGAGCACGGGAGGTCATCGGGACGTCTCGAAAGAACTCGGTGAATGGCGACGACGAGACACGCTGGATCGGGCCGACCCGATCGGCCCAGACTCGGGCGGGAACGAGGAGCCGGCAAGTCGAATCGGCGGAAAGACACCACGATCGAGCGCGCGAGCCGCAGGTGTTGCCGCCGGGACTCGGAGCGGGCGACGCGTACGGCGCGGGTATTCGAGACCGCTGCGGCGCGGCCCGGGCTACCGCTTAATCAGACCCCTTTGATCCGACGAGCCTAACCTGCTCGGATCGGGGATCGCCTGTCGGGCTCGGCGTCGACGACGTCCGCGTCAGAATCGGCCCTGGCCCCTTTCCGCCCCATCCCGACGTTCTGCGGAATGGGGCGCATTGGCGTGTCAGTTCTTCGCGACGAAGCATTGGCCGCCGGCACTCTGCAGCGAGCTGCACAGGCTGGACGCCGCAGCCTTTTCCAGCGGCCCGACGCGCACCCGGAAGATCGTCTTGCCGCCGACCTCCGCCTGGCGGATCAACTCCGGCTTGCCGGCGAGCTGGCTGTACTTACCCTGCAACTGATGCAGAGCGGCCCGCGCCTCCGCGGCCGAGCCGCGGACTCCGAGCTGAACCGAGAACCCGCTCACCGAGCCGCTGGTCACGGGCGCATCGTCGGCCGCCGTGGTGCTGGCCGTCGTATCCGGGATGGAGGCCGGACCCGCGGTGGCGACGCGCTGGGCGGCCTTCGGCGGCGGCTTCACGGCCACGGGCTTGGACGGCGGCGCCTCGACGGGCGTCGGGGCTGGCGCAGCTTCGACGGGGGTGGACAGCGCCGGCGGCGCGCTTGCGGCTGCCTGGCGTCCGGGCTTGGCCCTGGACACCGGGGGAGCCGGCGGCTCGTCCGTGGGCAGCACCATTGTGGGGATAGGCGACGGGCCCGCATCGGCCTGTGCCTCGCGGGCCGGCGCCGCGGGCGGCCCCTCGGGCTTCACCGCGACGGTGCGCACCCGCCTGGGTTCGCCGAACGCCTCGAACGGGCTGTTGCCCGGTGTCGTTCCGCCCTGGTTGGCTCCGCCGAGCGAGGGGCCCTGCGCCGCGCGCGCCGCCTCAGCGACGTCGAGGGGCTGCTCCTCGCGGTTCACGATCTTGATCTGGCCGTCCTTCTTGCCCTTCGGATCGTAGATCTGCCGGTTCTGATCGGGGATCTCGACGCCGTCGGCGACCTTGGGCGCGACCTTCATGGGGGTCGTATCGGCCTGCACGACCGGCACACCCCCGTGCCCGGTGTTGTTCAGACCCTTGTAGGTGAGCGCCCCCGTCACCGCGACCGCCACGACGGCGATCCCGGCGCCGACGGACAGCAGCCTGCGCCGCGGGTTAGTGCGCCGCAGCGGGCGGTCCTCCGCGTAGGCGTCATCGGCGACATCCGCAGCGGCCACGCCGGTATGGGCGTACGGCGCCTCCTCATGCGTGTCGCGCTCGACGGAGGCGAGATACTGATCGAAGGCGTCGGCCGGCGAGGCCTTGACGGGCTCAGGGGCGAAACTCGGCTCGACCCGTCCGTTCCAGGCATGCTGCGGCTCAACGGGTGCCACGGCACGCATCTGATCGCGGGCGGCCAGGAGCGCGCGGAAGGGATCGTCCTGCCCGACGATCCGGGCCAGTTCGGCCAGGGGGTCGACCTTGCCCGTGCCCTGCCCCCGGGGATTCTCCGGGTGCAGATCGCGCGCGAGGGCGTCCAAATCGACCTGAGCGCGCGAAGCGTTCGTCATGGCAGCATCCTCACATCAGCGCCGGTCGGAGGCCCGCTGGTATCGGGCCTATCGCATCTCGTCCGGCGCGGTCACACCAAGTACCGCGAGGCCCGCGGCGAGCGTGCTCCGAAGTGATTCGGCGAGCGCAAGCCGGGCCCAGGTGGACTTTCGATCGGTTGCATTAACAAACCGTAATTGCGGCAAGTCTTTGCCCTTGTTCCAGAAACTATGAAGCGCAGACGCGATTTCGTAGAGGTGGAAGGCAATTCGGTGCGGTTCATGGGCGGCGGCGGCCGACTCAAGCACCCGCGGGTACTGGGCGATCAGCCGCATCATCTCGGCCTCACCGGAATCGGTGAGCAGGTCGAACGCCGCCTCGCCGAGGAGGCCGGACGGGGACAGGTCGGCGTCCGGAAACGCCTCGCGCGCCTGCCGCTGGACCGAACGCACCCGGGCGTGGGCGTACTGCACGTAGAAGACCGGATTGTCCTTCGACTGCTCGACCACCTTGGCGAGGTCGAAATCCAGCGTCGCGTCGTTCTTGCGATAGAGCATCATGAAGCGGATCGCGTCGCGACCGACCTCGTCGATGACGTCGCGCAGGGTGACGAACTCGCCGGCCCGCTTCGACATCTTCACCGGCTCGCCTGCGCGCAACAGCCGCACGAGCTGGCAGAGCTTTACGTCGAGCGTCGCCTTGCCGTCGCTCACGGCCTTCACGGCAGCCTGCATGCGCTTGACGTAGCCGCCATGGTCGGCGCCGAGCACGTCGATCAACTCGGTGGCGCCCGCGAGGTACTTCGCCCGGTGATAGGCGATATCGGAAGCGAAATAGGTGTAGGACCCGTCGGACTTCAGCAACGGCCGATCGCTGTCGTCGCCGAATTCCTTGGTGCGGAACAGCGTCTGCTCGCGATCCTCCCAATCCTCGGGGAGCTGGCCCTTCGGTGGCGGTAGACGGCCCTCGTAGACCAGCCCGCGCTCACGCAATTCCTGGAGGAGCGCCTTCACGGCGCCGCTGTCCTGAAGCGTCCGCTCCGAGAAGAACACGTCGTGCCTGATGCCGATCGCTGCCAGATCGCCCCGGATCATCTCCATCATCATGGCGAGCGCCGTCTCGCGCACCACCGGCAGCCATTCCGCCTCGGACTGGTCGAGAAGGGTGCGCCCGTGCGTTTCGGCAAGCTTCGCGCCGACGGGCTTCAGGTAATCGCCCGGATAGAGGCCCTCCCCGATCACGAAGGGTTCACCCAGCGCCTCGCGGTAGCGCTGGTAGGCCGAGCGGGCCAACACGTCGACCTGCGCGCCCGCGTCGTTGATGTAGTATTCCCGCGTGACCGTCCGGCCGGCGGCGACCAGCAGGTTGCACAGGGCGTCGCCGAATACGGCGCCCCGGCCGTGGCCGACATGCATCGGCCCGGTGGGGTTGGCCGAGACGTACTCGACATTGATTGGACCACCTGGCATCTGCGCCCGGCCGAACGCCTCCGGCGCCGTGAGCGCGCTGCGCAGCACGGCGTGGAAGATCGCGGGATCGAGCCGCAGGTTGATGAAGCCGGGGCCGGCGACGCTGGCCTCCACGATGCGCGAATCGGTCCGCAGTTCGGCAGCCAGCGCCTCGCCGAGGGCCTTCGGGTTGGTCCGCGACTCCTTGGCCAGGACCAGGGCCGCGTTGGTGGCGAGGTCGCCATGGGCGGAGTCGCGCGGTGGCTCGACGACCACGCGGCCGAGATCCAGTCCCTCCGGCAGCTGGCCGGCGCGCGTCAGCGCCTCGACGGCCTCGCGCACGCGCGCCTCGAACAGGGCGAATATGTTCATCGGTCTCGGTCTCGCTCGCGGGGAACCCGTCGCCCGGCTCGATCGGGCTGGGGCCGCTCCGGCCGTCTAGCAAGGGGGCGGGAGGGTGTCACGGCACCTGGGGTGAGCCGGGGCCCGATCGCGGACGGCCGGCACGCGGCTCGCTGGGACAGGCCACCCTGCGCGGTGATTACCGACGGTGCGGAAAAGGTCTTGTTTCACTGCACTTAAGGCGGTGTCATCGCGGTCGATCGCGAACCCCCGGTCGTGGAGACATCGATGAAGACCCTGACGATTGTCGGCTCTGCGGTTTGTGCCCTCTTGCTGGCCGCGCCGGCCGCGGAGGCAGGTGGATTCCGGGGCGGCGGGTTCCACGGCGGACATTATGGCGGCGGCTACGGCGGGCTCCGCGCCGGGGGCTACGGTACCCGCGGCGGTTTCTACGGCCGTCGCTATGGCTACGGCTATGGACGCGGGTACGGCTACGGTTACGGACGCGGTGTCGGGTATGGGCTTGCGGGTGCAGGACTCGGCCTTGGACTGGGCCTCGCTGCCGGCGGCCTCTACGGCGGTTACGGCTATGGCGGCTATGGCGGCTACGGCTACCCTGCGGCCTATGGAGGATATGGCTACGATTACGGCTATCCGGCCACCTACGGCGGTTACGGCTGCGGCTGCTGATCTGGATCAACGCCGCGCTATCGGCGGATCGTTGAACCGCGCCGTGACCGGGATACGGACGATCCCGGTCAGGACCGCGTACCGCCGTCGCTCGGATCTGAGCATCCGAAGGCAACCCACGTCCGTGACGATGGGCTGCCCTGAATAGCTGTGCCGCGCCCGCACCAAATCCATCAGGGCTCAGCGAGCGGTAAGCCCCGGCTTGGCAATTCCCAATGCAGATCCGGTGTCGCGTCGTAGAGCTTGCGATGGGCGAGCACCGCATAGGTATCGGTCATGCCGGCGATGTAATCGGCGACCCGGCGGCCGATCCGGGCGGTCGAGGCATCGGCGAGGCCGGCGCTCCATTCTTCGGGCATGCGGGACGGATCGGTCGTGAATGCCGCGAACAGGTCGCGGACGATGGCGTCGGCTTTCTTGCGCACGGCCACGACGCCGGGATGTCGGTACATCCGCCCCCACAGGAAGCGCATGATGTCGGCGTCGGCCGCGGCGATCTCGGACGAGAATGCGATCACCGGTTCGCCGGCCCTGCGGATGTCCTCGACGCTGCGCGGGTCGAGCGCCGCGATCCGGCGGCTGCCCTCGCGGATCACATCCTCCACGAAACGGGTGATCACGCGTCGCGCCAGCTCGTGAATCTTGCGGGACGGCTCCAGGCCGGGATGAAGCCGGTCGATCTCTCCTAGCAGGTCGGCCAGGAAGGGGACGCCTTGCAGCTCCGGGATCTCGAACAGCCCGGCCCGCAGGCCGTCATCGAGATCATGGGCCGCATAGGCGATATCGTCGGCGAGCGACGCGGCTTGCGCTTCCGGACCAGCCTGACTCCACAGGTCGAGGGGATTCAGGGCGTCGTATTCGAGGATTGCAGCGGGAATGCCGTGCTCTCTGTAGCGCGGCGTCGGCCTGCCCTCGGGGTCGAGCAGCGGGCCGTTGTGCTTGACCAGTCCCTCCAGCGTCTCCCAGGCGAGGTTGAGCCCGTCGAACCCCGCGTAGCGCCGCTCCAGGCGCGTCACGATCCGTAGGGCCTGCGCATTGTGGTCGAAGCCGCCATGGCCGGCCATGCAGGCATCGAGGGCGTCCTCGCCGGTGTGACCGAAGCAGGTGTGGCCGAGGTCGTGACTCAGCGCCAGCGCCTCCGCGAGATCCTCATCGAGCCCCAGCGCCCGCGCCAAAGCCCGGCCGATCTGGCTGACCTCCAGGGTATGGGTCAACCGGGTCCGGTAATGGTCGCCCTCGTGATGCACGAAGACCTGCGTCTTGTGCTTCAGGCGCCGGAACGCGGTCGAGTGAATGATCCTGTCCCGGTCGCGTTGGAAGTCGCTGCGCGTCGGCGAGCCGGCCTCCGGGATCAGCCGACCCCGGGTCCGAGCCGGATCCGTCGCGTAGGGTGCGCGCCAGCGCTCGCCGTTAGGCCGCACGGAACGCGTCCGCTGTCTCGCGCAAACTGGTCATGCTCTCTCCTCGTCCAACGCGTTGCGGCGCAGGCTCAGGATCCATATCTTGTCTGCGATGACGCCCGGGACAACATTCCGGCGGCGTCCACCGAACGATTGCGTGGCCGTGAGACCAATGGCTGATATCACCCTGACCGATCGCGCCGCCAAGCGCATCAACGAGATCATGGTCGCCGAGCCCGCCGGCTCGTCGCTGCGGATCAGCGTCAACGGCGGCGGCTGCTCGGGCTTTTCCTATGCCTTCGACATCGTCCGGAGCCGCGAGGCCCAGGACTTCGCGATCGAGCGCAACGGTGCCACCGTGGTGGTCGATCCGGTGTCGCTGGAATACATGAGCGGCTCGACGATCGACTTCGTGAACGACCTGATCGGCCAGTCCTTCAAGATCGAGAATCCGCTCGCTACGGCGTCCTGCGGCTGCGGCACGTCCTTCTCTTTGTGAACGTGCCGACCCGGGGATCTGAGGCCCCGGCCGTTGCCGGCTTGCGACACCCGTCTGGGCTCGGCGCAGTGATCCGACGGGCGCGATTGCCTCGCCTGGCAAAACGCGTCAGGCCTGTCGGACTCGCGTGAACGCTTTGGTCCGGACCCTGTCATGATCCATCCGAAGGCCCGATCCTCCGTCTGGTCGGCCTTGGTGGCGGCCGGCGCCTCGGCGCTGCTCGGCCTTGTCGTCCTTCCAATGCCGCTCGCCGCGCAGGAGGGCGCCGCCGCGGTTCAGGACGTGACGGTGACCGATGTCGTCCTGCCCCTCGGCGGCACGCTCCTCAAGGCGCCGAAGCTGACGGCGAGCGGAACGCGCCTTTCGAAGGATGAGCTGGCCGCGATCCTGCGCTCGGACTCGGCGGTCCCGTGGAGCGAGCGCTTGGCGCGGCTCGATGCCGGCAGCCTGACGGTTCCGGTGCTCACCTCCGAGAATGCCGGGCCGGGGGACAACCGCCAGACCGTGACCTACCGCGACGTCGTCGCCCGGGATGTCCGGGCCGGCCGCGTCGGTGAGCTGACGGCCGCGGGTGCGACCGTCAGTGTTGTCTCCGGGCCGAACCGCGGTTCCGGAACCTACGGTCAGTTGCGCGCCACGGATCTCGACCTCGCGGCGCTCAGCCGGCTCTACACCGTCGCCGGGGATGGCAAGGGCCCGATCCAGCGGGTCTATGGAACCATTCAAGTCGCGGATGTGACCTACGCGGATGCGCGTGGGACCACCGTGAAGATCGCGAGCCTGAACGGGCGCGATCTGGGCGGCCGACAGATCCCCGATGGCTGGAACGGCGCCTTCGCCATCGTGGCCGGGGGAGTCCAGGATGGCGTCGATCGCCGTGCCGTCGCAGCCTCGGCTGCCGATTTGATTGAGGCGACCACGGTGGGGAGCCTGGAGATGCAGGGCCTCAGCGTCAGCGATGCCGATCCGAAGGGGCCGTTGCTGTTCGAGATCCGCCGGGTCGCCTATGCGTCCGAGGGGCCGGAGGCCGGCACGCGGCTGGAGGATCTGTCCCTGTCGCGGGGCAGCCTGCGCACGCAGCTGGCCCGCCTGACGCTGACCGGTGCCTCGCTGGCTCCCACGGTGGCTGCGCTGCAGGGCATCGCCGGGGAACCGGCAGCCCGGGCTGGTTTCTCCGACACCGAGATGCGCCGCCTGACGCCGCAGATCGGCAATTTGACCTTGAAGGACCTGGCGATCGAACTCCCGCCGGAGGCTACACTCGACCATGCGCCCCAACGGGATGGACGGGTTCCGCCGCGCGGGCCCGGCCCCGAGGCGGCCCGGCTCAACGCGGGGAAGCCTGCGGATCCGAAGGCGTCGGAGCCGCGGGTCGGCGATCCCCTTGCGGTCACGGTCGTACCGCCGACGGGTCGCCGGGTCGCTCTGCGAGAGGCAATGCTCGCCGTCGGTCCGCCCAGCGATGGCGTGCCGAGCAGCAGCCGTCTGACCCTGTCCGGCCTGAGCCTGCCCGCGGATCTGCTGGCCGGTCAGCCGATCGTCGGAATGCTTCCGGCCTACGGCTACCGTGACGTCGACCTCGACGTCGTCGCCGACGCGTCGGTCGATGCGAAGGCGCGTGATCTGCTGGTGCGCGACATCACGGTTTCGGGGCGCGAGATCGGCACCATCCGCCTGTCGGGAACGCTCGGCGGCATCGGGCCGGAGCTTCTCTCGGGGACGCTTCCGGCGGCGACCCTGCTCATGTTCTCGGGGAGCGCGAAGAACCTCGATCTCACGGTCGAGAATGCCGGCCTGTTCGAGCGCTTCCTGACCGCGCAGGCGAAGGACCTGAGCCTCAAGCCGGATGAGCTGCGCAAGGAATACGTCACCGCCAGCCTGCTTGGGGTTCCGATCATCCTCGGCAACGGCCCCGCCGCCAAGGCGATCGGGGCCGCGATGGGTCAGTTCGTGATGAAGCCCGGCAAGCTGGTTCTGCACGCCAAGGCCAAGGAGCCTGCGGGCATCGGCTTCATCGACCTCGGCGCCGCGCGCTCGCCCGCCCTCGTGCTCGATCGCTTGGATGTCGACGCCAGGGCGAACTGACGGTCAGGCTCTCAGAGCGCGATGATTCCCGGGTACCGCGCCGCGAGCGTCGCCCGGGTTGTCTCGGCCCAGGACCGATCCCGTGCCTGGCGCGGCCGGTCGAGCGGCACGTCTGCAATCAGGCTCGCTGGCCGGCGCGAGACGAGGAGCAGACGGTCGGCGATCCCGATCGCCTCGGCGACGTTGTGGGTTACCATCAAGACGCTCATGCCCGTCTCATCGACGGTGTCGACCACCAGCCCGCGCAGCTCGGCGGCGGCGGCGTCGTCGAGCGAGACGAACGGCTCGTCCAGCACCAGCACGAGCGGCCCGGCGGCGAGTGCCCGGGCGAGCGCCACGCGCCGCTGCATCCCGAGCGAGAGCGCCTTCGGGTAGCTGCTTCGCCAAGGAGTGAGCCCGAGCCGCGCGAACAGAGCGTCGAGGTCGCGGCCCCTTCGGGCCCGGGGAAGGCCAAGACGCACGTTGTGCTCGACGCTGCGCCAGGGCAGCAAACGCGGCTCCTGGAACACGATGCCGGCCTGCTCGGCCCCGGAGACCCGGCCCTCGAAGGCCGTATCGAGGCCGAGGAGGATGCGCAAAGTCGTGGTCTTGCCGGCGCCGGACGGGCCGATCAGGCAGACGATCTCGCCTGCCGCGATGCCGAAGGCGAGGTTGCGCACGGCCTCGACCGGTTCGGCGCCGCGCGACCGATACCATTTCGAATCGATCGCAACCTGCAGGACAGGCTCAGCGCCAGCGACGGACATAGGCTTCGAGCCGCTGGAGGAGGAGGACATCGATGCCGATCATCACCGCCATGAAGACGAGGCTGTAGCCGATGATCGCGGCCACGTCGGTGCTCTGGACGAAGTAGTAGTTGATCGCGAAGCCGACACCGTCCGGCCGGCCGAGCAATTCGACCACCAGCACGATCTTCCAGGCGAGCGACAGCCCCGACCGCGCCGCGGTGACCATGTAGGGCTGGAGCTGCGGGATCAGGACGTCGCGGGCCCAGGTTCGGCGGTCGAGCCGATAGGCCCGGGCCATCTCGTCGAGGCCGGGATCGAGATTGCGGGCCCCTTCGCGCACGATCACCGCGACATTGGGCAGCTTGTTGAGCACCACCGCCAGAATGGCGGCCGTCTCGGTCAGGCCGACCCAGACATAGGCCAGCACCGTGATGACGAGGGCCGGCGTGTTGAGGAGCACGAGGAGCGGCGTGTCGAGGGTCAGGTCTGCGGCCTTCGAGCGGCCGAGCGCGACCCCCAACGCGACGCCGAGCACCATCGCGATGGCGAAGGAGATCGCGACGCGCAGCAGCGTGACGCCGACATTATGGGCGAGATCACCCCGCGCGGCTTCCTGCCCGATGAAGCTCAGAACCGCCATCGGCGCCGGCAACAGGCGCGAATGCGCTTCCAGCGCAATCGCCTGCCACGCACCGATGAGCACTACCAGGGACGCGATCCGGGTCAGCGCGCCCATGCGAATCCGGCGACCCGGCGGTGCTTCGCCTTTCCCCGGGGGGCGGACGTCTCAGCCATTGCGGCCGTTGTCGTAGTAGAGGTCCGGCGGCAGGCCGTTGCCCTTGCCGACGAGGCGTTCCCCGCCGAGCCGCGACATCACGGCGTAAAGCTTCTCGGCATCGGCACGCTCCTCCGCCACGGTGCGGCGCGGGATACCGGCCAGGAAGTCGCGCTTCAACGCCTCGAACGTTGCGTCGTTCTCCGCAGCCATCAGCGGCCGCACGATCTCCCATGCTGAGGGATCCTGTGCCAGCATGTCCTTGGCGGCGCGGGACGCGCGGTAGAAGCCCGCAACCGCGTCCGGCTTCTCCTTCACGGTCGCGTCCGGGAAGAGGTAGCCGATCAGCGCCACGTCGCCCGGGACACCGAGTGCGTGCATGATGTCCTCGGCGCCGATCAGGCGGCGGAACGCCTTGGCTTCGAGGCGCGCGCAGTAGGTCCAGTAGGTCAGGGCCGCGTCGAGCGCGCCCTGCTCCAGCTTCAGCGTGATCAGCGGCGGCGCGCCGTAGGCGATCTCGGCCGCGCGCTCCAGATCGATGCCGGCGACATCCTTGGCCTGGGCTCTCAGCAGCAGCCAGTTCTTGTCCAGGGGGCCGCCCGCCACGCCGAGACGCTTGCCGTCGAGATCCTTCAGGCTCTTGATCGGGCTGTCGGTTGGCACCATCACGGCGCCCTCCGATGTCGAATAGGGGATGAAGCGCACCGCCTGCCCGTCATTGCCGAGGCGTGCCGCCCAGAGCAGGTCGCCGACGATCGTGTCGACCTGCCCGCCGATGAAGCTGATCCGCGCGGCGTCGTTCCCGGCGAGCTTGACGGCGTCGAGCTGAAAACCGTTGGCCGCGTCGAGGCCGCGGGCCTTGATCACCGCCGCCTCCCAGGTCGAGGTACCGAAGGGCAGGCTTCCGAGGCGGACCACCGGCGTGTCGGCCCGCGCCGCCCGAAGGCCGAGGCCGCCCAGCAGGCCCCCGGCGAGCATCGCGCGCCGTGACAGCATCACGCCTTCTCCCTTGGTCTTTTGCAGTCTTCAGGTGCGGCAGACTGGGGTGCGGACTTGTCCCGGCGCCATTGGAAAATGGTCATAGGGCCCGCACGCCGCCGCGTCCACCGCGCGCGATACGCTTGCGCCCGGACCGATGCGGCGGCACCCTGCGGTGATCGAATGAGGAAGGGGCGGCACATGAGCGAGCAGCGAGAGGGCGTGCTGGACGAGGCGACCGTGGAGGCGCGGCTCAAGGCCGAGCTGCCCGCGTGGCGCCTTGAGGACGGGTGGATTCGCCGCACCTACAAGACCTCCGGGTGGAAGAGCACGCTGATGGTGATCAATACGGTCGGCCATCTGGCGGAGGCCGCATGGCATCATCCCGACCTCACGGCGTCCTACGCTTGGGTCGAGGTGCGGCTGATGAACCACGCCGCCAAGGGCATCACCGACAAGGACTTCGCACTGGCCAGGAAGATCGAGGAGGTCGTGTCCTGGCAGCCCGGCCTGGAGGGCCAGGGGCTCGACGGCACGCCGACCGATCCGCGCTTCGCCTACATCAAGTACGAGAAGTAGCGGGCCTTACTGCGGCTCCTTCACCCGGCGGCACTCGGTCTTGAGGTAGGCGCTCTTGCCAATCTCGTCGCGCCGCTCGGTGCGGGCGATGATCTCCTGCCAGCCAGTTGCGCAGCCGAGTTCGTTGGCGACCCGGATCTTGCGGACCTCAAGGGCTTGGTCGTCCGAGCAGGCTTCCTGGGCCAGGCCGTTGGCGCAGACCAGAACCACGGCGATGAACGCGTTCATACGGATCGGACTCCTCGTTCGATCCGACCCTATGCGCAGCGCGCCGATTGGTTGCCGGTTCGCGCGTCCGAGCCTGTGAAAACGCGATCACGTTTTCAGGGCGACGGACGCGCGGGCTGGATTCCCGGCCGTTGGCCGGAGGCGGTAGCAGCTGACGTACAGGGCCGGCAGGAACAGGAGCGTCAGGACGGTGGCGGCCAGGATGCCGCCGATCATCGCGTAGGCCATGGGCCCCCAGAACACCTCGCGGGCGATCGGGATCAGGCCCAGGCTCGCCGCCGCGGCCGTGAGCAGGATCGGACGCATCCGGTGGTGGGTCGCCTCGAAGACGGCATCCCACGGCTCCACGCCTTCGTCGCGGAATTCCTCGATCTGGCTCACCAGAATGACGGCGTTGCGGATGATGATGCCGATCAGCGCCAGGATGCCCAGAATGGCGACGAAGCCCATTGGCTTGTCGAACAGCAGCAGCGCCGGCACCACGCCGATGAGGCCCAGCGGCGCCACCGTGAAGACGAGCAGCATCCGGCCGACGCTCTGGAGCTGGATCATCAGCAGCAGCGCCATGGCGAGCAGCATCACCGGCACGACCGCCGCGATCGGGCCCTGCCCCTTGGCGGATTCCTCGACGGCGCCGCCGGTCTGGAGGAAGTAGCCCTCGGGCAGCGCCTTCGCGAAGGCGTCGATACCCGGCTGGAGGCCGGCCACGATGGTGGCGGGCTGGGTTGCGCCGCGGATCGTGGCGCGGACCGTCACGGTGGGCAGCCGGTCGCGCCGCCAGACGATCGGCTGTTCCAGGTCATAGCCGATCCGCGCGAAGGCGAGGAGCGGGACCACGGTCCCGTTCGAGAGTCCGACCTGCAGCGATTGCAACGTATCGAGCGAGGAACGCTCGGCGGCCCCGGCGCGCCCGACCACATTCACGAGATAGATCGAATCGCGCACCTGCGTGATCGTCTGCCCGCCCTCGATGCCGTTCAGGATGCCGGCCACGTCCTGGCTCGACACGCCGAGCTGGCGCGCCTTGTCCTGCAGGATCTCGATCCGCAGGACCTTGCCGGGCTCGTTCCAATCGAAGGTCGGCACGTCGAGGCGCTGATCGCTTCCGACCACGTTGGCGAGGTCGAGGGCGAGGTGGCGCACGGTCTCCATATTGGGACCGCTGAGTCGGTACTGGACCGGTCGGCCGACGGGCGGCCCGAGGCTGAGCGGCTGCACCAGCACGTCGGTCCCGACGAAGTCGCGCAGGGCGATGTCCTGAAGGCGGCCCATCACGCGGTCGCGCACCTCCAGGGACTTCGTGACGATGACGATCTGCCCGAAGAATGCGTTCGACAATTGCTGATCGAGCGGCAGGTAGAAGCGCACCGCGCCCTGCCCGACATAGGACGACCAGGTCGTCACATCCGAATCATCCTTGAGCTTGGCCTCGAAGCGGTCCATCTGCGCCCGCGTCTCGGCGATCGTCGCGTTCTGCGGAAGGGTCAGATCCACCAGCACCTCGGAGCGATCCGAGGATGGGAAGAACTGCTGCTGCACGTGCCCCATCCCGACGATCGCCAATCCCATGACGGCGAGGCAGAGCACGACCGTGGTCCAGTGCCAGCGCATCGCGACCCGGAGCGCCGCCGTGAACAGCCGCGTGTACAGCCCGTCCTTCTCGCTGTGGTGCTTCATGGTCTTGGGAAGGAGCGTCACGCCGATGAGCGGCGCGAACAGCACCGCGACCACCCATGAGACCAGCAGCGAGGCGGCGAGGACCACGAACAGCGAGTAGGTGTACTCGCCCGCCCCCGAGCCGTTGAAGCCGATCGGCAGGAAGCCCGCCACTGTGACGAGGGTCCCGGTCAGCATCGGGAAGGCCGTCGAGGTGTAGGCGAAGGTTGCGGCCTTCAGGAGCGTGTCGCCGCGTTCCAGACGCGCCACCATCATCTCGACAGTGATCATGGCGTCGTCGACCAGGAGACCCAGCGCGATGATCAGCGCGCCGAGCGAGATCCGCTGCAGCGTGACGTCCATGATCTGCATGACCACGAACACGATCGCCAGGACGAGGGGGATCGACACCGAGACCACCAATCCGGCCCGCACGCCGAGACTGACGAAGCTCACCGCAAGCACGATGACGATGGCTTCGACCAGCGCCTCGGTGAAGCCGCCGACCGCGTGCTCAACCTGCTTGGGTTGGTCCGACACGAGATGGACGCCGACGCCGACCGGCAGCTTCGCCTCGATCAGGCGCATCCGCTCCTTCAGCGCCTCGCCGAAATGGAGCAGGTTGGCGCCGGGCCGCATCGCGATGGCCAGCCCGATCGCCGGCTTGCCGTCCACCCGGAACAGGGCGGTGGGCGGGTCCTCGTAGCCGCGGCTGATCTCGGCGATGTCGGCGAGGCGGAAGAAGCGGTCGTTCACCCGCAGATTGAAGTCCTGAAGGGCGGCCTCCGACGCGAAGGAGCCGCTGACCCGCAGCGAGACGCGCTCCGGCCCGGCCTGGACCACGCCCGAGGCCGAGACAGCGTTCTGCGCCTGGAGGGCCTTGATCAGGGCCGAGAAATCGATGCCGTAGCCGGCGAGCTTGCGGGTCGAGAAGTCGAGGAAGATCGTCTCGCCCTGGGTGCCGATCAGCTGGGTCTTGCCGATATCGGGCACGCGCAGCACTTCGGTGCGCACCCCCTCGACGTAGTCGCGCAGCTGCCGGTAGGTCAGCCCGTCGGCCGTGAAGGCGTAGATATTGCCGTAGACGTCGCCGAACTCATCGTTGAAGAACGGCCCCTGCACACCCTCCGGGAACTGTCCCTTGATGTCGCCGAGGCGCTTGCGCACCTGATAGAAGGCCGGCTGGATCTCGTTCTTCTTCAGGGTGTCGCGGAACTGCACGAACACCGTGGAGAAACCCGGCGTCGTGTAGCTGCGGACATAGTCCAGCCCGTTGAGCTGCTGCAGTTCCTTCTCGACCCGGTCGGTGACCTGATCGAGGGTTTCCTTGATGGTCGCGCCCGGCCATGTGGTCTGCACCACCATGGTCTTGATCGTGAAGGGCGGATCCTCCTCCCGGCCGAGGCGGGTATAGGCCATCACGCCCGCGATCAGCGCGACGAACATCAGGAACCAGACGAACGAGCGGTGCCCGAGCGCCCAATCGGACAGATTGAAGCTTTTCACGCGAAACCCCGTGCCGCCGGCTTCGAGCGGTATCCGATCGCGTTGCAATCGAACCCAGCTCCAAGCCTTTGTATCTGCGTGCCCTTTTCCGCCGAACCGGTATCGACTTCGACGGAGGGCGACCTAGACCGCGTCATCCGTCAGCCACACCGGCTGGCCATCCTTGAGCGAGTGGACACCGGCGACCACGACCCGGTCGCCCGCCTTCAGACCATCGATGATCGCGATCCGGCCCGGCTCCGCCCGGTCGCGCTCCGCCGCCACCGTCACGTCGCGCCGCGTCACCGACTTGCCGTCCTGCGCGACCACCCAGACCGAGCGGCGGTCGCCCTCCTCCAGCAGCGCCGAGGGCGGTAGCAGGAAGCGCGGGCGGACCTTGCTGGCGAGCGCGACGTCGATGGTTGCGCCGAGGCGGAAGGCGGGGCCGGGATTGTCCAACGCGATGCGGATCCGTTTCGAGCGCGTCCCGGCCTCGGCGAGCGGCGCGACCTCGCGCACCCGGCCGGTCGTGGTTAGGTCCGGGGCGCTCTGGAGTGCGACGGTGAAGCGGCAATCCGGCGGCAGCGCGCCGACATAGGCTTCCGGAATGTCGACCACGGCCTCGCGCACATCCGGCCGGGCTACGGTCACCACGCCCTGGCCTGCGCTCAGAACCTGCCCGATCTCGGCGAGGCGCTGCGTGACGACGCCGTCGAACTCGGCCTTGAGCTCGGTGTAGCCCATCTGGTCCCGGGCCTTCTGGAGGCTCGCCAGCGCCTGATCGACCCGCGCCCGCGCGGTGTCCCGCCGGGCGACCGCCTGATCGAGGGTGGCCTGCGAGACGCTGTTGCCGGTCATGAGGCGGCGCGTCCGGCCCTCGGCGGCGTCCGCGTTCTCGGCCTGGGCGCGGGCGTCGGCGAGGTCGGCCTCGGCACGGGTCAGGTCGAACCGCGACACGATGGTGTCGAGTGCGGCGAGGCGCTGACCCTTCTTGACGATGTCGCCGACCGTGACGTCGCGCCCGACCATCCGGCCGGGGATCTGGAAGCCGAGCTGCGCCTGATAGCGCGGCTCGATGGTCCCGGCGAACGGTCCGAGGGTGACCGTGTCGCTCGGACGCGCGACCTGGGTCAGCACGGGCCGCACGGGGGCCGCAGCCTCCGCGGATTCGGCCGTGTCGCCGTGATCGGTACAGCCGCCCAGCACGGCGAGGGCAGCGGTCATGGTAACGATGTAAGCGCGCATCACGGACCCGCGATCTCAGCGGCGGCCACGTGTTGGCCGGGCCGCAGGAACTGGATGCCGGCCACGACCACGCGCTCGCCCGGCTCGACGCCCCGCTTCAGCGCGATGATGTCGGGCCCGAAATGGTCGATCTCGACCGGCCGGATCGAGACGGTCCGCTTGGCCGGGTCGAAGATCCACACAGACGGACGGCCGTCGTAGCGGTAGAGTGCAGACCAGGGCAGCACCACCGACTCGCGCGGTGCGAACCGGCCACGCCCGACCACGACAGCGCCGAGCCCCATGGCGGTCGGCGTCGTCCGAAGGCCGATCTTGACCCGGACCGTGCCGCTCTTGGCGTCAACGGTCGGCGAAACCTCGCGGACCGTCCCGGTCGCCGTGACGGCCGGATCGGATTGCAACGCCACCGCGATCGTGCCGTCGGCGGGCGGATGGGCCAGCAGCGATTCGTAGACGTTGAACACCGCGTCCCGCGGGCCGTCCTGCGCGAGCACCAGAACGGTCTGGCCCGATTGGACCACCTGACCGACCTCGAAACTCCGGCTGGTCACGATACCGGCGACCCCGGCGCGCAGCTCGGTGTACGAGAACTGCTCCTGCGCGGTGCCGAGGGCGGCCCGTGCCGAATCGACGGCGGCTTGGGTCGTCCGCAATTCCTGCTCGGCGTTGTCGTAGGTCGAGCGCGTGGTGAAGCCGCCCGCGAGGAGCTGTTTCTGGCGCTCGAAGGACATCTTCGCCTGCGTCTGCAGCGCCTCCGCCGAAGCGAGCGCGGCCTTGGCGTTGTCGAGGTTCGCTTTCTGGGTGAGCGGCTCCAGCACGGCCAGAACCTGATCGGCCTCGACATGATCGCCGACTTCCACCCGCCGCTCGGCGACCTTTCCGTTCGTGCGGAACGCCACGTTGACCTGCGCCTGGGGCTGGATGTCGCCGGTCAGGACCGCCTCCGAGGCGATCGGCGTCTTTCGGGCTTCGACGGTCCGGACCCGCGCCAGCGCAGGCTCGTCGGCGGCACCGGACTCCGCACGAGCGCACCCGACGGCGCCGAGCGCGGTTATTGCGAAGAGCAGTCGGACAACGACCCGATCGGTAGATGAAGTCATGCGGTCGACCACCCCGGGCCGGACTCGTGAAAATGCCGTGGCGCGTATCTAGCCGACTCGTTACATACCGTCCAGTCGGTTTTTAAGGCAGGTGTTCGATGCAGGGCAAGCGCAAGCGATTGGCGGACCGGCCCGAGATCATCCTCGAAGCGGCCGCTGCCGTTCTTCTGAAGGGCAGCGCGCGGGCGCTGACGATCGACGCCGTCGCGGCCGAGGCGGGGCTGAGCAAGGGCGGCGTGCTGCACCACTACGCTTCGAAGGATGCCTTGATCGCCGCGCTGGTTGCCCGGGAGCTGGCCCGGCTGCGCGAGGAGATCGCCGCCTGCGAGGCGGCGATCCCGCCCGGCCCGTCACAGCTTCCGAAGGCGATGGTGGCGCATGTGCGGGGGCATTATTGCGTGGACGACGAGTCCTCCCGCGCGCTGCTGCTGGCTTCCCTCGACTCCCCGGAGGCGCTGAACGATTACCGGGCCTTCGTGGCGGATCAGCTCGGCCGCCTCAGCCGGATCGAGGGCGCCTGCCCCGGCGAGGGCTCCGTGCTGTTCTTCGCGATCCTCGGGTTGTTCATCGGGCGGGCGCTGGGCTTCCACCAGCTCGGCGAAACGGAGCTTCAGCCGATGGTCGCCGCCTTGGAGCGCATCGCCGGCCGCTCGGAGACCTGATCCGCGGCCTACGCCCGGAACGCCAGCACGGCGCGGGTGCCCTTCCCGCCCGGGACATAGGACAGCGCCGAGCGCAGGTTCGTCGCCATGGCGCGCACGATGCGCGACCCGAGTCCGGTGCCGCGGATCTCGCCCTCGCCGGTCCAGCCGACACCGTCATCCTCGACCGCAAGGCGGACCGTATCGGCCCCATCCCGGTCCACCGCGACCCGGATCTCGCCGGACGTGCCCGGAGGATACGCGTACTTGTAGGCGTTGGTGACGAGTTCGGTGACCACGACGCCGACCGAGACGGCCTTGTCGGGGGTGAGATGAACCGGCTCGGCTCGCAGCCGGATCGCGTGATCCCGCCCGCTCGCCCGCATGGCGGCCTGCAACTCCTCGATCAGGCTGCCGAGATAGGCATCCAGCGCGACGGACTCGACATCGTCCGATGTGTAGAGCCGGCGGTGGATGCCGGCGATGGCCGAGATCCGCGCCTGCATCTCGTCGAGCGCGGCCTTGGCGGCCGGGTCGGTCACGGCGTTGCGCTGCATGTGCGCCAGGGCGGCGACCAGGGCGAGGGAGTTGGCGACGCGGTGGTTGACCTCGCGCAGCATCAGCTCGGCCCGGTCGCGGGCCTCGCGCATCTCATCCTCGGCCCGCTCCTTGTCGCGGCGCAGCGCCTCCTGCCGAAGCGCGGTGTCGACGGCCTCGCCGAGCAACTCGCGGAACTGGCCCTGCACGTCCTTCCAGACGTAATCGACCGCACCCGCCTTCAGGGCGGCCACGGCGACGCGCGAATCCTCCGATCCTGTCACGTAGATGACCGGCGGCGCATGCGGCAGCGCGCGAATTGCCGGCAACAGGTCGAGCCCCGTCTGGCCGGGCATGTGATGGTCGAGCGCCACCGCGTCGATCGCGCCCTCCGCTAGCCGGGCCAGCCCGTCGGCGCCGCATGTGCAGAGTTCCACGGCGTAGCCGCGTGCCTCCAGCGCGCGTCGGACCAGACGGCCGAGGCCCGGGTCGTCGTCGATGTAGAGAATCCGCGCCACCGGAGTGGCGCCGTCCGCGCCGGCTTGGTCCGCGGTCATGGGTTCTGAGGAACCTCCATCACCGAGAAGAACAGCCCGAGCTGGCGGATCGCGTTGGCGAAGCCCTCGTAGTTCACTGGCTTCGTGATGTAGACGTTGGCGCCGAGATCGTAGCAGCGCTGGATCTCACGGCTGTCGTCGGTGGTGGTGAGTACCACCACCGGGGAGCGTCGGGTGTGCGGGTTCGCCTTCACCTTCTCGAGGATGTCGAGTCCGGTCATGTCCGGCAGGTTGAGGTCGAGCAGGATCAGGAGGTGGCGCCGGGCGCTGGCCTCGCCGGATCCGTCCGGTCCGAGCAGGTAGGACAGGGCCGAGGTCCCATCCTGGAACGGCACGATCTCGTTGTTGACGCCGGCACGACGGATGTTGCGCTCGATCAGCCGCGCGTGCCCCTCGTCATCCTCGATCATCACGATGCTGACGGGATGCACGGGTCGCTACACGCTCATGCGGCTTCAAGCGGCGCCGGTTTGGATACCTGATCGACAGCTGTAGACGCGCCGCGCGGCAACGTCACGCTGAACGTCGTGCCCACGCCGAGTTGCGAACGGATCTCGATCCGGCCGCCGAAGCTTCGGACCAGCGCCTTCACGTGGGCCAGGCCGATTCCCTCGCCGGGCCGATCCTGCGCGCCGGAGCGCCGGAATAGTTCAAAGACGCGGGCGTGATCCCGCTCCGCGATGCCGCGACCGTTGTCGGTGACCGAGAAGCAGATGCCCCGCGGGCCGGCCGACTGAGCCGTGACCATGACCTGCCCAGGCCGGGCTGGATCCAGATATTTGATGGCGTTGTCGAGCAGGTTGCCGAAGATCTGCTCGATCGCGAGCCGGTCGGCGACGATCGACGGCAGGTCGGGGGTGATCGTCACGACAGCGCGTGCCGCCTCGGCTTGGTGTCTGTGCGCGTCCGCCAGGTGTTGGATCAGGGCCGTCATGTCGAGCCGTTCCGGCTGGAACTGACGCCGACCCTCGCGGGACAGCTTCAGGATCGCGGCGATCAGACCCTCCATCCGGTTCACCGCGGATTTGATGAAGCTGAGCGCCTCACCGAAATCCGTGTCGATCCGCTCCGCCTGTGGGTGTCCGGTCAGGGCGGCTCGTACCTCGTGCCGCGTCGCTTCCAGCTCGCTCGTGAAGCCCATGACGTTGACGAGCGGCGCCCGCAGATCGTGACTGACGATGTAGGCGTAGCGCTGGATTTCCTGGTTCGATTCCCGGAGCTCGGCCTCGGCCTCCCGCTGCTCGGTAATGTCGGTGTGGACGCCGACCCATTCGCGGATCTCGCCGCTTGCTTCGAGTACGGGAATGGCCCTGATCGCGAAGTGGCGCCATTGCCCGTCCACCATGCGCACCCGGTGCTCGTGGATGAAGGTGCGCCGGGCCCTGACGGTCTCGTTCCAGGCGTCCAACGTCGCCCGGGCATCCTCCGGATGGACCACCTCGGCCCAGCCGTAGCCCTGATACTGATCGCGGGTCTGGCCGGTCATGGCGCTCCAGCCCGGCTGCTCGCCGATCATCCGGCCGGTGGCATCGTTGGTCCACAGCACGCCCCGGACGGCCTGGACCGCGGCCCGGAACCGCGCTTCGCTGGCCTGCAGATCCCGCTGGATCCGCTGCTGATCGAGGGACGCACCCAGCATCGCCAGGAACAGGATGAAGAAGGTCGCCCCGGCCACGGAGAGCGCGAGGTTCTGCTGCCCCGGCGCCAGCATGGCGATATGGGCGTGGGGGGCACCTTCCGCCTCCGCCGTGAAGGTCGCCGCCGCCATGCCGGTGTAGTGCATCCCGGCGACGGCGAGCCCCATGATGACGGCCGCAAGCAGCTTCTGCCCGACGCCGTGGTTCCGGAAAGCGAGCCACAGGGCGATGGTCGCGGCGCTCACCGCGATCGCCACCGAGACCGCGACGATGGCGGGGTCGTAGGCGAGATCACCGGGGATCCGCAGCGCGGCCATGCCGGCATAGTGCATCGCGGCCACGCCGAGGCCCATCAGCGGCCCGGCGACGAGGATCGACGCCAGGCCCTCGCCCCGGTAGGCGACCCATGTGAAGGCTAGACCGGTCACCACCACGGCGATGAGGAGCGAGAGCAAGGTCAGGCCGAGGTCGTAGGCGGCGGCCATGCCCATGTCGAAGGCCAGCATGCCGACGAAATGCATCGACCAGATTCCGCCGCCCATCGCGAGGGCCGATCCCGCCACCCAGGCCCAGCGGGGTCCGGTGGACGGTCCGCGGATACGCGCACCGAGATCGAGGGCCGAGTAGGACGCGAAGATCGCGAGGCCGATCGACAGGGCGACGAGCGCCGGGTTGTAGCCCGTATGGATCATGGGTGCGGTGACGCGCGTCGGGAGCGGGGTCCGATGTAACCCGCGGTTGCGAGGCACGCCACACGCTCAGAAACGCGGCGCGCTCCGCGGACGGTCGCGTGTAACGGCTTCTGCTTCTTGAGCTGCTGGGGCCGTCGGCCGAATGCGGCATCGCGCCATGAGATGATGCATCGGCCGAAAGCACGACCTTCGTTGTCCGATCAGCCGATCCATGTCCGTCAAGATCTGCACAGGTATCGATGATGCGGCGCACGGTCGAGCCGGATTGGCACCTTTCATACAATTCCCGCCCTGATCCCCGATGGACGCCTCTCGGAGCGGGTGTTCAATCGCAACAATGACGCGGCGAAGAAAAATTCATGCGGCCGACCCCCGGATGGTCTCTCCCGGCGCTCAACCGCGTTGTAGGTTGGGCCGATCGCCCGTCGCGAATGCAGGTCCATGTACGAACACGCCACGGCGCCGTTTCCGGACGATCTGCGCAGTTCCTTGGCGCGCACCCTTTACACGTGGGACCGTGGCGATCAGCCGGACCTTCCCGCGTGGGACGACACGGCCCTCGATGTCGATCATCCGGGCCTACGGCAGCGTTATCTCGGGCGCATCGATGCGCTGGCGGCAGGTCCCCTCGCCCGGGTGCTCGCGGACGCGGCGGAACATGCCGCCGCCGGGGAGGAGCTGCGCGTGCTTCGGCGTCAGCGCATGGCCCCCGAGCGGGAGCGGGAATTGCTGGAAGCGAACAATCGGCTGCTCACCCGCGCCGAGGCGGCCGAGGCCGCGCGCGAAACCGCCGAAGCCGCGCTGGCTCAGATGCAGCGCGAGCGTGATGTGGCCCGGGAGGCCGAGGGTTTCTGGCAGCATTTCGCGTTCGACGCCGACGACCTGGCGACCCGGCGTCTGATCGAGCAGACGGAAGCCCGCGCCGCGGCCGAACGGGACGTGATCCTCGAGCGCTGCCGACGAGAGCGGGCCGAGAGCGCGTTGCGCCTGTTCGCCGACCGGGCCGACGTCATGCCGAAGGAAGGTTGGGCCTCGGAGCTGGCCAAGGCCAATCGGGACATCCCACTCTGGTGGTTCCACGCGGCCCGCGTGGCCCTGACCCCGCCGGCCTCGTCGAGCGACCCTGCGGAGGGAACGTCCTGAGCCGGCTTAAGCGGCGGCCGGTCGAACCGCTGTCCCAGCCGGATCGCGGAACAGGGCGGTGCAGCCGGAGCCGCGATGCATGCTCAAGATCGAAGCCCGATCGATCTCGGGATGGGTCTTGAGCACCTTCTGCACGCAGCACAGGACGCGCTCGTACTGGGCCGCGTCGAAATTGGGCTCCAGCGGGCTCACCGCAATGTAGGTCTCCACGACGAGCACGCGCTCGGCCCGGTCGCGGGCGACGTCGACCGCAATCCAGGAGGATTTGATCAGGCTTGTACTGGCGAGCATGGGCGTCCCTCCTGCCGCATGGTGGCTCTCGTCTGACCGGACGGCCTCCGATTTTGGCGAAATCATGAACCTCATTCGGAAGGATGCCAAGGGGCGTCGGAGGGCGTCGGATGCGGTCCGCGATTTCATCAACGACAGCGCGTTGAGCCGTGCGCCGGGACAGCTTAGGATGCGTAGCCCGCCACTGTGCCGCCGGTCATAAGAGGCCTCGCATCGCGCCGATGGCATGTGGTATACAGACAATCGGAACCTGACCGGGGTCCGCATGACGGTGTCGCAAGACGACGACACCGCGCTATGGGAGGGAGTGCAGACATGATTCGTTCGAGGATGGGTCCGGACTGCCCCGATGGTTCGTGCCGCGTGTCACAGCCGGTCGCTTGCCGCCTTCCGTCTGCCCGGTCGGCCTGAAAGCCGACCTTCGCATTCCCGACGACTGTCCTCAACTCCGAGACCGATCATGACAAAGGCCCTCGAAGGCGTCCGCATCTTGGACTTCACCCACGTTCAATCCGGCCCGACCTGCACGCAGCTCCTCGCGTGGTTCGGCGCCGACGTGATCAAGGTCGAGCGGCCAGGGGTTGGCGATGCCACGCGCCAGCAGCTCCAGGATATCCCGGACGTGGACAGCCTCTATTTCACGATGCTGAACCACAACAAGCGCTCGATCACGCTCGATTCGAAGAATGCCAAGGGCAAGGAAGTGCTCTGGCGCCTGATCAAGGAGTGCGACGTCCTCGTCGAGAACTTCGCGCCCGGCGCACTCGCCCGGATGGGCCTGACCTGGGAGAAGATCCATGAGGCCAATCCGCGGATGATCCTGGCCTCGGTCAAGGGCTTCGGGCCCGGCCGCTACGAGGATTGCAAGGTCTACGAGAACGTCGCGCAATGCGCAGGCGGCTCGGCCTCGACCACCGGTTTCCGCGACGGCATCCCGATGGTCACCGGCGCACAGATCGGCGATTCCGGCACCGGCCTGCACCTCGCGCTCGGCATCGTCACCGCCCTGTTCCACCGCACCCACAGCGGCCTCGGCCAGAAGGTCGACTGCGCCATGCAGGACGGCGTGCTGAACCTCTGCCGGGTGAAGCTGCGCGATCAGCAGCGCCTCGAACACGGGCCGCTTCGGGAGTACAGCCAGTTCGGCGAGGGCATTCCCTTCGGCGAGGCAACGCCGCGCGCCGGCAACGATTCCGGCGGCGGCCAGCCGGGGCGCATCCTGCGCTGCAAGGGCTGGGAGCAGGATCCCAACGCCTACATCTACGTCATCACCCAGGCCGCGGTGTGGGAGCCGATCTGCGACATCATCGGCGAGCCCGACTGGAAGGCCGATCCGAACTACGCGACCCCGAAGGCGCGCCTGCCGCACCTCAACGAGATCTTCACGCGCATCGAGGCGTGGACGATGAAGGTCTCGAAGTTCGAGGCGATGGACACCCTCAACAAGTACGACATCCCATGCGGCCCGATCCTGTCGATGAAGGAGATCGCCGAGGACGAGGCCCTTCGGAAGACCGGCACCATCGTGGAGGTCGATCATCCGACGCGGGGCAAGTACCTGACGGTCGGAAACCCGATCAAGCTCTCGGCAAGCCCGAGCGAGGTCGCGCGGTCGCCGCTGCTCGGCGAGCACACGGAGGAGATCCTCCGCAGCGTGCTCGGCTATTCCGAGGCGGAGGTCGGCGAGATCGCCAATTCGGGGGCGATCGGGGTGATTCCGAAGATCGCGGCCGAGTGAGCTGACGGACGCGCCGCTTCCCGCGGGCGTTCGAGCACGATCGCGCACTGGAGGGGATCGAAGCGGTGCGGCCTCTGGCCCGCCGCTGAGGTCGATCCCCTCCCCTAGCCCGCGCTGCGGGTCCCATGACGCTCCGGAGATTGCATGCGCATCGCCTTCATCGGTCAGCAGGATTTCGGCAAGGCCGTCCTGGAGGCGTTCCTCAAGCGGGGCGACACGGTGGCGGGGGTATTCTGCGCGCCGGAGAAGCCCGGTGCCAAGCCGGATGTGCTGAAGACCGCAGCCGAGGAAAAGGGGCTTCCGGTCTTTCAGTTTTCGAGCCTCAAGAGCCCGGAGGCCGAGGAAGCCATGCGCGGCCTCGACGCCGATATCGGCATCATGGCGTATGTCCTGCAGTTCGCGCCGCAGAGCTTCGTCACGATCCCGAAGCACGGCACCATCCAGTACCATCCAAGCCTGCTGCCCCGGTATCGTGGCCCGTCTTCGATTAATTGGCCGATCGCCCGGGGCGAGCTCCAGACCGGCCTGACCATCTTCCGCCCCACCGACGGCCTCGATGAGGGCCCGGTGGTCCTCCAGAAGACCTGCCCGATCGGCGCGGACGCGACGCTGGGCGATGTGTATTTCGAAGCCCTCTTCCCGATGGGTGTCGACGCGATGCTCGAGGCGGCCGATCTCGTGGTCGCCGGCCAGCACGTCGAGATCGACCAGGACGAGGATGCGGCGACCTACGAGGGCTGGTTCCGCGCCGCGGAGGCCGAGATCCGCTGGTCGGCCCATGCCGAGCAGATCTACAACCTGATCCGTGCGGCTAACCCTGCGCCCGGCGCCTGGACAACCCGGGACGGCCAGAAGCTGCAGATCTTCGATTCCAGCCTGCGGCCGGTTCGCCGCCTGGGCGACGTCAAGGGCAAGCCCGGTGAGGTGATCGCCGTGGATGAGGACGGCTTCAGCGTCTGCGCGCAGGGCGGCCGGATCGAGATCCGCAAGGTCAAGCCGGAGGGCGGCAAGAAGGTCTCGGCCGCCGATTATGCCCGGGAAACCGGCCTCGCCGTGGGGCAGGTTCTCGGCCGCTGAGGGCCGTGCCGAAGCACTACCGGGACTTCGAAGCCCCGCCTGTCGCGTTCAGCCCATAACCGCGGAAGCGTTCCACCGTCGTGCCGATCTCGTGGTCGGACAGGATTGCGGGCGTGCCGATCTGGAGCGCGACCACATATTGGTGGCACAGCGTCTCCAGTTCGACGGCGAGCCAGAGGGCCTTCTCCAGGCTCGCCCCGGCGGCGATCATGCCGTGATTGGCCAGCAGGCAGACGTTGCGGTCGATCAGCGCCGCCAGCGCGAGTTCCGACAGCTCGGCGGTGCCATAGGGCGCATACGGCGCGCACCGGACGCTGGGCCCGCCGAAGGCCGCGATCATGTAGTGGACCGCGGGGATCTCCCTCCGGCACAGCGCGAAGGCGGTGCAGTAGACCGGGTGCGCGTGGACGACGGCGTCGCAATCCGGGCGGGACGCGAGGATGTCCCGGTGGAAGTGCCACTCCGACGAGGGCTTCTGGTCTGCCGGGTGCGTGCCGTCGAGCGCCAGGGGCACGACATCCTCGGGCCGCATCCGCGCCGTGGGCAGGCCTGAGGGCGTGATCAACAGTCCATCGCGAAAACGCACCGAGACATTGCCCGAGGTGCCGCGGTTGAGACCCTGTGCGTCGAGTTCGCGCGCCGCCGCCACGACGCTCTCCCGTGCGCTGCGCTCGTCTTTGTCCATGGCCCGGTCCCCGCGTATTTCGGTCCCGGGTAACAGAAAGCCCGGCGCCGTAAAGGCGCCGGGCTCTGCCGTGTGCGGGCGTTGTGGGCTAGCGGGCCAGCGCTGGCGCCAGGGTCGCCTCGGGCTTCTTGGTGTAGGCCGCGCGCATCGGCTTGAGCACGAACAGGGCCAGGAACGCCGCGAGGATGTTCAACCCGGCCGCGACCAGGAACACCGTGTGCCAGCTGCCGGTCATCGTGGTGAGCACGCTGGTATAGGGCACGATCAGCGCCGCAGTGCCCTTGGCCGTGTAGAGCAGGCCGGCATTGGTGGCCGCGTATTTCGAGCCGAATGTGTCGCCGCAGGTTGCCGGGAATAGAGAGTAGATCTCACCCCAGGCGAAGAACACGAGGCCGGTGAGCAGCACGAAGGCGATCGGGTTTTCGCCGAACTGGCTCAGAGCGTAGATGCCCAGACCCTCGATCGCGAAAGAGATGAACATCGTGTTCTCGCGGCCGATATGGTCGGAGACCCAGCCGAAGAACGGGCGGGTGACGCCGTTCAGCACCCGGTCGAGGGTGGCCGCGAAGGTCAGGGCCGGCAGGGTGATGCCCAGCAGCGAGACCGGCACGTCGGCGATCTTGAAGTCCTTGGCGATCGGGCCGAGCTGCGCGGTGGCCATCAGGCCGCCGGCCGCCATCATCACGAACATCGCGTACATCACCCAGAAGATCGGGGTGCGGACCATCTCGCCGGGCTTGAAGTCGCGCTTCGACTGGCTGACCCGGGCGACGTCAGGCACCTGACCCTTGATCGGGGAGCGCAGGAACAGGGCGATCAGCATGACGATCACGCCTTGGCCGATGCCGAAGTAGAAGAACGCCGCCTCGTAGCCCTGCGACTTGATCATCGCCTGGATCGGCACGACAGTCAGAGCCGAGCCCGCGCCGAAGCCCATCGCGGTGATGCCGGCAGCGAGGCCGCGGCGGTCTGGGAACCACTTGAGGGAATTGCCCACGCACGTGCCGTAGACCGCGCCGGCGCCGGTCCCGCCGATCGCGGCGGCGACGTAGAGCATGGTCAGCGACTCGGCGTAGGAGTTCATCACCCAGGCAATACCGCAGAGCAGGCCGCCGAACAGAGTGACGATCCGCGGGCCGTACTTATCGACAAACCAGCCCTCGATCGGCACAAGCCAGGTCTCGGTGACGACGAACAGCGTGAAGGCCACCTGGATCGCGGCCCGATCCCAGCCGTGACGCTCCTGCATCGGGTTCACGAAGAAGGTCCAGCCGTATTGCATGTTGGCAATCATGCACATGCAGACGACGCCGAAGGCGAGTTGCAGCCATCGGCCGCCCCCCACAGGTGTGCGGATCTCGGACATTCGCTTCCCTCCTCGCTGATTATATTTTTGGTGGCTGATTTGAGCTGTCTGTATGCCCTGCCCGATCATGATGTGGCAGAACAAAGCGATCGTCGTACTTCAAAAAATTCTTGAAGGTTGATCAAACGAGGTCTTCCACGACGAAGAATCTCGCTGCAACCGAGCTTCGACTGCGGTGGTCGACGGTATGCCAGCAGGACCGTGCTTATCTTGCAGTCGTGTGTCAATCGAACATGCATAAAAATACCGGTTGCCGCTCGAGGATTAACCCTGTCGGGTCGGACGTGGTCTGATCGTCCCGGTCGCGGTGCGGGGTTTCGCGTCGTCGCCACGCTGACCGCTTGTTCTTGTCACAGGTCTGTGGGGTCCGACCTCTGTCGACTATGATCTGGAAAAGGTTTGGGTTAGTGCGCTTGTAAGCGCACGACTGAGAATGCGTGCGGTCCATCATACAAGTGAGCCGCTGGACCAGGGATGTCGAACTCCGAACCGCTGAGCGTCAAGCCGATCGTTGCCAGTTCAAGTCTCCGGACTTTGGCGTACGAGGCGCTAAAGACGGCTATCACCAACATGGATATCTACGGGCGGCCGGACGAGGTGAGGCTCGATGAGCGCAAGCTCTCGCAGGATCTCGGCGTCAGTCGCACGCCCGTGCGCGAGGCGTTGACCGTGCTTGAGCAGGAAGGCTTCGTCCGCTCGGAAGCGCGGCGCGGTGTCTTCGTGATCAAGAAGAATAAGCACGAGATCGTCAGCATGATCCACGCCTGGACGGCGCTGGAGAGCATGGCGGCGCGGCTCGCCTGCACCCGTGCGACGGAGGCCCAGCTGCGGAGCCTGCGTGACGCGTTCCCCGAATTCTTCGAGGGCCAGCCGTCCGAGCATATCGACGAGTATTCGGACGCCAATATCCGCTTCCATCAGCGGATCATCGCGCTGGGTCATTGCGAAGCCATCGCGGATCTCACCAGCAATCTGCTGATGCATGTACGCGGGATTCGCAGCACGGCCCTGCGCCAGGGCGACCGGGCGGAGCGCTCGATCCGCGAGCACGTCGCCATCATTGCCGCGCTTGAGGCGCGGGATGCCGATCTGGCCGAGCGCCTCGTGCGCGAGCACGGTCTCGGCCTCGCGCAGCACGTCGACACCTACGGCGATTACCTCGACTGAGGCGATCGCCGCCGCGTCGTGATAACTAGACGCCGTCTGTCGCGCCGCTCTTAGCAATGACCGACACGAAAATCTGACGTCCCCCTCGCTCCGATACGGGCACCTATAGACACGTCCAACGAAGATTATCGCGGCGCAGCATGCGCGATTGCGCAGAGGCGGGGCGGCCCAGCGCTATGCGCATGATCCAGCCGGCGACGGCCAAAAATTGGCTATCGCGCGTCGTGATATGCATGCGCCGCATGCTCGGCATTCCGTATCTGGCATACCACATTGCAGGGCGGCATGGCATTTACTGCGTCGCACCATGAGCCGCAGGGCCGACCCGGAGTTCCACGATGATCGCCAGCTTCTTCATCATCCTCGTAGCGTTCGCGATCTGCCAGGCCGTCTTGACGGTTAAGTTCGCCGATTTCCTGAGCCCCAAGGACGGGTCCGAGACCGTTGCCGCCGGGCCGCGCGGCGCTGTCGGATCCGCCAAGCTTGCGTGATCAGAATTGCGCGCGTTGGACTGTTGTTTGCCGACAGCGCGCTGACTGCGTAGAGTTAACGCTTTCCTCGCAACTTTCCGTTAGGGTCAACGCACAGTTGACCCAATGGGCGAGGGAGCAACCGTGGTGGTTCTCGGCTCTGCAACGCGATACGCGGACCAGTCCTTCGTCCTGCTGATCTCCGATCGGCCTTCGGAGCGAGCCGCCCTGGAACGGGCCATCGCTCTGGTGATGGACTGCCTGGCCGTCGACGGTGACGCTGCTCTTCCGGCGGAACGGCCGCATCTCATCATTCTGGACGTGCCACCGGATCGAGCCGTCGCGCTCGAAACAGCCTATCGCACGGCGAAGCCGCCTGTGCCGCGCCTCGTTCTCGGGCGTGGCGAGCGATCGTTTCCGGCAGCCACGCACCTCCGTGTGCTTCCGGCCACGACATCGCGTCAGGTCGTCCTGGCCAACGCCTTCGCCATGATCGAGGAGGCGACGCGGTCGGCCAAAACGCGCGCCCGACGCCTCGGAGAGCACGTCACCGGCGCCACCGCGATCGTTGCAGACCTGTTCGACAGCGCCGCGCTCGGCGCCGGGCTCCAGCGAGCCGATATCGACCGCGGGACCGAACTGGTCCTGGCCGCGGTGTCGGAGGTCGGGATCGGCGGCTGGCTTGAGGCGGTCTGGCGTCACGATATCGGGGTCTATCAGCACACGCTGGGGGTCGCCGGCCATGCGGCGACCTTCGGGGGCCAGATCGGCTTGAGCCGCGGCGATCTCGACCGTCTGGTACGCGCCGCGCTCCTTCACGATATTGGCAAGTCACGGATTCCGGTCGACATCCTGAACAAGCCCGGGCCGCTCAATGCCGAGGAATACCGGTTGATGCAGCGTCATCCGGATATCGGTGCCACGCTGCTGAAAGCGCAGGGCGAGTTCGAGCCCGAAGTCCTCGACGTCGTACGCCATCACCACGAGCGCCTCGACGGAAAGGGCTATCCGGACCGCCTCGCCGGCGGCGCCATCAGCGATCTCGTGCGGATCGTGAGCATCTGCGACGTGTTCTCGGCGCTGACCGAGCGGCGGACTTATCGTCAGCCGGCCAGCGGGCCGGAGGCGCTGGCGATCATGGTCGAGGCTCAAGGTCACCTCGACCCGGATCTCCTGCGCGCGTTTGCGCCGGTCATGCTCGGGAGCAACGCTCTGGCAGCCTGAGCGCCGTGGTATCCCGGCCACGTCCCGCACAAACGGGCCGGGCCGATCCGCATCCGCCGTGCTTTCGCCGCAAGCCGGCCCGAGGGAGGCGCCCTCCCTCTCAGCGTTGCCGACCGGACCGTGCCGAACCTGACCCGCCCCCTCGCCGCCGCCCTGCTGCTCACCCTGACCGGATGCGGCGGCCTGTCATTCATGCCGGAGCCGACGGTCGAGAACGCCACCCATACGGCGGTGCTCGACGAGGTCGCGGCCGCGGCGGCGATCTCGGCCTACCGTGTCCAGAACGGGTTGAGCCCGGTCGTGGTCGATCCGGTGCTGGTGAAGGCCGCCGCGTTCCAGGCCGGCAACAATGCCCGCCACGGCCAGCTCAGCCACGAGATCGGCGGGAGCTTCACGTCGCGCATGGCCTCGGTCGGGCTGGCGAAATCCTGGGCGGCCGAGAATCTGAGCGCGGGTTCCGAAACGCTGGAGCAGGTGCTCGCCCGCTGGAAGGCAAGCCCGGAGCACAACAAGAATATGCTGCTCCCGCAGATCCGCCGGATCGGCATCGCCCGCGTGGATGCGCCGGACACGCGCTACAAGCGATTCTGGGCCTTGGTGATGGCCGGGGGTTAGAGCGCTCTCCGCCGAAGGGTATACCGGTTGGGCGCAAGAGCGAGCGTCAATACAAAGATTGAGAGCCGTGCGCGATTGCAACGCGATCTGGCCCGACTCTAACGCCGAATCAATCGGCTGGTGCGAGGTCGACGATCCGCAGCTGCGCCCGCTCGGCGCCGCGCCAGCGGTCGCACGACAGGGTGCCGGCCACGTGCATCTCGCGGCCGATACCGTTGAGCAGGGCCAGCCCGAGGGGGCGCTCGGCCGCCCGGAAGCAGATCGCCCCCACCGCCTGACCGTCGCGACTGCGCAGACGCGCGCGGACATGGTTCGATCCGACCACGCCCGCGTCGACAAGTCGGTGGCGGCCTAGGGCGAAGATCGGCTCCGGGGCGCCCTGGCCGAACGGCCCGGCTTTCTGGAGCAGCCGCACTGTTTCCGCCGTGGCGCCGCCGGCGCTGAGGCTCCCATCGATCAGCAGCGCATCGGCCGCGCGCGCCAGGGCGACGCTCGACCCCAGGAGCGTGGCGAGGTGCGCTTCGAAGCGCGGGATGTCGTCGGCCCGGACGGTCACGCCGGCCGCCATCGCGTGGCCGCCGCCTTTGGGCGCGATCCCGGCCTCCACGCAGGCGCGCACGGCGAGTCCGAGATCCGCCCCGGGGATCGAGCGACCTGAGCCGGTGGCGCTGCCGTCCGGACGAAGCGCGAAGGCGAAGGCGGGCCGGTTGAACCGTTCCTTCAGCCGCGACGCGATCAGGCCGACTACACCCGGGTGCCAAGCGGCGCTCGCCGCCACCAGCACGGCGCGTGCGGGATCGCGGGTCACGGCGTGGTCCATTTCGGCTTCGGCCTCCATGACGGCCTGCGCCTCGATGGCCTGACGCTCTCGGTTCAGATGATCGAGGTCGGCGGCGATGCGCGCGGCCTCCTCCGGATTGGCCGTGGTGAGCAGCCGGGCGCCGAGCCCCGAATCCCCGATCCGTCCGCCGGCATTGATGCGCGGCCCGAGCACGTAGCCGAGATGCCAGGCCTCCGGCGGCTCGCTCAAAGAGGCGGCGTCGAGCAGCGCGGCGAGGCCGGTCCGGCCGCGATGGCGCATCACGGTCAAACCCTGGTTCACGAACGCCCGGTTCAAGCCGGTAAGCGGCACCACGTCGGCCACGGTCGCCAAGGCCACGAGGTCGAGGGAATCGGTCAGGACCGGCTCGGGCCGGTTCGGCCCGAAGAACCCCTCGCGGCGCAGGGCGCGGTTGAGGGCAACCAGGGTCAGGAAAACCACGCCGGCTGCGCAAAGATGGCCGAGACCCGACAGATCGTCGAGGCGGTTCGGGTTCACGACGGCGCGGGCCGGTGGCAGCACCTCGGCGGCAGCGTGGTGATCGAGGACGATGACGTCGAGGCCCGACTTTTCCGCCTCTTCGAGGGGGGCGTGACCGCTCGTCCCGCAATCGACGCAGACCAGAAGGGTCGCCCCATCTGCCGCAAGCGCGGTGATTGCACCAATATTGGGACCATACCCTTCGGTGATTCGATCGGGGATGTGGATCGGCGACCGGATCCCGACGCCGCGCAGATAGCCGGCCAGCAAGGCGGCGCTCGCGGCGCCATCGACATCGTAATCGCCGAACACCGCCACCGTCTCGCCGCGGCGCACGGCACGAACCAGGCGACGGACGGCGGCATCCATATCGAGCAGCGTGTCGGGGTCCGGCATCAGGTCGCGCAGGCGCGGGGCAAGGTGGCGGGAGGCTTCGTCCGGTCCCACCCCACGGCCAGCAAGGACGCGGGCCAGCAGTTCCGGCAGCCCGTGGGCCTGCACCATCTTGGCGATCTGGTTCTGGACCGTCGTGCTGGTGCACCGCTCCTGCCAGCGGCGGCCGGTCACGGAGGCAGCCACACCCAGGAAGGCTGGCGGATCGGCGAGGAGCGCTACGGTTGACACGGGCGGCAACCTACACCGGCTGCGCCGCAAAATCCCTGCCCCTGCCGCAACAGCGCCCTTGCGAACAAAAACGGGGCGCGCATCGCTGCACGCCCCGAAAACCCGCGCCGAACCTGATGGGTCAGAAGGTCTTGATGATTTGGTCGACCACCTTCTTGGCGTCGCCGAACAGCATCATGGTGTTGTCGCGGAAGAACACCTCATTCTCGACGCCCGCGTAGCCCGAGCCCATGCCGCGCTTGATGAACAGCACGGTCTTGGCCCGCTCCACGTCGAGGATCGGCATGCCGTAGATCGGCGAGGCCTTGTCGGTCTTGGCCGCCGGGTTGGTGACGTCGTTGGCACCGATCACGAAGGCGACGTCCGCCTGCGGGAATTCGCCGTTGATGTCCTCCAGCTCGAACACCTCGTCGTAGGGCACGTTCGCCTCGGCCAGCAGCACGTTCATGTGGCCCGGCATGCGGCCCGCCACCGGGTGGATGGCGTACTTCACGTCGACGCCCTCCTTCTTCAGCATGTCGGCCATCTCGCGGAGGCTGTGCTGCGCCTGGGCGACCGCCATGCCGTAGCCCGGGACGATGATGACCCGCTCGGCATTCTTCATGATGTAGGCCGCATCGTCGGCCGAGCCCTGCTTCACCGGCCGCGTCTCGACCTGACCAGGACCAGCTGCGGCGGTGTCGCCGCCGAAGCCGCCGAGGATGACCGAGATGAACGACCGGTTCATCGCGTGGCACATGATGTACGACAGGATCGCGCCCGAGGAGCCGACCAGCGAGCCGGTGATGATCAGCGCGAGGTTGCCGAGGGTGAAGCCGATGCCGGCCGCCGCCCAACCCGAGTAGGAGTTGAGCATCGACACGACCACCGGCATGTCGGCACCGCCGATCGGGATGATGATCAGGCCGCCCAGCACCAGCGAGGCGAGGATGATCAGCCAGAACAGCACCTTCGACTCGGTGCCGATGAACAGCGCGAGCATCAGCACGAGGCCGGCGGCCAGCAGCGCGTTGATCAGGTGGCGCTGCGGCAGCATGATCGGCTTGCCGGACATCCGGCCGTCGAGCTTGGCGAAGGCGATCACCGAACCCGTGAACGTAATGGCGCCAATGGCCACGCCCAGGCCCATCTCGAACAGCGACTGTTTGTGATAGTGGCCGTTCTCGATGATGCCGAAGGCCTGCGGCGCGTAGAGGGCGCCGGCCGCCACGAACACCGCCGCGAGGCCGACCAGCGAGTGGAAGGCCGCCACGAGCTGCGGCATGGCGGTCATCGACACGCGCTTGGCGATCACTGCGCCGGCGCCACCACCGATTCCGAGGCCGAGCAGCACTAGGATCCAGGCGCCGAACCCGGCCGGCGGATGCCCGACCAGGGTGGTGAGGATGGCGAGCCCCATGCCGACCATGCCGTACAGGTTGCCCTGCCGGGAGGTGGTGGGGTGCGAGAGCCCCCGCAGCGCCATGATGAACAGGACGCCGGAGACGATATAGAGAAGGGAGGAGATGTTCTCTGACACGAGCTCAGCCCTTCTTCTTGTACATGCTGAGCATGCGCTGCGTGACGAGGAAGCCCCCGAAGATATTCACGCTGGCAAGCACGATGCCGATGAAGCCGAAGAACCGGGCGATCCCGGTTCCCTTCTCGATCAGCGGCACGCCGACCGCGAGGATCGCGCCGACGATGATCACCGAGGAGATCGCGTTGGTGACCGACATCAGGGGCGTGTGCAGGGCCGGGGTCACCGACCAGACCACGTAGTAGCCGACAAAGATCGCCAGCACGAAGATCGCGAGCCGGAAGACGGTGGGATCGACCGCGCCACCAGTGGCTGCACTGAGGCCGTGGCCCATGCCGTCAGCGATGAACTGCGCCTGGTTGGCGGCGTTCTGCGCCACCGCGGCGGCGGCGCGGGCGGCGTCAGCCAGCACGCGGGCCTGATCGGCCGCTTGGTCGGGAGGGACGATGACGGTTGCCATTCTGCTACTCCTCGCGACGAGATCTTAGTGCGCGCTCGAGGCGGCGGCGGAACCCTTGCCGGCCTCGGACTTGGCGAGGCCCACGGACGCGGCTTCCGAGGCGGGCCCATCGGTCTTGGACTGGAAGGAGGCGTGCACCACCGAGCCGTCGCGGGTGAGATTCGTGGCCTTCACCAGCTCGTCGTCCCACTTGATGTTCAGCGCCTTCGACTCCTTGTCGATCAGCGTCTCGACGAAGGCGTAGAGATTGCGCGCGTAGAGGCTCGAGGCCGTAGCGGCGAGCCGCCCCGGCACGTTGAGATGCCCGACGATTTTCACGCCGCGCTCGGTGGTGACGATCTCGCCCGGCTTGGCGCCGGCGACGTTGCCCCCGCGCTCGACCGCGAGATCGATCAGGACCGAACCCGGCTTCATCGACGCCACCATCTCCTCCGAGACGAGCTTCGGCGCCGGGCGACCCGGGATCAGCGCGGTGGTGATCACGATGTCCTGCTTGGCGATATGGCCCTTCACGAGCTCCGCCTGCTTCTTCTGATAGTCGGCCGACATCTCCTTGGCGTAGCCGCCCGCGGTCTCGGCCTGCTTGAACTCGTCGTCCTCGACGGCGACGAACTTGGCGCCAAGCGATTCGACCTGCTCCTTGGTGGCCGGACGCACGTCGGTCGCGGTCACGACCGCGCCCATGCGCCGGGCCGTGGCGATGGCCTGGAGGCCCGCGACGCCGACGCCCATCACGAAGACGCGGGCGGCCGGCACGGTGCCGGCTGCGGTCATCATCATCGGCATGGCGCGGCCATATTCGGCGGCACCGTCCACGACCGCGCGGTAGCCCGCGAGGTTCGCCTGGGACGACAGCACGTCCATCACCTGGGCCCGGGTGATGCGCGGCATCAGCTCCATGGAGAAGCCCGCGACGCCGGCCTCCGCCATCGCCTTGAGGGCATCTTCGTTGCCGTAGGGATCCATGATCGCCACCACGGTGGCGCCGCGCTTGAAGACCGGCAACTCCTCGGCGCTCGGCCGACGGACCTTGAGAACGAGGTCTGCGTCCCGCGCCGTGTCTTCGGCGGTTCCCGCGACCGTCGCGCCGGCGGCCTCATATTCGTCGTCCAGGAAGCCGGCCTTCGTGCCTGCACCGGACTGCACCACTACGTCGGCGCCCAACGCCTTGAATTTCTTGACAGTCTCGGGAACCGCAGCGACGCGCGGTTCCGCGGAGTCCGTCTCGGACAGCACAGCAATACGCATGCGCGAATTCCCCTGAACAAGCTCGGCGTTCCGAATGCGCGAACCCGCGCGGCTTTACGAGATGCTAAGCTTCTAGTCTGCGATGAAAACGGTGGGAATGTAACTTGTGCTCAATCTAATTGCACGTCGTGCACAAGCATTCCGCTTTGCACGGCGCGAGCGGGTCACGATACAGCATGACCGGTCCATCGGACCGAGCTGCCTATGCTCAGGCGAAGAAGAGGTACAGAAGAAGCAGGATGGCCACGACCAGGGGACCCCGCCATCCGACCGCCGGGGCCACCGCACCGATCGCACCGGCCGCGCCGGACGCGATGACGCTGAGGATGGCCAGGAGCCACGCTTCGCGAATGCCGCCGATCGCCAGGGCCAGGACCCAGCAGATAACGACTCCGCTGCCGATCTCGACGAAGCGGACGAAGCCGCGATAGGTCTGCTCGTGGGTCTTCGCGTCCATCGCCGGGCTGTAGGTGTGCCCTGCCACCGTGTCACTCTCAGCCATCGTGCGCTCGTATCCCTAAGACGCGACTTCTTGCGGTCACGGTGGGATGTAACTCAAGCGCCTATCTGCCGCAATCGGACGCACGCAATTGATCGCCGCCCCGGTAGGGATCGCGGGCGGTCTCAGGCCGGCTTCGGAAGCCCGACCGCGGCCAGGGCTTGCTCCTGACGCTGAGCGAGTTCGTCCAGCGAGAAGTGCTCGATCTCGGCCTCGAACAACCTGTGGTAATTCAGCTCCGAGCGCAAATGGAGAAAGACGGCGCCAAGACCAACGGCGGCGCGGTCCATGAAGACGAATTCCTGCGGGACGGTCACCGGTCCCCGCTCCTTGAGGGCCTGGTGAACCTCGAATGCCTGCCGTCGGCCATACTCACCCGGCTTCACGCCGTCGGCGACGGTGCGGGTGCGGTCTTCCAGGAGCGGCCCGTAGATGAAGCGAGCCCAGATATTTAGGATCTCGATCTTCTCCTTGTCGAGATCCTTGAAGCCCCAAACCTCGTAGGCGTGCACGATGCGCGCCGTGTCGTTCTCCAGCAGTCCCCGGTAGAGGTTCACCACGCCGCCGACGAATCGCGGGTGGAAGATGCGCACGCAGCCATAATCGAGCAGGTTGATGCCAGCGGCCTCCCCGCCCTCGGAGAACACCGTGTAATTGCCGAGATGCGGGTCGCCATGGATCACCGCAGCGCGGCTGAACGGGTGCCACCACGCCTTGAACATCGCTTGAGCGATACGGTTGCGGATCTCGACCGGCTCATCGGCGAAGCCCAGGATCCTGTCGCCGTCCAGCCATCCGAGCGTGAGCAGGCGTTTGGTCGAGAGTTCGGGGAACACCTCGGGGACGCGCACCGCCGCGATATCCTTGAGTACGGCGCTGTACAGGGCGGCGTGCTTGGCCTCGCGCTCGTAATCAAGCTCCTCCCGCACACGCGCGCCGATCTCCTTCGCGATCTCCCGCGTGTCGAGCCAGGAATTCATCCGGCGGTGGAGCGCGAACGCGACCTCGAGCTGCTTCAGATCGGCCTCGACCGCCGATTGCATGTCCGGGTATTGCAGCTTGCAGGCTAGCCGCTCGCCGCCCTTGCTGGTTGCGCGGTGAACCTGGCCCAGGGAGGCCGCGGCGGCCGGCTTCAGGTCGAAGCTGCCGAAGCGGTCCTGCCACCCGGCGCCCAGTTCGGACTGCATCCGGCGTCGGACGAACGCCGCGCCCATGGGCGGTGCATCGGCCTGGAGCTTCTGCAACTCGGCTGCGTATTCAGGCGGCAGCAGATCCGGCACGGTGGCCAGCAACTGCGCGACCTTCATGATCGGGCCCTTCAGACCGCCCAACGCCTGCGCCAGGGCAGCGGCGTTGGTGGTCCCCTCCTTGCCGAACAGCCGAGCCATCGCCATCCGGGCGGCGACGCCCCCGACATTGGCACCAACGCTGGCATAGCGGCCCGCACGGGCGGAGAAGCGGTTGGCTTCGCGGTCGATCTCGGCCATGTCTCGATCTGCTCGTCTGCTGCCACGAAGCAGATATGCCGCGCCGGGGCGGACACCAGGGGCGTGGGGCCCTGCGCCGCGGGGCTCAGGCCGGCCAGTTGTCCCGGATCCAGCGGATGAGACCGGCTTCGTCGATCTCGCCGGCGGCGAGGCCCCGGATCATCAGCACTGCTTCCGCTTCATCGGCAACGAAGTCGATGTCGTTCATCCCGAGAAACGTCACGAGCGCCAAAAGTGCGGCTCGCTTGTTGCCATCGATGAACGGATGGTTCTTGGCGATGCCGAACGCGTATGCAGCGGCTAATTCGGCGAGATCGATTTTTTCGGCGTCTTCGGTATACGCGACCCGATTCTTTGGTCTCCCGAGCGCGGACTCGAGAGCGCCTTCGTCGCGCAAGCCCGGCGGGCCGCCGAAGAGCCGGAGCTGCTGAGCGTGAATGGCCTGAACGAGATCGCTCGTGAGCCACTCGATCTCCTGACCGAAACTCATTTTGCGAGTTCCGCCAGGGCATTGCGATAAGTCTTCATCGCCTTCTCGGCGATTTTCATGCCCTTCTCGAATGCCGGATCGTAGGGCGACAGCCGAACGGAGCCGTCCGCATTCTCTGTGACGTACAGCCAATCGCCCTGGGTCAGATTAAGCTGGCCCAGGAGTTCCTTCGGCAAGATCAGGCCGGTCGAGTTGCCGACACGCTTGACTTCGAGCTTCATCATCAACCCCTGGATGTTATACATTGGGTATAACATCCAGGATGTCGTTCTGGAAGCGGTTCCGTCAGGTCTGCCCTTCCATCCCTTCCAGCTCCACGATCATCCCCTCGATCATGCCGAGGCCGATCTGCCAGAAGCCCGGATCCTTCGCGTCGAGGCCGAACGGCGCGAGTAACTCGCCATAAGGCTTCGAACCGCCGGCCGCGAGCAGCGCGAAGTACCGATCGACAAAGCCCGCCTCAGCCTTCGCATAGACCCCGTAGAGCGAGTTCACGAGGCAGTCGCCGAACGCGTAGGCGTAGACGTAGAACGGCGAGTGGATGAAGTGCGGGATGTAGGCCCAGTACGGCTCATAGCCCGCATCCAGCGTGATCGCGGGTCCGAGCGATTCCGCCTGCACCGACATCCACAGGGCGTTGATCTGGTCGGTCGTCAGTTCCCCCTTGGCGCGGGCGAGATGCACCTTCCGCTCGAACGAGTAGAACGCGATCTGGCGCACCACCGTGTTGATCATGTCCTCGACCTTGGCGGCGAGCATGGCCCGGCGCTGGGTCGTGTCGGTCGTAGCAGCGAGCAGCTTGCGGAAGGTCAGCATCTCGCCGAACACGCTCGCGGTCTCGGCCAGCGTCAGGGGCGTGGGCGCCATCAGCGCGCCGTTGGGGCCGGCGAGCACCTGATGGACGCCGTGGCCGAGTTCGTGGGCGAGCGTCATCACGTCCCGCGGCTTGCCCTGGTAGTTGACCAGCACATAGGGATGGGCCGAGGGCACGGTCGGGTGCGCGAAGGCGCCGGGGGCTTTGCCGGGCCGGGTCGGCGCATCGATCCAGCGCTCGTCGAAGAAGCGCTTGGCGATGCCCGCCATCTTGGGCGAGAAGGCGTCGTAGGCCGACAGCACCGTGTCGCGCGCTTCGCTCCAGGGAATCGTGCGCTGCTCGACCTTCGGCAGCGGTGCGTTGCGATCCCAATAGGGCAGCGTCTCCTGCCCGAACCATTTGGCCTTCAGCTTGTAATAGCGGTGCGACAGGCGCGGATAGGCCGTCCGCACGGCATCGACCAGTGCCTCGACCACCTCGGGCTCGACCCGGTTGGCGAGGTGACGGGCCTCGGCCACGTCCTTGAAGCCGCGCCAGCGGTCAGAAATCTCCTTGTCCTTGGCGAGCGTGTTGGTGATCAGCGTGAACACCCGGAGCTGCCCGCGCAGCACCGAACTGATCGCGCCGGCAGCCTCCTTGCGGACCGCGCCGTCGGAATCCTGGAGCTTGTTGAGTGTCGGCTCCAGCGGCATCTCTTCGCCCTGCACGGTGAAGCGCAGCGACGCGATGGTCTCGTTGAACAACCGGTCCCAGGCGGCATTCGCGGTGACCGACTTCTCCAAGAAGAGCTTCTCGGTCCGGTCGTCGAGCTGGTGCGGCTTCTCCCGGCGCAGATCTTCGATCCACGGCGCGTAATGGGCCAGCGGTCCCTGCGCCATCGCGGCGTCCAGCACCGAATCCTCGGCCCGGTTCAGTTCGAGCGCGAAGAACAGCAGGTCGGCCGAGGCGTTGGTCAGGCGTTCGCGCGTGTCGCCGTAGAACTTGGCCCGAGCCTCGTCGGTCGTGTCGCCGGAATAGACGAGACCGGCGAACGACATCAGCTTTCCGAGCAGGTCCTCGATCCCCTCATAGGCCCGCACTGGCTCGGCAAGGCGCACGGAGGCGTCGGGCCCGGCGGCGATCTCGGCGATTCGCCCGGCATAAGTCTCGGAGAAGCGGCGGCACTCCTCCTCGGCCCGGGTCATGTCGGCGGAGAAATTCGGGTCGTCGAGGCCGGCGTAGAGGTCCGTCAGGTCCCATTCGGGAAGAACACCGAGGTCGGCCGCCTTCGCGGCGGCGCGCGCGGCGCTCACGCCTTCGGGCAGACGGACGATCACCGGCGACGCGGTGGGGCTCGGCATCATGTCGTGCGTTCCTTTCACGGGGAGTTGGCTCCGTAGCCTGATATCGAGTGGGCCGCCACGCGTTCAACGCGGCGGGTTGGCGGGACGCGCGACCTCGATCCGGCCGGACAGTGCAAACGTCGTTAAGCGGCACTTTACGTCTGTGGTTCACCCTCCGCCTCGAAACGAAACAGCTGCCGAATCGGAACAGGTGTCCGGGATCGTTCCCGCGTCGCCGGCCCGGTCCGCGTGCCCGTCAGGGAGCCGCCATGTCCACCACCGTGCTCATCGTGGACGACGATCCGGTTCAGCGCCGCCTCGCCGAGGCGGCGGTGCGTCGCTTCGGCTTCGAGGCCCGCGTGGTCGAGAACGGCGCCGACGCGCTGATCATGCTGAAATCCGAGGGTGCCGATGTGGTGCTCCTCGACCTCGTCATGCCGGGGCTCGACGGTCTCGGCGTGCTGGCCGAGATGCGCAAGAGCGGACTTGCGACCCCGGTCATCGTGCAGACCTCCAACGGATCGATCGACGCGGTCGTCTCGGCCATGCGGGCCGGGGCGGTCGATTTCGTGGTCAAGCCCGCGGGCGCCGAGCGGTTGCAGGTCTCGATCAAGAACGCGCTGCGAGTCGATACGCTCGAGGAGGAGGTGCGCCGCATGCGCCGCCGCGCCTCCGGCGTCCTGACCTTCAAGGATCTCGCGTCCAAGAGCCCCGACATGGAGCGGGTCATCCGCCTCGCCGAGCGGGCTGCGAAGTCCAACATCCCCGTGCTGATCGAGGGCGAGTCCGGCGTTGGCAAGGAGGTGCTGGCCCGGGCGATCCAGGGATCGGGCGACCGGCGCGGCAAGCCGTTCGTCATCGTCAATTGCGGGGCGATCCCCGAGAACCTCGTGGAATCGACCTTGTTCGGCCACGAGAAGGGGGCGTTCACGGGCGCCACCGAGAAACATGCCGGCAAGTTCGTGGAGGCTTCGGGGGGCACCCTGTTCCTCGACGAGATCGGCGAACTGCCGCTCGACGCGCAGGTGAAGCTGCTGCGCGCCCTGCAGGAAGGCGAGGTCGATCCGGTCGGCGGCAAGCGTCCGGTCCGGGTCGATATCCGCCTCGTTTCGGCGACCAACCGCTCGCTCCTCGATCTGGTGAAGCAGGGCAAATTCCGCGAGGATCTCTATTACCGCCTCAACGTCTTCCCGATGACCCTGCCGCCCCTGCGGGCGCGCCGGGAGGATATCCCGGATCTCGTCCGCTCGTTCTGCGCGCGCTTCTCCGCCGAGGAGAGCAAGCGCGTGCGAGCGATCACCCCCGAGGCGATGGCGCTCCTGACCCGCTATCCCTGGCCGGGCAACGTCCGGCAGCTGGAGAACGCGCTGTTCCGGGCCGTGGTGCTGGCCGACGGCGACGAGCTGACGGTGACCGAATTCCCGCAGATCGCCGCGCAGGTGGAGGGATTCGACGTCCGCATCCCACCGGTCCCCATGCAGGCGCAGATGGCGGCCTATGCCCCGGAGCCGGTGCGCGAGATCGTTCGGGTCGAGGTGCGCGATCCGCATGCCATGTCGCTCGTCGCCGAGGAGACCGGCGAGATGAAGCCGATGGATGTGCTGGAGGCCGAGATCATCCGCTACGCGCTGCAATTCTACCGGCAGCGCATGTCGGAGGTGTCGCGTCGCCTCGGGATCGGCCGGTCGACCCTGTACCGGAAGTTGAAGGACCTTGGTCTCGAAGGCGACGAGAAGGGTGAGGACGCCGCTTGAGCCGATTGCGCGTGCGCTAGCACACAGGGCGAATACGCTACATCCGCACGCAACCGGATCTCGACACAGCTGCGCAATACGGATCGAACATTCTTAAAACAGAAATATCCGATCCCTCAATGATCGGTCGGCCCACTCCAACCAAGCCTTCAACTTGATGGACTGCGGTTGCTGAACGCCACGCTTGCGCGGATAATCACAATCTGCGCGTGCGGTCCTGTCGCCGCTCCCCGGGAGAACACGATGCGCGTCCCGCGCTCAAGCCTTATGGCGTTGGCCGCCTTCTTGACCGGAACGGTGGCGTCGGCCGCTATGGCTGCCGATACGGCGGCGCTCGATACCTCCATCGCCCCGCCGGTCTCGGTGTCGCCCTCGCCGACGCCGCCACCGGATTCAGCCCCGTCCGCGCTGCCGGACTACAAGCCCGAAGCCCCCGTCGCCGAACCGGCGCCTGCCGCAGCCGCGCCCGTGGTCCCGACCGATCCCCAGGGCGCCGCCGTATCGGCCCGCCTTGCCGATCCGGCGCCGCTGCTGTTGCGCCTGACGACCAAGGAGCGCGACGCCATCCGCGCGTTCTACGAAGCCCGCGCCAGCAAGCCCTTGTGGGTCGCAGACGGCGCGTGGACCGAGGCTGCCAAAGCCGTCACCGCCCGACTGGCGGCGGCTGTCGAGGACGGCCTGGACGCCAGCGCCTACACGATCCCGAACCTGCCCGGGAAACCGGACGAGAAAGCGGTCGCCGATGCCGATCTGCGCCTGTCCGCAGCGGCCGTGCTGTATGCGCGCGACGCCCGGGGAGGCCGTATCAATCTTGCATCGATCTCACGCCTGATCACGCCGCATCTCGACCTGCCGGCGGGGAACGACGTGCTGACCAAGCTCGGTGACGCCGGTGCGAAGGCCGGCGATGTGCTCCAGGGCTACAATCCGGCCACGCCGGGCTACCTCGCGCTCAAGGCCCGGCTCGCTTCGATGCGCGGCCCGGCACCGGTCGCCGTCAAGCCGCTGCGGCTGCCATCCGGCCCTGCCCTGCGCCTCGGCATGCACGATCCCCGCGTTCCGCTGCTGCGTGCGCATTTCGGTTTGGACAACCGCCCGTCCGGGACGTTCGACCAGGGCCCCGGCGAGCCTAACACCTACGATTCCGCCGTCGCCGACGCGGTGTCCAAGTTCCAGCGCGGCCGGGGCCTGCCTGCCACCGGCATCCTGAACGTCCAGACCGTACTGGCGCTCGCCGATGCCGGCCGGAGCACGCGTCCGACCGGCGGCGAGGCCGAACTGATCGTCAACATGGAGCGGTGGCGCTGGCTGCCGGGGGATCTCGGCCCGGACTACATCCTGGTCAACGTGCCGGAATATCGCCTGCGCGCCTATCGCGGCGGCGTACTGCGCGACGAGGCCCGGGTCATCGTCGGCAAGCCGGATTCGCGCACGCCGCTGTTTTCGGGGCTGATGGAATACGCGGTCGTCAACCCGTCCTGGTACGTGCCGCCCTCGATCCTCAAGACGATGGCGCCGAAGCTCGCTGGCTACGGCGGCAAGACCTGGGGCGGCTACGAGGTGGTCCGCCGCGGCGGACACATCTCGCTGCGCCAGCCCCCGGGGGAGCGCAATGCGCTGGGCTTCATCAAGTTCATGTTCCCGAACCAGCACGCGGTCTACCTGCACGACACGCCGAACCGCTCGCTGTTCTCCGCCGCCAAGCGTGACTTCAGCCATGGCTGCGTCCGCGTGGACGATCCATTCCGCCTCGCCGACGCGGTGTTGCCGGACTGGTCGGCGGAGCGGCTCAAGAAGCTCATCGGCAAGGGCGAGCGCACGCTCAGGCTGCCCGAGAAGCTGCCGGTCCACCTCGCCTATTTCACGGCGTACATGGACGACAGCGGCACCTACCGCACGCTGCCCGATCTCTACGGCTACGACGCGCCGATGCGCGCGGCCCTCGGGCTGCCCGGTGGCGGCGGTGCGGCGGTCGCCCGGCTGCCGGACGAGGCGCCCCGGCGCAAGGCCGAGGCCGTACCGACACCGCGGAAGGCTCACATCGCCCAGCGCCGCTCGACCCATCGCCAGGTGGCCAGCGAATGGCCCACCGGTCGCTACGAAGAGGCCGCTCCGCCACGGCGCCATCTGCGCCGGGCCGCCCGCGCCGATGACGCGCCGGAATACGGTGAGCCCGGCCTGTGGACCCCGGCGCCGCAGCAGGCCGGACCGCGGAGCTACTGGTAGCCCTCGAGCGATCAGCGGCCACGATCGCAACTTTCACGTGCGCGGCCACACATCCGGGCACGATTTCGCCACGGTCCAGCTTTAGCCGTTTCTGCCGATAGCCGGGCACGTCCCGAGCGAGCCGCAGCAGGCTGGAGAGGATCAGGACCGTCGTGCCGAGCCTTCCAACCCTCCGAAAGCTCGCCATCGCCCTTTCGGGCATCGCGCTGGGAATCCTCGCCGGAACCGCCGAGACCGAGAATGCGGTCGCCAACGGCGATACCCGCGCGCTGACGATCTACCACACCCACACGCAGGAGAGCGCGACCATCACGTTCAAGCGTGACGGGCGCTACGACCGTGCGGCCCTCGAGCAGATGAACTGGCTCCTGCGCGACTGGCGCATCAACGAGCCGACCAAGATGGATCCCCGCCTGTTCGACACGGTCTGGGAGGCCTATCGGCAGGTCGGCTCGGGGCAGGCGATCCACATCGTCTCGGCTTATCGCTCGCCCGGCACCAACGCGATGCTGCGCCGCCGTTCGAAGATGGTGGCCGAATACAGCCAGCACATGCTCGGCAAGGCGATGGACTTCTACCTGCCGGACGTGCCGATCGACCGGATTCGCGAGGTCGGGCTCCGGATGCAGCGCGGCGGCGTCGGCTGGTATCCGCATGCGGGCACGCCGTTCATCCACCTCGATGTCGGCTCGGTGCGGATGTGGCCGCGCATGACCCACGATCAGCTCGCCCGCGTCTTCCCGGACGGCAAGACGGTCCACCTCGCGAGCGATAACCGCCCCTTCCCGCGCTACGAGGAGGCGAAGGCCGAGATCCTGGCCCGCGGTGGCACGGTCGCCGGCATCACCACCCAGATGGCCGGCGGTGGCGAGGAGGAGGATGGGCCGGGCCTGTTCGGCTTCCTGGCCAGCCTGTTCGGAGGCGGCCGATCTGCCGAGCCGCCCGCTCCGCCGCTGCCTGCGCCCGTGGCGACGAAGACCCGTCGCGCGCCCGTTATCGCCGTGGCGAGCGCCGATCCGCAGGATACGGTCGGGACCCGCTCCGCCCTCGCCTACGCCGCGCCCGCGGCCGACGACGCCCTGCGCGGCTCCTTGGTCCAGCGCGAGCTCGCGAAGGCGCCGGATGCGAGAAATGTGGATGCGAAGGCCCTGCTCACCGCCGCTCCCCCGGCCTCGAAGGCCGAGGAGGCCATCGCTGCCGTCGTGACGCCACTTCCGCCGCGCCGACCGTCGGATCTCGCTGCCGTCGTGGCGGCCCTCACGATGCCGCTGCCACCGCCGCGCCCGGTGCAGTTCGCCGCGCTGAACGGCGGCATGGCCAACCTCCCGGCCGCAACCGAGATCCGTGCGCTGGCGAAACCCGCGCCTGTCGAGCCGGTCCGGGCCCGCACCTTGGTCGCCCCGGATGCCGACTCCAAGTTGCAGCTGCGTGCCCTGTTCGACACCGTCGCGGCCGGACCGGTGGCGGCCCCCGCAAGTCGCGGCGCGCCGGTTCGGATCGCCACGACCCGCGTTCGCGACGCCGCGCCGGATGCCATCCTGGCTGCCGCGCCGGAACGCACGACAACACGCTTCAGTGCGCGCAGCCCGGGCGACGAGCTCGCGGCAGCCCGGTTCACCGGATCGGCGACACGGGCAGCGTCCGGGGGACGCTGAGCTGCTCAGCTTTAGCCGGGGTCGAGGCGAGACGCTTCGCGCGTCCCTGAGACAGATGTGGGTGGGCCGTCGAGCGGCGTCAGCGCGATAGAGACGTCAGCGCAGCGGCTTCGACAGGTTGACGCTCAACGCCGACACCAGCGTCGCCGCGTAACCGTCATCCTGAGTCGCAGCGATGCGATCGGCCTCGTTGCCGCTGTTCGTCGCAACCGACATCATGAGCATCCCGGCGGTCATCATTCCACCGAGCGCCGCCACGAGTGCGAGATAGGCGCGCACGGCAGCACGCGGCACCGCGACGATAACCTGCGGTTCGGTGAGGCCGAGGGGCGTGGGATCGGTCTGGATCATGGCCGGTGATTCTGACGGGTGAAGCTGAACCCGCCGCGGATCGAAGAAACGCACGTCCGACCCATCGGCTCAATGGGTCAACACCGTATTGGCAGTCGAGTTCGCCGAAAGAGCCGGCTTTTCAGCGGCTCTTCTTACGCGTGGTTGAGAAGCGGTGGAGGACGCCACCTCGGCGCCCTCCCCGGTAGGGCCTCAGCCTTCCTTGGCCGAAACCTTGCCGAGCGACGCCTGGGCCGCCGCGAGGCGCGCGATCGGCACCCGGTAGGGCGAGCAGGACACGTAATCGAGTCCGACCTCGTGGCAGAAGCCGATCGAGGCCGGGTCGCCGCCGTGTTCGCCGCAAATGCCGAGCTTGATGTTGGGGCGCGTCTTGCGGCCCCGCTCGACGCCGATCCGCACCAACTCGCCCACGCCCTCCTGGTCGATGGTGATGAACGGGTCGGCCGGCAGGATGCCCTTCTGGGTGTAGGGGCCGAGGAAGGTCGCGGCGTCGTCGCGGGAGATGCCCAGCGCCGTCTGCGTCAGGTCGTTGGTGCCGAAGGAGAAGAACTCGGCCGTCTCGGCGATCTCGCCGGCCTTCAGCGCCGCCCGCGGCAGCTCGATCATGGTGCCGACCTGATAGTCGAGGGTCGCACCCTTCTCCTCGGCCACGGCCTTCGCCATGGCGTCGATGCGCGCCTTCACGATGTCGAACTCGGCGCGGGTGAAGACCAGCGGCACCATCACCTCGGACGTGACCGGGCTGCCGGTATCGGCGGCAGCCTGCACGGCCGCTTCGAAGATCGCCCGAGCCTGCATTTCGGCGATCTCGGGGAACGCGATGGCGAGGCGACAGCCTCGGAAGCCGAGCATCGGGTTGTGCTCGGACAGCTCGCGGGTCCGGTGCCGGATCTTCTCCTCCGAGACGCCGGTCGCCTTCACCACCTCGGCGACCTCGGCGTCGGTGTGCGGCAGGAACTCGTGGAGCGGCGGGTCGAGCAGGCGGATCGTGACCGGAAGGCCGGACATGATCGTGAACAGCTCGACGAAGTCCTGCCTCTGGTAGGGCAGGATCTTGGCGAGCGCCGCGCGACGGCCCTCGGCATCGTCCGCCAGGATCATCTCGCGCACCGCGATGATGCGGTCGCCCTCGAAGAACATGTGCTCGGTGCGGCAGAGGCCGATGCCTTCGGCGCCGAAGTTGCGCGCGGTCCGCGCATCGGTCGGCGTGTCGGCGTTGGCCCGAACCTTCATGCCGCGGAACACGTCCGCCCACTCCATGAGCGTGGCGAAATCGCCGGAGAGCTCGGGCTCCAGCATCTTCACCTCACCCTGGATGACCTGTCCGGACGAGCCGTCGATGGTGATCTTGTCGCCGGCCTTCAGCGTCACGCCGCCGACCGTCATGGTCTGCGCCTTGTAGTCGATCCGGATCGACCCGACGCCGGACACGCAGGGCTTGCCCATGCCGCGGGCCACGACGGCCGCGTGGCTGGTCATGCCGCCGCGGGTGGTCAGGATGCCCTCGGCGGCGTGCATGCCGTGAATGTCCTCGGGCGAGGTCTCGATCCGAACGAGGATGCACTTGCGCTCGGCCTTGCGGTGGGCCTCGGCGTCCTCCGAGTTGAACACGATCTCACCGGTCGCCGCGCCAGGCGAAGCCGGCAGGCCCGAGGCGATGACCTTGCGGTCGGCCTTCGGGTCGATGGTCGGGTGCAGGAGCTGGTCCAGAGCCCCGGGCTCGACCCGGCCGATCGCCTCCTCCCGGGAGATCACACCCTCGCCCGCAAGATCCACGGCGATGCGCAGGGCGGCCTTCGCCGTGCGCTTGCCGTTGCGGGTCTGGAGCATCCAGAGCTTCCCATTCTCGATGGTGAACTCCATGTCCTGCATGTCGCGGTAATGCGCTTCCAGGATCCCGTAGATCCGGGTCAGCTCCGCGAAGCTCTCGGGCATGGCCTTCTCCATGGAAGGCTTGTCGCTCTCGGCCTCGATCCGGGCCTTTTCGGTGATGTTCTGCGGCGTACGGATACCCGCCACCACGTCCTCGCCCTGGGCGTTGATCAGGAACTCGCCGTAGAGCGCCTTCTCGCCGGTCGACGGGTTGCGGGTGAAGGCGACGCCGGTGGCCGATGTGTCACCCATGTTGCCGAACACCATGGCCTGGACGTTGACGGCCGTGCCCCAGCTCTCCGGGATGCTGTTCAGCTCCCGGTACTTCTTCGCCCGCGGGATCATCCAGGAATCGAACACCGCGCCGATCGCGCCCCAGAGCTGATCGTCCGCGCCCTGCGGGAAGTCCGAGCCGTGCTCATCGCGCACGATCTTCTTGTAGGTCTGGATCAGGGTCTTCCAGTCCGCGGCACCGAGTTCGGTGTCGAGTTCGAAGCCCTTGCCTTCCTTGTACTGCTCCAGCGCCTCCTCGAAGGCGTGGTGCTCAACGCCGAGCACGACGTTCGAATACATGGTGATGAAGCGGCGGTAGGAATCGTAGGCGAAGCGCTCGTCCTCGGCCTCCTTGGCCAGCGCCAGGACGGTCTCGTCGTTGAGCCCGAGGTTCAGCACCGTATCCATCATGCCGGGCATCGAGGCGCGGGCGCCCGAGCGGACCGAAACGAGGAGCGGATATTTCGCATCGCCGAACTTACGACCGGTCAGCACGCCGACCTGAGCCAGCGCCGCGGTGACCTGATCCTTCAGCTCGGGCGGGTAGACCTTCCCGTTGTCGTAGTAGGAGGTGCAGACCTCGGTGGTGATGGTGAAGCCGGGAGGAACCGGCAGGCCGAGGTTGGACATCTCGGCGAGGTTGGCGCCCTTGCCGCCGAGCAGGTCGCGCATCTGCGACTTGCCCTCCGCCTTGCCGTCGCCGAAGGCGTAGACCCACTTCGCGCTGCCGGTCGCCATGTCGATCCCGTCCATATCTGATGCCCGGCTCCGGCCGAGCTGATGGGCGGGGTTGGACCATCCCGCACCGCAACGCAAGATGAACGCACGATGGCGTTGTGCGCACCCGTATGACGGCGATGCCGGTCTGTCAGGTGTAGCGCGCCAACTGAGGTGCGCGGCGGCTCAGTGCAGTATTCCCAAGCCGAGGACGCCGACGACGATCAGGTAGATCGCCACGATGTAATTGAGCAGCCGCGGCATAACCAGGATCAGGATCCCGGCGAGAATCGCGATGAGCGGCTGGAGGTTCGAGATGGTGATCGTCACGGGCGCCTCCCGAGGCCGAGCTTGGCCGCCGATATCGACGTCCCTAAACCGCGGAGGTTCCCTGTGGCTTGCGGGCGGCGGAGCCTCGGGCTCCGCCGCCCCTCACGTCAGGGCTTCGTGGGTTTCAGGGCCGGAGTCTGTGTCCCCGGGATCGGGTCCTTGGCCTCGCCGGTGGGCAGGCTGGCCTCGATGGTCGGGTGCGACAGCTCCGGGTAGGGCCCGATCACGTTGGCGCCGTTGAGCGGCTTGTTGGCGCCGTTGTGGCAGGTGGCACAGTTGATCTTCGGCGCATCGCCGAGAACGCCCAGGCGGTTCTGCGGGAAGGTCGAGGTCAGCGGCGTCATGTAGTCTTGGTTGAGGTCCCGGACCATGCGGATGCCGTACCAGGCATGGACGCGGTTCGGCGTGCTCGTGTCCCACTGCGCCACCGAGCGGGTGTTGTGGCAGAAGGTGCAGTTCACCCCGAGCGACTGCGACATGCTGATCATGATCGCGAAGGTCTTCTCCGCATCCTGGATCGGCTTGCCCTTGGTCTCGGGCAAAGCCGTCGTAGCGTTGACCCGGACCGCGTCCTCCGACGTGTCCTTGTGCTGGTAGAAGGCCTGATACACGTCGTAGGGCAGCGAGGTGTTGCCGACTTCCGCCGAGGCGAGGTTCTGGCTGTTGTTGCGCGGGATGAACCGTCCCGCACCCTGGACCGGACGGTCGAACCAGATATTCGCCGGCACCGGATTGCCCCGGTGGCAGGTGTAGCAGGTCACGCCCGCCTCGTGGACGTGGTTCTCCTTCCAGGACGAGTTGATGTACTGGGTCATCTGGAGCATGCGGCGAGCGACGCGCTTCTGGTACAGCTCGTCGGAGGCCATGTTCTCGGTGCTGTGGCAGTAGGTACAGCCCTGCTGCGGTGCAACCCATTCGGTCATCGACACCATGACACGGTTGAACTGCTCGGCCGAGAGATCGCCCAGCACCTGGACGTTCTCGTAAACCGCCGAGGCCTTGTCGCCACCGGCATCGGCCGGGTCGGCCGGTGCCGGAGCCCTGTTGGCCTCCGACAGCGCCTCGTTGCCGGCCCGGGTCCGGATCAGGTCCATGCCGGTGCCGCGGAAGCCCGTCTGCTTGACCGCCATGGGCGGGTGGGTCCAGCCCGCGCCGCCGAACATCGCGATGGTGAGGAAGAGGGCCAGAGCCCCACCGACAACCGCCAGAATCGTCTTCATGACGGCCTCCTCACGGCTTCATGCCAGGTGCAAGATGGGCGGGATCCACGATCGGGCCGTAGACCTGCGGATAGTTCGGAGCGACGTGGTGCTTGACCGCCCAGAGGTACCAATTGTCGACCACGGTGCCGGTGAGCAGGATGCCGATGCCGCCTGTGAGGGTGGTCAGCACCGCGAACCACCACGCCCAGCGGTGGATCGACTCCATCGTGGCGTTGAAGCCCATGGTCCAGCGCCAGAACAGGGCGGCGCGCTCGGTGGCGGTGCCGCGATCGACGATCTGGTCGATCTCACGCTCGGCGCCGTAGCGCGAGCAGGCCAGGATGGTTCCGCCATGCATGGCGAACAGCAGGGTCGATCCGTAGAGGAACGTGATCGAGAGCATGTGGAACGGGTTGTAGAAGAGGTTGCCGTAGCGAAGCGAGAACGCCGCGGTCCAATCGAGGTGCGGGAAGATCCCGAACGGCACGGCTTCCGACCACGACCCCATCAGCACCGGGCGGATGAAACCGAGGACGAGATAGAGCCAGATCGCCGACGCGAAGGCCCACGGCACGTGGGTGCCGAGACCGAGCGCCCGGGCCCGCCGGTAGAGGTGGACCCACCAGAGCAGGATCGAGGCGGTGAGGAAGAAGCCGGCGATCAGCCACCAGCCGCCCTCGTTGAGCGGCGGCAGCACCCGGAGCCCGTATTTGGGCAGCGGTGGTTCCAGCGCGAGCCAGGGCAATTGTCGGACGAACTGGATTGGGCTCCAGTTCACCGAGGCCCACATGTTGAGCCCGATGATCTCGAACGCGATCAGTCCGCAGGTGATCGACAAAGCCGCGATGTAGCCGATGTAGATCGGCCCGACCTGGCTGTTGCCGATGAGCCCGAACAGATAGCTGTTGAACGGCTTGCCGATACGGTCGTCGACCGCCACCGGAACGCCCTGATCCGGCACGAGCGGACGGACCTGCGCCACCGTGAAGATGTTCTGGTAATAGGCCATGGCCTGCCCTCCCCGAGGATCCGCGCGCCCGAGCGGCGGGCCCCGTGTTATTCGTGGTGTCCTGGTCGTATCGCCGCGCTCATCCCCAGACGGGCAGGTTGAGCCACCAGCCCCACCATTGCGGCCAGCCCTGGGTCCAGAACGGGCCGCTGATCACGATGCAGACCGCGCTCCAGAACCCCGCCGCCAGGGCCAGGAACAGGCCGAGCCGGTGCACGCCGAGCGTGCCGATCGAGTAGCCGATCGTATCGCGGAAGAACGTGTCCTCGTGCTCGGGCGTCTTGACGGTCTCGCCCTTCTTCGGGTTCGTCGCCGAGAGGATCAGACCGCCGTGCATGGCCAGCGCCAAGGTCGTGGTGAAGAAGAACGTCACCGCCAGCATGTGCGCCGGGTTATAGTGGAAGTGGAGATACTGATATCCGGTGTTCGACACCCAATCGAGGTGGCTCAGGATACCGTACGGGAAGCCGTAGCCCCAGGCGCCCATCAGGAACGGGCGGATCACCACAAGGGTGAAGTAGGCGAAGATCGCCATGCCGAAGGCGACCGGCACGTGGTAGCCGATGCCGAGCTTGCGGCAGATCTCGACCTCGCGCAGGGCCCAGGACACGAACGATCCCAGCGCGCAGAAGGTGATGATCTGCCAGAGGCCGCCTTCCTTGAGCGGCGCCAGCTTCAGCCCGTAGCTGATGTCCGGCGGGGCGATGTTGATCTGCCAGACGTTCCAGGTCGGCCCGATCGCCGCCCCGTAGATCACCAGGGCCGTGCCGAGCACGGTGAAGAACAGTCCGACGACGCCGAAGAAGCCGACGAAGAACGGTCCGACCCAGAAGTCGAAGAGGTCGCCGCCGAGCAGCGTACCGCCGCGGATCCTGTATTTGCGCTCGAAGCTCAGCATCGCCATGGCGGCGGCTCCTCGATCAGGCCGAGAGAAGAAAAGGGTGACCGCGGCCCTCGCGCGCCGCGGTCCAGACCGGATGTCAGGCCGGCAGCTGCGGCAGCGCCAGCGTGATGGCGTTCGCCTGCTTGTTGGCCTTCGGACCTTCCAGCCAGTTGAACCGGTCGGTCGAGAGCAAGATGAAGTGGATCAGCAGCGCCAGGATGAACAGGAAGGTGAACAGAGCCACCAGTGTTCGACGCGGATCGAAAAGCAACCAAACCTTATGCATGCGATCCTCCTCAGCCGATCATCGAGACGAGGGCACGGGCCGCATCGGTGACGCCTTCGAGCGAAGCGTAACCCTGGGGTCCGGGTAGCCACGGACGCCACAGCCAAACGAGGATGTGGGCGACCACGGCGATTGCCGTGAAGATGAGGAAGCTCGTCAGGAAGATCGCGTGGAACTCCTTGGCTTCCGGTTCCGTCAGCCCGGACAGGCTGCTCGGTCTTTCTGTTGCAACGGGTCCACCGGCCATCGTTCAGACCTCCGTGTGTTGGCCGCGCTTCTCAAAAAGCGCGACGGGTACAGCCGTGAAGCCTGGGTGGTCACGGCCTGACTTCCCCCGCGTCACCGGACGGAAGCATCTCGAACAGGGCGCTCAGCGCCTCTCACAAAATTCCCGCTGCGCTGTCGCGATCAGAGGGAGAACTCCGGGTGCCGGGGCGTTGTGTGAGGAGCTCTCAGCCCATGAAGGCAAAGGGGATGGCCTGCACCGCCATGGCGCGGGCCTCACCGAAGACGGAGCGGCGCGCAGGCGCGAGGCCCGGTCGCGACACGGCCTGGGCCGGCCGGACGCGCCCAAGGGCTGCGGCGGCGAGGAAGAACGGGTAGGTCGCCGCCAGGATCAGCCGGAACTGGATCTCTTCCTGGTGCTGGCGGGCATTCGGGACCATCGTGCGCATCATCAGGTCTCCTTCGGGGGACGGGGGAAGCTGGGTCACGCCGGGATCCCCCCGGCGAAATCGGCACGGGCGCGCGCCACATGGGCGGGCGCCACGGCATCGGATTCGGCATCGCGGGCGGCGCGCTCGGCGGCGTCGCGCAGGCGTTTGGCGGCGGAGATGCGCGCCAGGACCGGTTGCGCCTCGACCAGGGCGTCGAGCGCCTGCCGGGCGGCTTCGTCCCAGGGCAACTCGCGGTGGAGCCGCGCCGGGGTGGCCTCGACCTTATCCATGTCGCGGGCGAGCGGCAGGATGTGGAAGAGCGTGTCGAACAGGGCGTTGCAGACTTCCTGGACGAGGTAAGTCGCGCCCGCGTAGCCCATGAACGGCGTACCGGTGTGCCGCCGGATGATCGCGCCGGGGAACGAGGCCGGGATGTAGGTCGCCCGTGCACCGCACTCGGCGAGGTACATCCGCTCGTTGAACGAGCCGAACAGCACCAGGGGCGGCTTGGCGGCGATCGCCGCCCGGACCGCGGCGTTGTCGGGCTTGTGCCCGGCCGAGCGGCCGAAGGCGAAATGGCAGGGCAGGCCCATCTCGTCTTCGAGGAAGTGGCGCACGCCCCGCGCGTAGGTCTCGGTGGCGACGATGCCGAAGCTCGCCGTGCCGAAGAAATCCTGCGTCACCGAGCGCCAGAGGTCCCAGATCGGCTTGATCGTGGTGTGGCGCTCGCGCTCGATGAACGGCTCGGGATCGAGCCCGAGGATCGCACCCAGAGAGCGCAGGAACTTGGTGGTCGAGAGCACGCCGATCGGCGCCTGCAAGTAGGGCCGCTCCAGATCCTCGCAGAGCAGGCGGCCGAACTCGCGGTAGAGGCAGATGTTGGCGTCGGCGTTGACGAGCTTGGGCACATCCGCGAGGTGCGAGCCAAGTGGGAAGGTGAGGTTCACCTCGGCGCCGATTCCTTCGACCAGCCGCCGGATCTCGGCGAGGTCGGAGGGCATGTTGAAGGTGCCGTAGGCCGGGCCGATCAGGTTGACCCGCGGCTTCTCGCCGGGCTTCTTCTCCGGCCGGGCCGGGATGCCCTTCTTGGCGAATTTCTTGGCGCCGTATTCCTGCCAGAGCCAGCGCATCGCCCGGTCGGCGGCCTGCCACTGGTCCTCGTCGATGGTGCGGGGCAGGAAGCGCTGGAGGCCGGTGCCCTCGGGCGTCACGCCGCCGCCGATCATCTCGGCGATAGAGCCGGTCACCACGACGCTGGGCTGGCCCGGATCGAGGGTGGCGTGGGCGCGCTTCATGGCGCCTTCCGTGCCGTGCCGGCCGAGTTCTTCCTCGGCGAGGCCGGTGACGACGATCGGCAGTTCATGGGGCGGCAGGGCGTCGGTGTAGTGCAGCACCGAGGTGACCGGCAGGTTCTCGCAGCCCACCGGGCCGTCGATGACGACCTGCAGGCCCTTGATCGCCGTGAAGACGTAGACCGCGCCCCAGTAACCGCCGGCCCTGTCGTGATCGAGGATCAGCATCAGGCCATCTCCCCGATCGGCTTCTTGGGGCCTTCGATCTTCGGTCCCTGGCGCTTCTGTGGAAGATCCTGCCAGACGCCGGCGGCATGGCCGGTGCCGACGCCCTCGAAGAACTCGCGCATCGCGTCGAACCGCGGCTTGTTGCCGAGCGCCGCGTTGATGACGGTGGCGAGCGAGCCCGCGCCGGCAGCACCCATCAGCGGGCGCGCCGAGATCAGGTTGGTGAAGTAGAGCGCCGGAGTCGCCCGCTCTTTGGCGTGCTGCACCACCGGCGTGGTGCCGATGGCGAGATCCGGCTTGAGCGAGTCGAGGGCGTAGAGGTCGTCCTCGAGCGAGGCCCGGTAGCGCACCTCGGTGCCGCGGGATTCGAGCCAGTCGCGATCGGCCTCGGACCAAGGCGTGCGCGGGCAGGCGGTACCCACATACGGGACCTCGGCGCCGCTCTCGACGAGGAGGCGAGCCACCAGCAATTCCGAGCCCTCGTAGCCCGAGAGCGTGATCCGGCCCTTGATCGGCATGGCGGCGAGCGCGCCGCGGATCCCGGGGAGGATCCGGTTCTTGGCCGCCTCGACGGTGGCGCGGGCGACACCGCAGGCCTCGCCGATCCGGTCCAGCCAATCGGCGGTGCCGTCGACACCCACCGGGGCCGAGCCGACGATCGGGCGGCCGGCCGCCTCGAATTCACGGATCGAGGCCGTATAGAAGGGGTGGATCGCCGCCACCGCGGCACAATCCAGGGCGGCGTAGAGCTCGCGCCACTCGCGGGTCGGCACCACCGGCCCGGCGGAAAGGCCCAAAGGCTCCAGAAGCGCGCCGATCACCACCGGATCAGCCGGGAAGACCTCGCCCAGCAGCGCCACGCTCGGGCGCTCGGACCGGCCGCCGCGGGGGGCGGCCACCGGACCCTGCTCGGCCTCATTGCGGGCGACCTTCAGCATGGCGCCAGCCAGCACGTCCTTGGCCTCGGCATGGGTCGGGACGCCGAAGCCCGGCACGTCGATCCCGATCACCCGGACGCCGTTGATCTGCTTCGGCAGCAGCCGCAGCGGGACGCCGGAGGCAGTTGGAACGCACAGGTTGATGACGACGACGGCGTCGTAATCCTCAGGCTTGGCGGTGGCGAAGACCGCCTCGCGGATGTCCTCGAACAGCTTGCCGGTGACCAGCGTCTCGGAATTGAACGGTACGTAGCCGACGCTGCGCCGGGCGCCGTAGAAATGCGACGTGAAGGTCAGACCGTAGACGCAGCAGGCCGAGCCCGACAGGATCGTGGCGGTCCGGCGCATGCGCAGGCCGACCCGGAGCGAGCCGAAAGCTGGGCACATGCTCTGCGGCTGATCGTGCGGGCCCTGCGGATAATCCTCGCGGAGCTGCGCCAGGGTCTCGGACATGCCGGCGGCTTCCGCGGCCGCCACCATCGCGTCCTTGCCGGCGTGGCAGCCGAGGCCGTCGCCCTTGGTGGCGGCGAGGTCGAGGTTGGCCGGAGCCTTGCGGGCCCGCAGATCGGCGATGTCGAGGGAGACGGCCATGCGCGTCAGACCTCGTCGTACACGACTTCGAGGGACGGCTTGGACACGTGGGCGACGCCGCACATGTCCTCGTGGGTCGCCGGGACCAGCACCACGTCGCGGCCGGTGACGTCGCTGGAGAACAGGCCGAGCAGACCGTCCTGCGTGAGCGGCGTCGGCTGGTGCGGCGCGGCGGTGGCGACGTTGGCGGCGAGATCGGAGAACAGGCTGCCCCAGCGGCTCTCCGGCCGGCCAATGATCTCGTAATTGGCGCTCTTGCGGCGGATGTCGTCGTCGGCCGGGATCGAGGCCAGGACCGGGATGCCGGCGGCGTCCGCGAAGGCCTGGGCCTCGCCGGTGCCGTCATCCTTGTTGATCACCAGGCCGCCGACACCGACGTTGCCGCCGAGCTTGCGGAAATATTCGACCGCCGAGCAGACGTTGTTGGCGACGTAGAGCGATTGCAGGTCGTTCGAGCCGACGACGATGACCTTCTGGCACATGTCCCGGGCGATCGGCAGGCCGAAGCCGCCGCAGACCACGTCACCCAGGAAGTCGAGCAGGACGAAGTCGAAGCCCCATTCGTGGAAGCCGAGCTTCTCCAGCAGCTCGAAGCCGTGAATGATGCCGCGTCCGCCGCAGCCGCGCCCGACCTCCGGACCGCCGAGTTCCATGGCGTAGACGCCGTCGCGCTTGAAGCACACATCGCCGATCGCGACCGCCTCGCCGGCGAGCTTCTTCTTGGTCGAGGTCTCGATGATGGTCGGGCAGGCCTTGCCGCCGAACAGCAGCGAGGTCGTGTCGCTCTTCGGGTCGCAGCCGATCAGCAGGACCTTCTTGCCCTGCTGGGCCATCATGTAGCTGAGATTGGCCAGCGTGAACGACTTGCCGATGCCGCCCTTGCCGTAGATCGCGATGATCTGCGTCTCTTTCTTCACCGGCGCGGTCGCGACCGCATCCGGTTCGATCGCCGCTTCGGCGCGGAGCTGGGTCGCTTGATCGAGGGCAGCCTTATTGAGCTGAACGTTCACGCGGCGTCCCTCCAATCGAGGATCATTTTCAGGCAGGCCGGGTCGGTGAAGGCGGTGCGGTAGGCAGCCTCGGCCTCGGTGGCAGCCACGCGGTGCGTGATCAGCCCGTCGAGGGAGAGGCGTCCGCCGTCGATCAGGGCCGTGACGGCCGCCAGATCCGCCGGCTTGAACTCGGCCGAGATCCGGATCCGGGCCTCGCGCATGAAGGCGGGCGGGAAGGCGAAGCTCAGTGGCGCCTCGTAGAACCCGGCGAGCACGATCTCGCCGCCGGGGGCCAGACGGGCGATCAGCGCATCCAGGCCGGAGGCGTCGCCGCTGACATCAGTGATCACCGCGTAGTCGCGCCGGTGATCGCTCTCGGGCGAAAGAACCGTGTAGCCGTGGTCGCCCGCAAGGCGCAGCGGGTTCGTCTCCCACACCGTCGGCGCCGCGCCGGCGGCCAGGGTAAGGCGTGCGAGCAGCCGGCCGAGGACGCCGTGCCCGACGATCAGCGGGGTCGAACCGGGCTGGATCCCGCCGAGCGCCCGATAGGCGGTCGCTGCTAGAGCCAGGAGGCAGGCGGTATCGCCCAGCGCCGCATCCACCGGTACGAGCCGAGCGGCTGGCGCGATCAGATGGGAGGCGGCTCCGCCGAACAGGCCGCGCACGGCACCGAAGCAGCGGGCGCCGGGGACGAACACGGTCTGGCCGACCCGGACCGAGCCGGCGGCATCGGCCTCCACGACCGTGCCGACGGACTCATAGCCCGGCACCAGGGGGTAGCCCATCCCGGGGAACGGCGGCATGCGCCCTGACCAGAGCAGGCGCTCGGTGCCGGTGCTGATTCCGCTCCAGGTGATCGCGACCACCGCGTCGGACCCGCAGGCAGGCTCCAGCGCGAGCCGCTGGACTGAGAGGTGCTCCGGTCGTTCGAGGATGACGGCCAGCGCATCCATGTCGGAACATTCCACCCTGTTATTTGCGACTCTCGTGGGAACGAAACCGCTGGGTGTCATCCTAGATAGACAGATCGCAGCGTCAAGCGCGACTTACACTCTGGCGCTCGATTTTTGGGCGATGAGCACCCTGGCGAGCAGCGGACGGTGCGTTTTGCGCTCGCGCACGGAGGTGAAGCCCGCAGCGTGGAGCATGGCATAAAGCTCTTCGGCGCGGCGTGGCCGGCCGGAGCCCATGGCCAGCAGGTAGAGACCGAAATACGCATCCCCGACCGGCTCGGCCCCCGGGGTGCCGGACATCGGCTCGGCCAGAATCAGCCGACCGCCCGGGACCAGGGCCGCATGGGCGGCAACCAGCAGAGCTTGGGCGGGGCGGTCGTCGTGATCGTGGACGATTCGCACCAGCGATATGGCATCGGCGCCCGGCGGCAGCCCGGCATGGAAGTCGCCGCCGCGGCAGGCGATTCGGCCTCCGAGCCCCACGCGCGACAGCCGCGCGGTCGCGCGCTCCGCGACGGCAGGCAGATCGAAGAGCGTCAGGCCGAGATGCGCATGGCGGGCCGCGACCGCTTCGAGGAACGCGCCCTCGCCCCCGCCGACATCCATCAGCTGCCGGGCGCCGGACAGGTCGCAGGCGTCGAGCACGTCTTCGGCGATCATGGCCTGCGAGGCGCCCATCAGCGCGCTGTAGCGGGCATAGGCGTCCGGCTCGGCCGTTTTGCCGGATGCGTAGGGCCAATAGCCCGAAAGCGCGGTTGGCTGGCCCTGACCCCGCAGGAGGCGCACCGGGTCGGCGAGATCGGCGTAGAGGAGCGCGTGGTGCTCGACCATCCCGGCGATCCCGGGGTTTCCGTTGAGGGCGGCACCGAGGTCGGCCAACCCATACCGGTCACCCTTGAGTGCCCGCACCAGTTTCAGCGATTCGGCGGCGCGAAGCAGGCGGCGGGCGTTGTCGGGCGGCAGATCGAGGCGACTCGCCAGCGCATCGAGCGACGCCGGACCCTCGGCCAGGATCGCGAAGAGATCGAGCCGGATGCAGGCGGTCAGAACCTGCGCGTAGACGAAGCCGGCGCACAGGTCGAACAACGCTCGGGTGTTGCGCTGCGCGATGCCGCGGGTCAGCGGAAAGCCCGCGGCCCAGCGCTGAAACCGCGGGTTCGCGACCAGGCGATTGCGCCAGCCAAGCCAGCGCTCGCTCCAGGCCTCCGGGACCGGCGGTGTCGCCCCGGTCCGCGGCAGGGATCCGGCGCTCAGGCTGTCACCGCACGAAGGCTCGCGGGCAGGAAAAGCCGCGCCTGCGCCACGATCTCGGCGGTGAGGGTTGCGGCTCCTGGGCAGTCCGGGATCGCCGCAACGGCTTCGCGGGTCAGTCGGGCGAGGCGATCGAGCGCGCCGCCGGTTCCGAGCAAGGCTGCCGCGTTGGGGCGCCCGAGCGTGGCGTCGCGCCCGGCGGGCTTGCCGATCTCCTCCTGGCGGCAAGCGACGTCCCGCAGATCGTCGGCCACCTGATAGGCCTCGCCCAGACACTCGCCGAGTCTGCGCCACGGCTCCGGCTCGGCGCCCGCGGCTGCAGCGCCCGCGACGGTGGCGGCCGCGAACAGCGCGCCGGTCTTGGCCTGCTGATAGTCGCTAAGGCTGACATACGCCTCGGATTCCCACGCCTGCCCGGCGGCAATGCCGGAGGGCGAGCCTGCGGCCCGCCCGAGGAGGCTCACCAGCCGGACGAGCCGCCCCGGATGCGGACCCGCGGCCCGGGCCAGGGTCTCGAAGGCGAGCACGATCAGCGCGTCGCCGGCCAGGACCGCGATCGGTTCGCCGAACGCGACGTGGACCGTGGCTTTCTGCCGGCGCATCGGGGCGTCGTCGAAGCACGGCAGATCGTCGTGGACCAGGGACGCGCAGTGCAGGAGTTCGATGGCCGCCGCCGCAGCGGAAGACCCGGCGGGATCGTCGTCGCCGCAAGCCTGCGCCACGGAGAGGCAGAGCCGGGGTCGGATCCGGTGTCCGCCGGGGAACACGGCGTAGCGGAGCGCCTCGGCCAGCATGGGGGGCGCCCCCGGTGCCTCCGCGTGCGCCACGGCGCGATCCAGCGCCATCTCGATTCGGCGTCCCGACTCCATCGCGTTGCCTCCTTGTTGTGTTGGCTTGTCGGCGACAGGTGTCATTTCTTATTGACACTGCTGACGCGGCAGATCAATCCCGTTCCGATGCGGAACAGCGGGGCGAGCGTGGCGCAGGAGCGCGTCGTCGTGATCGGGGCCGGGATCGGTGGCTTGGCCGCCGCGCTCCGACTTGCGCAGGCCGGTTTCGCGGTGACCGTCCTGGAACGGACCGCACAGCCCGGCGGTAAGATGCGCAGCGTTCCGGTCGGGGGCCGCGCCGTCGAGGCCGGGCCGACCGTCTTCACTATGCGGTGGGTGTTCGAGGAGCTGTTCGCCGAGTGTGGGGCGAACTTTGGCGAACGGGTGGCGCTGAGCCCGGCAGACCTCCTCGCCCGGCACGCCTGGAGTCGCGACGAACGTCTCGATCTCTTCGCCGATATCGAAGCCTCGGCGGCGGCCATCGCAGCCTTTGCCGGACCCCGCGAGGCGGACGGCTACCGCCGATTCTGTGCCCGGTCCGCGGAGGTCTACCGCACGCTCGAAGGCCCGTTCATCCGCGACGGGCGGACCAGCCCTGCGGGCCTCGCCCAGCGCGTCGGCCTATTGGGGATCGGCGATCTCTGGCGAATCCAGCCCTTCGCCACCCTGTGGTCGGCGCTCGGCAGCTTCTTCCGCGATCCGCGGCTGCTGCAACTCTTCGGCCGTTATGCCACCTATTGCGGCGCGTCGCCGTTCAGCGCACCGGCGACCCTGATGCTCGTCGCCCATGTCGAGCAGGCGGGCGTCTGGACCGTGGCGGGGGGCCTGAGCGCCCTGGCGCAATCGGTGGCGGATCTCGCCGCGGAGCGGGGCGCCGCGTTCCGCTACGGCGCCCATGTCGAGCGGATCGTCACCGAAGGCGGGACGGTCAGCGGCGTCGTTCTGGCCGGCGGCGAACGCATCGCGGCGGACTTGGTCGTCTGCAACGCCGACTGCGCCGCCCTTGGCGCCGGCCTGCTCGGTGCCGATGCGGCGCCGGCCGGTGCGCGGCTGGCGCCGGCCGAGCGCTCGCTGTCGGCCGTGACCTTCTGCGCGGTGGCGGAGCCCCGGGGCTTCCCCCTCGCGCATCACTCGGTGTTCTTCTCGCGGGACTACCGGGCCGAGTTCGACACGATCCTGCGCCAACGCCGCCTATCCGACGACCCCACGGTCTACGTCTGCGCGCAGGACCGATCGGAGTCCGGCCTCGTGCCAGCGGGACCCGAGCGCCTGCTCCTCCTCGTCAATGCCCCGGCGGATGGCCGGGAACGCCCGCCCACGCCGCCGGAGATCGAAACATGCGCGAGGAACATGCTGCGCCGGCTGGAGGCCTGCGGGCTTCAGCTGGATCTGGCGTCGCCCGTGACGACGACGCCCCGGGAGTTCGAAGCCCTGTTTCCGGGGACGGGGGGCGCGCTCTACGGACGGTCGGCGCAGGGCTGGGCGGCGACGTTCAAGCGGGCCGGCGCCCGTACAGCGATCCCGGGGCTCTATCTGGCGGGGGGCTCGGTCCATCCGGGGCCGGGCGTGCCGATGGCGGCGCAGTCCGGCCGGCTGGCGGCGGCGGCGATCTTGGACGACCGCGATTCGACGGCCCGGTCGCGCGGGGCGGCTACGCGTGGTGGTACGTCGATGCGGTGAGCGACGACGGCCGACAGGGCCTCACGATCATCGCGTTCATCGGCAGCGTGTTCTCACCCTACTATGCCTGGAGCGCCGAACGGGACCCGTTCGCGCATTGCGCCATGAACGTCGTGCTCTATGGCGAGCGCAGCCGTTTCGCCATGACGGAGCGGCGCGCCGACAGCCTCTCGCGGGACGCCGACCACATCGCCATCGGGCCGAGCGCCATGCACTGGGATGGCACGGCGCTGACCGTTCGGATCGACGAGCGCGGGTCGCCCCTGCCCCATCGGCTGCGCGGCACGGTCCGGCTGGAGCCGCCGGGCTTCACCGCCGGCCCGTTCCACCTCGATCGCGCCGGGCGCCATCGTTGGTGGCCGATGGCCCCGTCCTCGCGGGTCGAAATCGCGTTCGACCAGCCCGGACTGCGCTGGACCGGCACCGCCTATTTCGACACCAACGACGGCGACGAGGCTCTGGAGGATGCGTTCACCCGCTGGACGTGGTGCCGGGCCGACCTGCCGGACGGCGCCGCGATCCTGTACGACGTGCAGCACCGGGATGGCGGCGGCCAGAACCTGTCCCTGCGCTTCAACCGGGACGGCAGCCGCCGCGAGATCCGCCCGCCGACGGAAGCACGCCTGCCGCCGACGCGCCTCTGGCGGATGAACCGCGAGACCCGCAGCGACGACGGCCGCGCCCGCGTCCTCACCACCTACGAGAACACGCCGTTCTACGCCCGCTCCCTGCTGGCCTCGACGCTCGGCGGCGAGCCGGTGCGTGCGATGCACGAGAGCCTGTCGCTCGACCGGTTCCGCAACCCGCTCGTGCGGTTGATGCTGCCGTTCCGGATGCCGAGACCGCCGATCCGGCCGGTCGACCCAGGATCGCGTCCCATCGGGCGCACGTAACGCCGGACGACGCGAAGGTTCAGCGGCGAACGGATCGGGTCACTCACCTGCAACGACACTGGTGCCACGCCGTGCGACGGCGCTGTTTACCGTCCGGCCCCGCTTGTGCGAGAGGGCGTCGGCTGCGATCCTCGCGCCTTCAACTGAGGCGGTCACCGGAATGCGAGAGGACGAGGCGTCATCGGGCCCACGCGTTCTCATCTACAGCCACGACACGTTCGGGCTCGGCCATCTGCGCCGTTCACGGGCGATCGCCAACGCGATCGTGTCGGGTGACGTCCGGGCCCGGGCGGTGATCGTGTCGGGGTCGCCGGTGATCGACCGCTTCGCTTTCGCGCCCGGCGTGCGGACGGTCCGGCTGCCCCCGGTCGTCAAGTTCCTCGACGGGGGCTATGGCAGCCGCGACGCCGCCGTGCCCCTCGATCGGACGGTGGCGTTGCGGACCGACATCATCACCCGCACCTGCGCGGCTTTCGCGCCCGACATGATCGTCGTCGACAAGGAGCCGGCCGGTTTCCACGGGGAGTTGCTGCCGACCCTCGAATGGGCCTTCAAGCGGGGGATCCGTCTGGTTCTCGGCCTGCGCGACGTGCTGGACGAAGCCGACCGCCTCGTTCCCGAATGGGAGCGCAAGGGTGCGGTCGACACGATGGCGCGCTTCTATGACGAGATCTGGGTGTACGGTCTGAGCCGCATCCACGCGCCCCTGGCGGCGCTGCCGATGGAGGCGGAGACCGCCACGCGGATTGCCGAGCGGTTGACCTATACGGGCTATCTGCGCCGCGACTTGCCGGAGCGGCGGCCCGGACGCGCGGAGCCCGCCATGGCGAAGGGGCCGTTCATCCTCGTCACAGCGGGCGGCGGCGGGGACGGAGCCGCGCTGATCGACTGGGTCATCGCCGCCTACGAGGCCGATTCCGGCATCCCCCTGCTTGCGCTCATCGCCTTCGGCCCGTTCCTGGATGACGCGGCCCGCAGCGGTTTCGACGCACGCATCCGCGCGCTCGACGGGCGGGTCTCCGCGATCACCTTCGACAGCGAGATCGAGTTCCTGATGAGCAAGGCGGCCGGCGTGGTCGCCATGGGCGGCTACAACACGTTCTGCGAGATCCTGTCGTTTGATCGCCGGGCGATCCTCGTGCCGCGCACCGAGCCGCGCCGGGAGCAGGCGATCCGCGCGCTGGCGGCCGAAGGCCTGGGGCTCGTCCGTGTCCTGATGGAGGAAGACGGGCGGGAGCCGGAGCGCATGGCGGCCGCATTGCGCGCACTGCCGGACCAGACCGAACCCTCGCGAGTCCTGGTCCCGGGCCTGCTCGGCGGGCTCGAAGCCGTGGCGCGCCGGGTCCGGGCGCTTGCCGGTTCAGGCGCTGGGCACCACCGCGTGCGGGCCTACTCGTGACCGAGCGGCGGATCGCCGTGGTCCTGAAGGGCTATCCGCGGCTGTCCGAAACCTTCATCGCCCAGGAGATCCTGGCCCTGGAGCGGCGTGGGTTGCCTCTGGAAATCTGGTCGCTGCGTCGACCGACCGACCGGTTCCACCACCCGATGCACGCGCAGATCCGCGCGCCGGTCTCCTACCTGCCCGAATACCTGCACACGGCGCCGCTGCGCGTGCTCCGCGGTGCCATGGCCGCGCTGCGGCGGCCGCGCCTGCCCACGCTCCTGGCGCTCTTCGCCCGCGATTTCCGGCGCGACCCGACGGCCTCGCGCCTGCGCCGCTTCGGCCAGGCGCTGGTGCTGGCCCGGGAGCTGCCCGCCGCCGTCGGGCATATCCATGTGCATTTCCTGCACACGCCTGCCAGCGTCGCCCGCTACGCCGCCCTGCTGACGGGGCGCGGCTGGAGCTTCTCCGCCCACGCCAAGGACATCTGGACCACGCCGGACTGGGAGCTGACCGAGAAGCTGCACGACGCCCGCTGGGGCGTGACCTGCACCCGCGACGGCCAGAGGCGCCTCGACGGGCTGGCACCGGGGCGGACCTTGCTCGCCTATCATGGGCTCGATCTCGAGCGCTTTCCCCCGGCACCGGACCGGAATGACCGGCGCGACGGCACCGACCCGGCCAAGCCGCTGCGGCTCCTCTGCGTCGGGCGACTTGTGGCCAAGAAAGGGCACGACGACCTGATCGCCGCCCTCGCCGGCCTGCCTGCAACCCTGCATTGGCAGCTCGACCTGATCGGCGGCGGTGAGCTGCGCGGCGCGCTCGAAGCGGACGTGCGCGAACGGGGCCCCGCCGGACGGGTGAACTTCCGCGGCGCCCTGGCCCAACCCGAGGTGATCGCGGCGATGCGCGCGGCCGATCTGTTCGTGCTGCCGACCAAGCCAGGCCCCGGCGGCGACCGTGACGGTTTGCCGAACGTCTTGATGGAGGCCGCCAGCCAGGCCCTTCCGATCCTCGCGACGGCCTTCGGCGGCACGCCGGAATTCATCGCCGACGAGGTCCACGGCATTCTGGTCCAGCCCGGCAAGCCTGCGGCCCTGATCGCGGCCCTGATCCGTCTGGCGGGGGATCCGGACCTCAGACTCCGCCTCGGCGCGGCGGCGCGCGCCCGGCTGGTCGAGGATTTCTCGGAGGAGAGTGCCGTATCGCTGATCGCCGGCCGGCTGCGGGGTTCGGCCGGAGCGGGCGCATCCGCGATCGACAGCGCCCCGGAGGGCTCGCCGTGCGCGTCCTGATCGCGGTCACGCATCTCCTCGGCGCTGGGCATCTCACCCGCGCCGCCGCCCTGGCCCGATCGTTCGTGGCGGCCGGTCACGAGGCGATGCTGATCTCCGGCGGGGTTCCGGCCCCCCTGGTGCGCCTCGATGGGGTGCGGCTCGTCCAGCTGCCGCCGCTCTCCATCGTCGGCACCGCGTTCGCGACGCTGTTGAAGCCTGACGGGGAGCCCGCGGATGCGGCGTGGTTGGCGCACCGCCGCACGCGGATGATCGAAGCGCTGGAGACCTTCGCGCCCGATGCCGTGCTGACCGAGCTGTTCCCCTTCGGCCGGCGGGCCCTGGCGGCGGAGTACATGGCGCTGGTCGAGGCGGCACACGCCCGGGTGCCCCGTCCCCTAGTGCTCGCCTCTGTGCGCGACATCCTCGTCGCCACCACGCGGCCGGAGCGGATCGCGCAGGCCCATGCCCGTGTCAGCACCCTCTACGATGCCGTGTTGGTCCACGGCGATCCGGCGCTGGTGCCGCTCGAAGCCTCCTGGCCGCTCGACGCCGCGACGGCCGGCACGCTGCGCTACACGGGCTATGTGGACGAGGGGACGCGCCCCGTACCGGCTGCGGAACGTGCCGGAATCCTGGTCGCCGCGGGATCCGGACCGGCCGGGCTACTTTTGCTGCGCATCGCCGCCGACGCGGCCCGGCAGCGGCCGGATCTCGGCTGGCGGATCCTGGCCGGCCACGGCGTACCGGACTCCGCCCTGCGGGAAATCGGACTTGGACTTCCGGATGGTGTCCTCGGCCGTGCCCGGGCGGATTACCGGACCCTGCTGGCCGGTGCCGCCGTGTCGGTCAGCCAATGCGGCTACAACACCGCGACCGATCTTCTCGCGACGGGGACGCCCGCTGTCCTCGTCCCGTTCGAGGCGGGTGGCGAGACCGAGCAACGCCTGCGCGCGGAGCATCTCGCCGCGCACGGCCTCGCCCGGGTCCTGCCGGAGGCGGAATTGAGCACCCCGGCGCTGCTTCAGGCGGTGGACGCGCAGCGTGCGGCGCCCCGGCCCGGTTCGCATGGGTTCGATCTCAGCGGGGCCGCGCGCTCTGTCGAAATCGTCGTGGCGCTTCATGCGGACCGCCGCGGTGGACGCCGCGTCCCTGCCGCTGACACGATCTCCGCGGCTGCGGATGGCGATTCCGCGCAGACGAGCCTGATCCAGCAGAAGCGTGACGGCCGAGCATCATCGGATAGCGCGGGTGCGACGCGCCCCCTCTCCCGTGCGGGAGAGGGTTGGGGTGAGGGACGAGAAGGTCCAGGATCGAGCATGGACGTGACGCGCAGTGAGGCCGCGCCTCACCTGGCTGCGCATTCGTCCTGGCGCATGCTGCATCAGGCCCTCGACGCAGCCAGCGCCTGCGGCCGCACCATTCCGTTTCTCTGGCGCGACGACGATGCGGTCACGGCGACGCCCGCACTCGACCGGCTGCTTGTACTGGCCGAGGCGCACAACGCCCCGCTCCTGCTCGCTGCCATCCCAGCCGGTATCGAGCCGACCCTGGGGCGTCGCCTCGAAACGGCGCCGGAGGTCACCGTCGCAGTCCACGGCCTCGCGCACCGCAACCACGCACCGCTCGGCACGAAGGCCGCGGAATTCGGCCCTGGTCGACCGCTCTCTGCCCTTGTGGCGGATGCGGCCGCCGGGCTCCGGATCGCGCGGGCGCGCGTAGCGGAGTTCCAGCTGCTCCCGGTCTTCGTTCCGCCCTGGAACCGCCTCGCGCCGGCGCTGGCCTCCGCCCTTCCGGAGCTCGGCTATCGCGGCCTGTCGGCCATCCCGGGGGCGCCGATCCCCGGTCTCCGCCGCATCGACGCCACGCTCGATCCGATCGACTGGCGCGGCTCGCGCTCCCTGCGCGACATCGAGACGATGCTCACCGCCCTCGCCGACGACATCACGCAGAGACCCGAACGCCCGATCGTCCTGCTGACCCACCATCTAGGGCAGGATGCAGCTGTCTGGAGCTTTATTGAGCAGCTGCTGGCCGTGCTCCTGAAGCATCCGGCGATCGAGAGGCTGCATCCGCGGCGTGCTTTCGACAGTGCCGCAATGGACAGGCGGGGTACGCCGCCCCATCATCCGGGTCTCCAGAGCGCGGGGACCGTTTGAGCGCACTTCTGTCCATCCGCGATCTTGCCGTCGCGTTCCGAGCCGAGCCGAAACCGTTCGAGGCGCTGCACGGCCTGTCCCTCGACGTGAAGCGCGGGCGGACCCTGGCGCTCGTCGGCGAATCCGGCTCGGGCAAGTCGGTGACCGCGCAGGCGATCCTGCGCATCCTCCCGCCCTCCGCCGCCATCACCCGCGGCCAGATCCTGTTCCGCGACGGCGGCTCGGATGTCGACATCGCGCGGCTTCCCTCCGAAGGCCCGGCGATGCGGGCGATCCGCGGCCAACGCATCGCGATGATCTTTCAGGAGCCGATGACCTGCCTCTCGCCGCTCCACACGATCGGGGACCAGATCGGCGAGGCCCTGCGCATCCACACCGGTGCCGACCGGCGGGAGGCCGATGCGCGCACGCAGGAGGCCCTCGCCCGCGTGGGCTTTCTGGATCCGCAGCGCGCCCTTCGCACCTATCCGTTCGAGCTGTCGGGCGGCCTGCGTCAGCGCGCGATGATCGCCATGGCGCTGATCCTGAAGCCGGCGCTGCTGGTCGCCGATGAGCCGACCACGGCGCTCGACGTCACAACCCAGGCCCAGATCCTCGCCCTGCTGACCCGGCTCCAGGAGGAGACCGGGATGGCGATCCTGTTGATCACCCACGATCTTGGGGTCGTCGCCAACGTCGCCCACGACGTGGCGGTGCTCTATCGCGGGCGGCTTGTGGAATCCGGCCCGCGCGAGGCGGTGATGCGTGCCCCCGGCCACGCCTATCTGCGGGCGCTGCTTCACGCCGTGCCCCGGTTCGACATGGCGCCGGGCGAGCGCCTGACCCCGATCCGCCCGGCGAAGGCCGAGATCCCGCCGGTGCAGGCACGCGCGCCGCTGGCCGGGCCGATCCTTCAGGTCGAGCGGGTGAGCAAGACCTTCACACTGCGCTCCGGCCGGATCTGGCAGAAGCCGCGGTACGTCCACGCCGTCTCCGATGTGTCGCTCAGCCTCTCGGCGGGCCAGACGCTCGGCCTCGTCGGCGAATCGGGATCGGGTAAGACGACGGTCTCGAAGATGATCATGCGGGCGCTCGCGCCCGATTCCGGCCGGATCCTGTTCGACGACGGCGCCGGCCCGCGGGACGTCCACGCCTTGAGCGGCAACGCCCTGTTCGCCTACCGGCGCACGGTCCAGTTCGTGTTTCAGGACCCCTACGCCTCCCTCGATCCGCGCATGACCGTGCGCCAGATCCTGTGCGAGCCGATGGAGATCCACGGCGTCCCGGGCGCGGAGCGCAAGGCGCGGTGCCGCGCCCTGATGGCCATGGTCGGCCTGGAGCCGAACGGCCTCAACCGCTACCCGCACGCCTTCTCGGGCGGGCAGCGCCAGCGCATCGGCATCGCCCGGGCGCTGGCCGTGCAGCCGCGGCTCCTCGTGCTCGACGAGCCCGTGTCGGCGCTCGACGTGTCGGTGCAGGCGCAGATCCTGAACCTGCTCAAGGATCTCCAGGCGGCTTTGGGGCTGTCCTACCTGATCGTTTCTCACAACCTGGCGGTAATCGACTACATGGCTGACACGATCAGCGTGATGTGCCGGGGGCGGATCGTCGAGGAGGCCCCCCGGGCCGCCCTGTTCCGCCAGCCGGTCCATCCCTACACGCAGGCGCTGCTGGCCGCCGTGCCCGATCCGAGCCTGGATCACCCGCTCGATTTCGCGGCCGTGGCGTCCGACCGGAACGATCCGACGCGCTGGGAGGCGCCCTATCGGCTGAAGCCCGAGGAGGCGGGCACGATGCGCGCCATCGAGGCCGGCCACCGTGTCCGCTTCGGCGGTGCGGCCGAAGCGGTGGCCGCATGAGCCAGATGCGTCCCCCGGTCGTGTTGGAACGCCTGCGCCGGAAGGTGCTCGGCCCTCTGTTCGACCGGCTCGGCTACGACCTCGTGCCCGCCGCCCCCGATTGGAGCCACCGGCCGACCTCCGCGCGCGAGGTGGCGACGCTGCTCGAATCGGCGGCCGTGATCCTGGAGCGCGACCTCGCGGCGGCCGGGCTGACGCCCGACGGCGCCGTCCTCGATCAGGTCCGCACCTTCTGGTCGCTGATCCCGACCGCGCCCGTCCGTCAGCGGCGGGGCGGCAGCGGCTTCAACGGGGCGCTGCAGCTTTACGTGGCGATGCGGGCCCTGAGACCCGCCTTCGTCATCGAATCGGGGGTGTTCCGCGGGCTGACCACCTGGGTGATCCGGCAGGCCTGCCCGGAGGCCCGGATCTTCTGCCACGATCCCGATCTGTCCGGGCTTCAATACCGCGACCCACAGGCCCGCTACAGCACCGCCGACTGGTCGACCGCCGATTGGTCGATGCTCGACCCGACCTCCACGGTGGCGTTCTTCGACGACCACGTCGCGCAGGGGCGTCGGGTCGTGGAGGCGCAGGCCCGCGGCCTGACCCGCCTGCTGTTCGACGACGACGCGGCCGGCCACCGGATCCACGCCCATGGCGGCCCCGCGCACCCGACCATCGCGATGATCACCGGCCCCGAGCGCAGCCCGGAGCCGATCCGCTGGACCCGCAACGGACGCCAGTTCGAGCAACCGGCGGATGATGTGCTGGTGAGGCAGGCGGCGAGCCTGATCGTCCGGTCCCACGCTTTCGATGACCTGCATCGGGCCACCGGCTACTCGCCGGCGCGGCTGACCGCGGTGACGTTGCGGGGTGGGCCATGAGCTGGTCGGACATCCACGCTGACGACACGGCTTCAGGCACGGACGCGAGTTCCCTCTCCCGTCCGGGAGAGGGACAGGGTGAGGGATCAGGTCTTTCAGGACCAGGCGCGCCCTGTCGGCGCATCGATCGCATGCCCCATCCGGAGAGTTCTCGTCGCTCACCCCAACCCTCTCCGGCACGGGAGAGGGGGCCGGTCGCGCTCGATGATCCGCGTCGGTGCGTACCGGAGACGCTCACAGGATCAAGCTTCGATGGGCGACGGTACGATATCGTCTCCCGCCGCGCCCTCCTCGCCGGCCTCGGCGCCACACTCGTCTGGTCGCGCGCGCCGCTCACAGCCTTCGCCGACACCCCGCCGGCCGAAGCCCCTGCCCCACCGACCGCCCCCCTGGTGGTCGATCTCGCCGCCCATGACCGGCGGCTCGGCACGGCCGGTGGTACGATCCGGACCCTGATCGCCAAGGCGCGGGACGTCCGCTACCTCTCGGTCTACGGCTACACGCGCCTGGTCGGCTACGATGCCGACCTGAACCTCCGGCCGGACGTGCTGGAGCGCGTCGATGTCGAGGGCGGGCGCTTCACCTTCACCCTCCGCAAGGGCCATCGCTGGTCGGACGGGCATCCGTTCACCACCGAGGATTTCCGCTACTACTGGGAGGACATCGCCAACGAGAAGGCGCTGAGTCCGGACGGGCCGCCGGCCTTCTTCCGGATCGAGGGCAAGCTGCCGCAGGTCGAGGTGGTGGATCCGGTCACGATCCGCTTCAGCTGGGACCGGCCGAACCCGCTGTTCCTGCCCGCCCTGGCGGCGCCGCGGGATCCGCTGATCTACCGCCCGTCGCACTATCTCAAGCCGGTCCATGCCCGCTACATCGGGCAGGAGGCCGCCGACGCAAAGGCCAAGGCGCTCAAACTCCGCAGCTGGGCCGCCCTGCACAACCGCATGGACGACAATTACGAGCTCAGCAATCCGGACTGCCCGACCCTGCAGGGCTGGGTGCCGCGGACCCGCTCACCCGCCACGCGGTTCCGCTTCGAGCGCAATCGAAGCTACCACCGGGTCGACCCGGCCGGCACCCAGCTGCCCTATGTTGATGCGATCGTCATGGACGTGGCCTCGCAGGGTCTGCTGGTCGCCAAGACCAATGCCGGCGAGGCGGACCTGATGTTCCGCGGCCTGTCGATGCCCGACATCCCGAGCCTCAAGGAGGGCGAGGCGACGCACCGCTACCGCACCAACCTGTGGCCGGTGGCGCGCGGCTCGGAATTCGCCCTGTACCCAAACATGACCACCCACGATCCGGTCTGGCGCCAGCTCAACCGCGACGTGCGCTACCGCCATGCCCTGTCGCTGGCGATCGACCGACGGACGCTCAACAACACGCTGCTGTTCGGGCTCGGCACCGAGGGCAACGACACGATCGTGTCGGACAGCCCGCTGTTCGAGCCGGAGATGCGGAGCCTCAACGCCGGCTACGACCCGGCCGCGGCCGCCAAGCTTTTGGACACCCTTGGGCTGACCGGCCGGGACGGTTCCGGTACCCGTCTCCTGCCCGACGGGCGCCCGCTGGAGATCGTCGTGGAGAGCGACGGCGAGGCCGAGATGGTGCTCGACGCGCTGCTGCTCATCACCGAGTTCTGGCGCGAGGTCGGGATCCGTCTGGTTACCAAGCCCCAGGAGCGCACCAACCTGCACCGGCGCTCCATCGCCGGCATGACCGTGATGGTGGCCGCCCAAGGGCTCGACCTCGCGGTCCCGACCGCGATCATGCCGCCGACCGAGTTAAGTCCCGCGCAGCCGGAGCATTATTCCTGGCCGCTCTGGAGCATGAACGTCGAGAGCCGCGGCAAGAGCGGGGAACCCTGCGACATCCCGGAGGTGCAGCGCCTGATCGAGCTCGACCGCCAGTGGCGCGCCACCGATGATGGGGCCAAGCAGGCCGCGATCTGGCGCGAGATGCTGATGAACCACGCGCACAACACCTGGGTGATCGGCACCGTGGCGGGGGCGCTGCAGCCCGTGGTGGGAGCCGATCGCCTGGTCAATTTGCCGAAGCGCGCCCTCTATTCCTGGGATCCCACGGCCCTGATCGGCGTGCAGCGCCTCGACGAGCTGTTCTGGGATCAGACCGCCGACAAGCGCGTGGAGGCTCGGTGATCACCGTCATCCTCCGCCGCATCCTCACCATGGCGGCGACGCTGCTGGTGATTTCGGCGCTCGTCTTCATCATCATCAAGCTGCCGCCGGGCGATTATCTTTCCAACAGGATCATGGAATTGCGCGCCACCGGCGACGCGACTTCGGTGGCGAAGGCCGAATTGCTGATCCAGCAATACGGGCTCGATCGGCCGGTCTGGCAGCAATACCTGATGTGGATCGGAGTCATGCCCGGTTCGGTTGGCTTCTCGGGGCTGCTCCAGGGCGATTGGGGCTGGTCGTTCGAGTACGACAAGCCGGTGGCGGACATCGTCGGCGACGCCCTGTGGCTGACGCTGCTGATCAACCTGACCGCGGTCGTGTTCGTCCACCTCGTGGCGATTCCGGCCGCGATCTACTCGGCGACGCACCGCAACACGTTCGGCGACGCGGTGGTGACCCTGCTGGGCTATGTCGGCCTCGCTGTGCCCGGCTTCCTGCTGGCGCTGATCCTGCTGTTCTATGCCAATCGCTGGTTCGGCCTGTCGATCGGCGGCCTCTACGATTCGGCGCTCACCAGCCAGCCCTGGACCTGGGAGAAGATCCGCTCGCTGCTGGGCCATCTGGTCGTGCCGACCCTGGTGATCGGGCTCGGCGGGACGGCGGCGATGATCCGGCGCATGCGCGCCAACCTGCTGGACGAGCTTGCCAAGCCCTACACGGTCACCGCCCGCGCCAAGGGCCTGCCGCCCCTGAAGGCCCTGCTGAAATATCCGTTCCGGATGTCGCTGAACCCGTTCGTGGCAGATATCGGCAATCTGCTGCCGCATCTCGTCTCCGGCTCGGTGCTGGTCTCGCTGGTGCTGAGCCTTCCGACGGTCGGTCCGCTGCTCCTCGAAGCCCTGCGCAGCCAGGATCAGTTCATGGCCGGCTTCATCCTGATGTTCGTCGCTTCCCTCACGCTCGTCGGGATGCTGATCTCCGACCTGACTCTGGTCTGGCTCGATCCGCGCATCCGCATGGGGCTGCGATGACGGACGCGATCCCCGCCGACCGCCACTTCGTCGACCCGGCGCCCTTCGAGCCGGATGCCGGTCCTGAAGGCCTCGCTAAGAGCGCCTCAGCATGGCGGCTGATCGTCCGAAAATTCCTGCGTCATCGCCTCGCGGTGGCTTCGGCCGCGATCCTGCTGGCGCTCTACGCGATCGTGCCGTTCGTCGAAGTGCTGGCACCCTACGGTCAGGCTCGGCGCAACGGCGACTTCCTGTACGCACCGCCACAGGGCGTCCACCTGTTCCATGAGGGCCGGTTCGTCGGGCCGTTCGTTTATCCCTACCGGGCGCATCTCGACCTCGCCACGTTCCGCCGGGACTACAAGGTCGATACGGCGGCCCCGCAGCCGCTGCGCTTCCTGTGCCGGGGCGACGGGTACGACTGGCTCGGGCTTATCCATACCGACCTGCACGTCGTCTGCCCGCCGGAGAACGGCACCCTGTTCCTGCTCGGCACCGACAAGCTGGGACGCGACCTGTTCTCCCGCCTGATCTACGGGGCGCGGATCTCGCTCACGATCGGCCTCGTCGGCGTGGCGATCTCCTTCGCGCTGGGGCTCTTCTTCGGCGGCATCGCGGGCTATTTCGGCGGCATCGTCGATGCCGGGGTGCAGCGGCTGATCGAGGTTGTGCGCTCCCTGCCCGAATTGCCGCTCTGGCTCGCGCTCTCGGCGGCCCTGCCGCCGAACTGGAGCCCGCTCCTGATCTTCTTCGGCATCACGGTGATTCTGGGACTTCTTGACTGGCCCGGCCTCGCCCGGGCGGTGCGTGGCAAGCTCCTGGCCCTGCGGGAGGAGGATTTCGTCCAGGCCGCGGAGCTGATGGGCGCCTCGCCGACTCGGGTGATCGGCCGGCACCTCATCCCGAACTTCATGAGCCACCTGATCGCCTCGGCGACCCTGTCGATCCCCACCATGATCCTCGGCGAGACCGCCCTCTCCTTCCTGGGGCTCGGCTTGCGACCGCCGGTGACGAGTTGGGGCGTGCTTCTCAACGAGGCGCAGAATCTGGCGGCCGTGCAGCTCTATCCATGGCTGCTCGCGCCGGTACTGCCGGTGCTGGTGACGGTGCTGGCCTTCAACTTCCTGGGCGATGGGCTGCGAGACGCGGCCGATCCGTATCATTGAAGGTGCGGGGTCGCCGCCCTCACCCCGCCAACGGCAGCGGCGCAATCCGCGCCGGCGCAGCGGCGCCTTTGCGCTCTAGCAGGCCCGGCGGCGGCACGGGCGCCTCGATGGTGCAGACCACGCCGGACGGCTCGTAGTTCAGCGTCACCGCGCCGGCCAGTTCGCGAGCCAAGCTGCGCTCGATCAGCCGTGAGCCGAAGCCTGTGCGGGTCGGCTTCTTGACCGGCGGTCCGCCGAGTTCGGACCAGCGGAGGTACAGAAGCGTCTCGTCCTCGCGCCGAACCGTCCACGCAATGTCCACCATGCCGCCATCGGCCGAGAGCGCGCCGTACTTCACCGCGTTGGTGCCCAGTTCGTGCAGCGCCATGGCGATCGACAGGGCGAGCCGCGGTGCCAGCCGCAGGGGCGGTCCGGTGACCCGGAACCGCGAGGCGCGGCCATCGCCGGATTCGAGCGGCCGGATCGCGTCCGCCACCACCGCCGACAGTTCGGCGCCTTCCCAACTCTCGCGGGTGAGCACGTCGTGGACCCGGGCCAGTGCCAGCAAACGCGCCTCGAAGGCGGCACGCGCGGCATCGGCCTCCGCGCCTTCGAGCCCGCGCAGGGACTGCACGGCGATCGACTGAACCGTGGCCAGGGTGTTCTTCACCCGGTGATTGAGTTCGTGGATCAGGAGCAGCAGGTGCTCCTCGGCGTTCTTGGCGTCGGTGATGTCGATGTTGCAGCCGGTATAGCCGAGGAAGTTTTGATCGTCGTCGAGGCGTGGCACGCCCTCGCAGCGCAGCCAGCGCGCGATCCGATCCCGGTCGAGCACGCGCACCTCAAGGCGGAACGGCACCCGCGCGTCGAACGCCTCCGAGAAGGCTGCGCGAAACGCTTCGAGATCATCCGGATGGATGATCCGCGCCCAACCCTCTTCGGCGAGTCTCGCCGCCCTGATCCCGAACATGTGCTCGAAATGCAGATTGGCGAAGCTCACCGCGCCGGTCTCGTCCGTCATCCAGATCAGGGCCGGCGCCGAATCGGCCATGTGTCGAAACCGGGCCTCGCTCTCGCTGAGCGCCGTCAGGCCCCGCCGCGTCTCGGCCAGTGCAAGGTCGCGCTCCTCCTCGCGGGTGCGCAGCCGGAGCGAGGCCTCGGACAGGACGAGGGCAAGGCGCTGGATCTCGTGGACCGGCGAGGAGATGCGCGGAATCGCCTCCCCGCGTGCCAGCGCGGGCCCTGTGGCCGCCAGCAGCCTCAGCGGGCGGGAAACCCGCGACCACAGATTCACGGCCAGCAGCGAGGACGTCGCCAACACCAGCAGGCCGAAGCCCGCGAAGGCCCAGACCCAGCGGCGGACGCGTGCATCGACCAGAGCTTGAGGGATACTGGTGGCGACCATCCAGCCGGTGAGACGGGAGCGGGCCTCGATCACCACGACCGGCTTGTGCTGTCGGTCCTGGCCCTCCCAGACCCCCGGTGTCGCGGATTGGACCTGCCGGAGGCTCGCGAGCCGCGGACGGCCCACCACCGCATCGGGATCGGGCAGCCGCGCCAGCACGATGCCGTTGCGGTCGCTGATGCCCGTCGTCCAGCCCGGCACGACCTCACGCGACAGGATGCCCTGAAGGCGGGACAGCGGGACGGTGAAGCTCAGGATGTATCCGACTTCACCGTCGATCATCACGGGCACGCCGACCGCGTAGGACGCTTCGTTCGCGGAGGGACCCGGCACGAAGCCGCTCACCATGGCGCGTTGCGTACCCTTCGACAGCTCCTGATCGAAGGGCAGCGCCACGACCGGCAGCGGCGCACCACGCGGCACGCCGGTATTGACCATCTCCTGGCCGTTCGGCCGCCTGAGCAGGACATCGAGATCGATGGACTCGCGAACGAGCCGGGCCTGCGCATCGAAGGCTTCGAAATCGCCCTGGCGAATCCGCGGCGACGTGGCGAGCGTCTGCAGCACCGAGACGAGACCCGCCGTATCGCGATCCAGCGACAGGCCGATGCCGCGCACGTTCTCACGCGCATCCTGCTCGAAGCGCGCCCGTTCGGCCGACGCGTAGCGCATCAACAGAATGCCGGTGAACAGGAGGCCCGGCCCGATCAGTGCCACGACGAGGGCGATCAGATAGACCTGCGTCGAGAAGCCGTTGCCGGCGAAACGGTGAAGCCGCCGCGACAGCCAAGACCGGCGTGCGGGGATCACCGCCGGGACGTCGCCGCCCCCGGCTTGCCGCTGCGGACTCAAGCGGGGCCCGCCCCCGGCCTGCGGTGCCCCGCGGGCTCCTCGCCGTTCCCTCGCCTCATGGCCGGTCGATATGGCCGAGATCGCGCGCCGGGTCGAGGTGGTTCCGCACCCGCTGTTTAAGCGCCTTCACGTCGGGGAAGCCGCCATCGCGCACCCGCTCCCACACCAAAGCCGTGCCGATCTCGATCCGGAACGCGCCGCCTGAGGCCGGGATCAACGCGACCTCCCCGAGATCGTCGCGGAAGGTGGAAAGAAGCTCCTGCGCCATCCAGGCGGACCGCAGCAGCCAGTTGCATTGCGTGCAGTAGGTGATCGCCACGCGCGGGCGTTGCGCCCGGCCCGCGCTGTCCGACGTCACGTCGCTACCGGGATTCACGCCCGCTGGCTCCTCGTGCATCCCCGCACAGCGCACCGGGGCGGCGAACTTGTCAACCATGGGACGCGGAAGAACCTGCGCCGTCGGCGTTGCCGGGGCGGTGTCGGTGATGTCGTGAGCGGCCTACGCGTCATGGGTATCGTGACAGGTTCTGCACGTTTCACGGGTTTGAATAGATAGTGTCTAGGACGAGGATCACCTTTTCTGGACGCAGTGGCGAGCGCTGGCTCAAAACTCGCCCTCTCCGATCGATTGCGGCCACCGGTCATGCGCAAGAACATCGCGAACCGCGCTTGACGTTCCGGCCCACCGCGCCCTAGAAGGCCCGCCACCGGTTCGCGGCGCTGGAGAAGCGCGGCCGACACGTATGCCTTGACGCCGGTACGGACGGTTAGCACAGCGGTAGTGCGTTCCCTTCACACGGGAAAGGTCGCAGGTTCGATCCCTGCACCGTCCACCATCTCCCCCCAAAGCTCTGACAAACATGTCGGTTTGCCACCCGTAAGGCCCGTGCTAAGGCCGGATCATCGGCGAATGCACAAGCTTGGACCCGGCCCGAACCGGGTCGCAGGTTACCGGCAGGGGAAGGGCGGAAACAGCGATGAAGGATATCCTCGACAAGCTCGAAGAGCGCCGGGCGCAGGCTCGTCTCGGCGGTGGTGAGAGGCGCGTCGAGGCGCAGCACAAACGTGGCAAGCTCACCGCCCGGGAGCGCATCGACCTCCTCCTCGACCATGGGTCGTTCGAGGAATTCGACATGTTCGTGCAGCACCGCTCCACGGATTTCGGCATGGAAAGCCAGAAGATCCCGGGCGACGGCGTGGTGACCGGCTGGGGCACGATCAACGGCCGGACCGTCTTCCTGTTCTCCAAGGACTTCACGGTGTTCGGCGGCTCCCTGTCGGAGGCGCACGCGCAGAAGATCGTGAAGGTCCAGGACATGGCGCTGAAGATGCGCGCCCCGATCATCGGCATCTTCGATGCCGGCGGCGCGCGCATCCAGGAGGGTGTCGCGGCGCTCGGCGGCTACGGCGAGGTGTTCCGCCGCAACGTCATGGCCTCCGGCGTCATTCCGCAGATCTCGGTGATCATGGGCCCGTGCGCGGGTGGCGACGTCTATTCGCCAGCCATGACCGACTTCATCTTCATGGTCCGCGACACGAGCTACATGTTCGTCACCGGCCCCGACGTGGTGAAGACCGTGACCAACGAGGTCGTGACCGCCGAGGAACTCGGTGGCGCCAAGGTCCACACCACCAAGTCGTCGATCGCGGACGGCTCGTTCGAGAACGACGTGGAGGCGATCCTCCAGATCCGCCGCCTGCTCGACTTCCTGCCGGCCAACAACATCGACGGCGTGCCGGAACTCACGAGCTTCGACGATGTCGAACGGCTCGATTCGTCCCTCGACACGCTGATCCCCGACAACCCGAACAAGCCCTACGACATGGGCGAGCTGATCCGTCGCGTTGTGGACGAGGGCGACTTCTTCGAGATCCAGGCGACCTACGCGCGCAACATCATCACCGGCTTCGGTCGGATCGAGGGTCGGACGGTCGGCTTCGTGGCCAACCAGCCCCTGGTCCTGGCGGGCGTGCTCGATTCGGATGCTTCGCGGAAGGCCGCGCGCTTCGTACGCTACTGCGATGCCTTCGGCATCCCGATCGTCACCTTCGTGGACGTGCCGGGCTTCCTGCCGGGCACCGCGCAGGAATATGGCGGCCTGATCAAGCACGGCGCCAAGCTACTCTTCGCCTACTCGCAGGCGACCGTGCCGCTGGTGACGATCATCACCCGCAAGGCGTTCGGCGGGGCCTACGACGTCATGGCCTCGAAACATGTCGGCGCGGACCTCAACTACGCGTGGCCGACCGCCCAGATCGCCGTGATGGGCGCCAAGGGAGCGGTAGAGATCATCTTCCGCAGCGAGTTGGGAAATCCCGAGAAGATCGCGGCCCGGACCGGCGAGTACGAGGATCGGTTCCTGTCGCCCTTCGTGGCGGCCGAGCGCGGCTACATCGACGAAGTGATCATGCCGCATTCGACCCGGCGCCGGATCGCCCGGGCGCTCGGCATGCTGCGCACCAAGAAGATGGAGCAGCCCTGGAAGAAGCACGACAACATCCCGCTCTGAGGCGGGACGGCGAGCCGGCGGCGCGTGCCGCCGGCGTCAGCTCCGGTCGCTGTGCTCGATCACGGCGCAGAGTGTCAACGGTCCCTTGTCGGGCGACACCATCGCCGAACACGTGATCCGGGCGCCGCCGAGATCGACGTTGCTGTGGCGGAGCCGGATCGCGGCTGCCTGGGCCTTGTGCGCGGCTTCGGTGATCACCTGGGCGTCGATCCCGGTCACAGCATGCCCGGCATGACCGAACGTGTCGTAATAGGTATCCGGCGGGTTCGCGCCGCGATACTGCGCGCCGACGGAAGAGAAGTCCGGTCCGCCGCAGGCGAGCGTCAGCGTCATGTCGGGACTGGCCGTGAAGCTGGCGTAATCGCTGCGGCGCTCGGTCGCCTGCGCCGCTGTCTCGGATGTGACGCGATCGATGAGCGTCTCGCAAGATTGGGCCCGGGCGGATCCGGACGCCGCGACGAGGCAGGAAAGGGCGAGGAACGGAATCAGGGCGCGCATGTCGAGCAGGTAGCGCGGTGAGCGGCGGACGACGAGCGGCGCGTCATTCGGGCGCGGAGCCGGTGCATCGCGACCCTTCGACTTCCCAAAGTCGCTCAGGCGTCAGGCGCTGGCGCGGTCTGCCCGAGTTCGAGGAGCACGATCTCGGGCGGCACGCCAAGCCGCACTGGGATCCGGCTCATGCCGAAACCCCCGGACACGATCATGTGGCGCCCATCCTGCACGATGTGCCCGTACGCGTAATCATGGCCTTGGACCTTGCGGATCGCGGGCGAGCGTCCGAACATCCGCACCTGTCCACCATGGGTATGGCCGGCCAGGGTTAACGAAAATCGGTCCGAGAGGGTGGCGAAGATGTCGGGTTCATGCGCCATCAGGATTACCGGCGCCGAATCGGTAATCGCCGCGAGCGTGCGCGACACGTCCGCATGACTGAGCGACTTCCAGCTGCCCATGAAGGGCTGCTGGTCGGCGAGGCCGGCCAGCCAGAACGGGCGTCCGTCCTTGATCAGGCGGACGGCTTGGTTCTCCATCACCGGAATGCCCCGCGCCTCCAGCAGGCGCTTGGCTGCGGGCGTCCCGCTGCGGGCTGTCTGAACAGCCTCATCGTCCCACCAATCGTGATTGCCAAGGATTGCGTGCGTGCCCAGCGGGGCCTTCAGCTCCTCCATCATCCGGGCAAACTGGCTCAGCGGCAGCTTCCGCCACGCGATGAAACCTGCTGGGTAATCGCCGAGCAGAAGCACGAGGTCGGGCTTGAACGCATTGGTGGCGTCCACGATCTCGGCCACTCGGTCGAACGGCATGTAGGGCTCGCAGATATGGAAATCTGCGAGCACCGCCACGCGCAGGCGCAGAGCCGGATCCCAGCGCGGCAGAGCCGGCGCGTAGGAGGTGACGACGAGGCGGCGCAGCGGCTCGACATCGAACGCATAGACGCCGGTCGCCGCCGTCGCGCCGAGTCCCGCTCCAAGTCCGGTCAGGAACTGCCGTCGGCTCGGCAGGATCAGCATCGCACCATGTCCGTTCGCTCTGTCGTGTGCCGAAGCCCCGTTAGGCATACAGTCCGGCGAAAGCGGGGCGTGGCCGCAGGCGGGTGTGCCACACGGCCGGTTCAAGAAACCTGAATACCCCTGACCGCAGCGTGACAGGCGGTCTATAAGACCCTGACTCACCCAGCCAAGAAGATCTGAAGACAGATGTTGAACCGTCCCTTGCGCATCGGCACCCGCGGCTCACCGATGGCGCTCGCGCAGACCGGGATGGTGCGCGACCAGATCGTCGCGGCCAATCCGGGTTTGGAGACCGAGCTCGTTGTCGTCACGACCGTGGCCGATAAGATCTTGGATCGGCCGCTCTCCGAGATCGGCGGTAAGGGGCTGTTCACTAAGGAGCTGGAACAGGCCCTGTTCGCCGACGAGGTCGATATCGCGGTCCACTCCATGAAGGACGTGGAGACTTGGCTCCCCGACGGTCTAATCATCGCCTGCATCCTGAAGCGCGACGATCCCCGGGACGCCTTCCTGTCCCCGCATGCCGACAGTCTGGCCGGGCTGCCAGTGGGGGCTCGGGTCGGAACTTCGTCGCTGCGCCGGGGTGCCCAGGTGCTGATGCGCCGCCCGGATCTGCGGGTCGTGCCTCTGCGCGGCAACGCCAACACGCGGATGCGCAAGCTCGAAGCGGGCGAGTGCGATGCGACCCTGCTGGCCCTGGCTGGTCTCGAGCGTCTCGGGCTCGAACACATGGCCCGCAGCATTCTCAGCGTAGAGGAAATGCTGCCCGCCGTGGCGCAGGGCGCCCTCGGCATCGAGTGTCGCGAAGCGGACGGCGCGGTCCGCGATCTGCTGGCGCCGATCGCTTGTGCCCGGACCACGACCGCCATCACCGCCGAGCGCGCCCTCCTGGCCGAGCTCGATGGCTCCTGCCGCACGCCGATCGCTGCTCTTGCGCGAATCGAGGGTGAGACCCTGTCGCTCGACGGTCTGCTGTTCCTGCCCGACGGCAGCCGGCACTGGTCTGTGTCCCGCCAGGGCCCCGCAGCGGAGGCTGAGCGCATCGGCCGTGAGGCCGGCGCAGCCCTCAAGGCCGATGCGGGAGAGACCTACGTGCGCGATCTCAAATAGGACGGTGCAATGGCTCGCCTCCCTTGCGGGGAGGCGTGCGTCGAACCAGAGCGGTGCGTGTCGCAGCGCCTCAGGACGGCGCGGATGGGCCAAAGGCTTCCCGCTCGCGCATCCGTTCGATCAGGTCGAGCACGTGGACGACCCGACCCGTCACGTTCCACCATGGCCGCAACGGGGGCCGATCGTCTCTGGAGCCGAGCGGTTGCTGCGCGACCGCCTGTAGCAGGAACAGTACCTGCGGCAACGCGGGAGCGGCGGCATCCGCTTCGTCCGCCGAAGCCCGAAGCGCCCGGGCGATCAAGGCGAGCTTACGGGCACCGCTGACGCGGGCACGGCGGGTAACCGTGTCGTGGTTGGCGGCCGCGATCTCGCGCCCGATCTCGCGGTAGATCAGGCTGGCGGCGCGGATCGCCGGCCGGCACCGCGGCGGAAGCTGAGCGATCCCGGCTTCGGCGCGGCGGTACAGCCGGTCGGCCTCGGTCAGCAGATCTGCGACGAGGTCGGCGAGCGCCGGGCTCGGCCGGGGATCGGCCAGGAATGCATCGGGGTCGAGCCCGGCCGCCCGCATCCAGTCGAGCGGTAGGTAGATCCGGCCCATGCGGGCATCCTCGCCGACATCGCGGGCGATGTTGGTGAGCTGCATCGCGGCCCCGAGGTCGCAGGCGCGGGCCAGGGCCTCGGGCGTGCGCACGCCCATGATCAGCGCCATCATCGCGCCGACCGAACCGGCGACCCGCGCCGCGTAGGCGTGGAGCGCGTCGAGATCGTCGTAAAGCCGCCCCTCGGCATCCCAGGCCAAACCCTCGATGAGGGCGCGGGGCAGCGCCTCCGGGATCGCGAAGGCGGTGACGATCTCGGCAAAAGCCCGGTCGGCGGAGGTGTCGGCGGGTTCGCCGGCATAGGCCCGGCTGATCCGGTGATCGAGGCGGGCGACCGCGGCGTGACGGGCCGCCGCGCTCGGCGCCTCGTCGACGAGATCATCCGAATAGCGACAGAATGCGTAGAGACCGTAAGCCGCCTCACGGACATCCCCGGGCAGGAGCTGCCCGGCCGCGAAGAAGCTTTTGGAGCCGTGCCGGATCGCGACCCGGCAGGCGGTCCGGTCTGCGGCGGCGGCGAATTCAGGCGGTAACGCGGGCATCGGGAACCACGCTGTCGAGGACGCGGGCGGAGGAGAGCACGCCGGGCAAACCGGCACCGGGATGCGTGCCCGCGCCGACCAAGTAGAGGTTGCGCACATGGCCGTCGCGGTTGTGCGGGCGGAACCATGCAGATTGGGTCAGAACCGGCTCCAGCCCGAAGCCGGAACCGCGATAGCTCAGAAAGTCGTCCTGAAAGTCCTGGGGCGTCGTCACCCGGGAGGTCACGATCGCGTCCGTGAGACCCGGGAGCAGGCTTGTCTCCAGGATCCTGGCGATCCGGCGCCGGTACGACTCAGCTAGCGTCTGCCAATCCTGTCCACCGGCAAGGTTCGGCACCGGCGCCAGCACATAGAAGGCATCGCATCCCGGCGGCGCGAGGCTCGGATCGGTGGCGGTCGGCCGGTGCAGGTAGAGGCTCGCATCGTCGGCGAGAACCTTGCGGTCGAAGATGTCGGATAAGAGCCCGCGATAGCGTGGTCCCAGCAGGATCGTGTGGTGATCCACGTCCGGGTAGCGGCGCTTCGTGCCGAAATACCAGACGAACAGGCCCATGGACGAGCGGGCGCGGCGGAACCGCCTCGAGCTCCAGCGTTGCGCCTCCGGCAGCAGGCGCGCGTGCGTCACCGCCGAATCGGCGTTCGAGACGACGAGATCGGCCGCGATCGTCTCGCCGCCTGAGAGTTCGACCCCGGTCGCCGCGCCGTTCTCGACCCGTATGCGCGCGACCTCCGCGCCGAGCCGAACCCGTCCGTTCTGGCTGCGGATCAGGCGCACCAGCCCGTCGACCAGCTGCCCGGTTCCGCCCATGGCGAAATGGACGCCCCAGCGACGTTCGAGATCCGCGATCAGGCAGTAGATCGCGCTGGCCTGGAACGGATTCCCGCCGATGAGCAGAGGGTGGAAGCTGAACACCGTGCGCAGGCGCTCGTCGCGGATGAAGCGCGCGACGACATCGTACACTGAGCGGTGGCCGGAGAGGCGGATCAGGTCCGGGGCGATCTTCAGCATCGCGCCGATCCGCCCGAACGGGACGTGGCCGAGCCGCTCAAATCCGATCTCGCAGACGGCCCGGCTGTGGGCCATGAAGCGTTCGTAACCGGCAACGTCGTCCGGCGCGAAACGGGCGACCTCGGCGCGCATGCGGTCGGGATCGCCGCTATAAGCGAAGGACGATCCGTCCGCGAATTGGATCCGGTAGAACGGGTCCATCGGGACCAGCGTCACATCGTTGGACAGGCGCCGTCCGGCCAGCGTCCAAAGCTCCTCGAACAGCTGGGGCGCGGTGACGATGGTGGGGCCGGCATCGAAGGTGAACCCGTCCTGCCGGTGGACCCGCGCGCGGCCTCCGGCCTGTTCCAAGCGCTCCAGCAACGTCACGCGGTAACCCCGGGCGCCGAGCCGGACGCCGGCTGCAAGACCGCCGAAGCCCGAGCCGATGACGACGGCATGCGGCCGCCGATCGCGGGCCTGTTCTACGCTATGGTCGACCTCGAGTGTCAGCATGGCTTGACACTATGGCGGCGTTTCGACGGGACGCAAGGGCCTAGGGCCAACAAGCTTCACCATGCTTCCGCGTTGGGATGGGGTGGGATTAGATGCGCCGGTTTCGTCGTTGGACAGGGTCGGGCTATGTGTGGATTGCGGCTGGCTGCTGCGCCGCAGAAATATTGCGCCCGCGCCACGATTCTTCGCAGGTTCGGCGCTATAGGGCCCCAACGACTGTGGGATCGGATAGGAAACGGGACGCGTGATGGACGATCGCGGTCAGACCATCTTCGTGGCGGGCCACCGGGGCATGGTCGGCTCGGCGATCGTGCGGTGTCTGCAGGCGCAGGGCCAGACGCGCATCCTCACGGCTGACCGGCAGAGCCTCGACCTGACCGATCAGGCCGCTGTGCGCCGCTTCTTCGCCGAGCAGCGCATCGGTCAGGTCTACCTCGCCGCCGCCAAGGTCGGCGGCATCCACGCCAACAACACCTACCCGGCCGAGTTCATTCACGACAACTTGGTCATCCAGACCAACATCATCCACGCCGCCCATACGAGCGGCGTCGACCGGTTGCTGTTCCTGGGCTCGTCCTGCATCTATCCCAAGCTCGCCGAGCAGCCGATGCGCGAAGACGCGCTGCTGACCGGCGTGCTGGAGCCGACCAACGAGCCCTACGCGATCGCCAAAATCGCCGGCATCAAGATGTGCGAGAGCTACAACCGCCAGTACGGGCGGCGCTACCGCAGCGTGATGCCGACCAACCTGTACGGGCCCAACGACAACTTCCACCCCGACAACGCGCATGTGCTCCCCGCGCTGATGCGCCGCCTGCACGAGGCGAAGGCGGCGGGCCGGGACAGCGTTGCGGTCTGGGGTACGGGCCGGGCGATGCGCGAATTCCTCCACGTGGACGACATGGCGCGCGCCAGCGTGTTCGTGATGGGCATGGACGATAAGGTTTACGCGGCCAATACGCGGCCGACTCTGTCGCACATCAACGTTGGCAGCGGAGTGGACTGCACGATCGCCGAACTGGCGCAAATGCTGGCTCGGGTGATCGGCTATGAGGGCCGGCTCGCGTTCGACGTGACCAAGCCGGACGGCACGCCGCGCAAGCTGATGGACGTATCCCGGCTGGCCGCGATGGGCTGGCGTCCGGAGATCGGCTTAGAGGACGGCCTGCGCCAGACCTACGGCTGGTTCCTCGAACATCAGGCCGAAATCCGCGGCTAGGGCCCTCATCGCTGCGGGGAAAGCCGGTTCCGCGCACGAGGATACGCCGCAACAGGGGCTTCAGAGGGCCCTCCCCGGCGTATACCGCCGCTATTACGCCAATCGATCAACCGGCAGGAGAGAGGGACCATGACCCAAGGGCCGTCCGACGCCGACGAACACGCCCGACGGCAGAAGTTCGTAAAGACGTTCCAGAATTTCGATGCCAGAACGCGTTTCCCGGCCCCCTACGTTCAGTTCGCCGGGAAGCCGTTGACTGTCCTGCCTGAAAAAGGATGGCGCTACGACAGCCTCGGCTATTTCAACACGGCCCACGCGGAGACACGACCCGCCTCGGAGACGCTGCGCGTGTTCGTCGTTGGCGACAGCACGCTCCTCGACGGGCAGGTCTTCGCCGACACGGTGCCCGGGCGGCTGGAAACAGGGCTGAAGGGGGTCCACGGGGAAGGCGCGCGCGTCTACAATTTCGGTGCGATCTCAGCCTGCCTGAACCAGATGATCGCCCTGATCACGACACGTCTGATGGATCTCCAGCCGGACGTGATCCTCATCGTCGGCGGCGGAACCGATATCTTTCAGCCGTGGAGCTTCGATCCGCGGGCCGGTTTTCCTTTCAATCACTTCGTCAGTGAATGCCTGCACGATTTCGTCCTCGATTCTGGGCGTACGGAGGCCGAAACGGAGCCGCTCTCCTATGAGAATGTGCAGGCGATGATCTTCAATCGTCTCGAGAACCTGCGTGCGCTGACCAATTGGCAGTCGGACATCTGGGAATGGGAGGTGGTCCGCCAGTTCGAGCTGTCGCTGAAGCGCCTCGCCCGGCTCGCCCCCGGCATCGGCGCACCGACCCGTTTCTATCTTCAGCCCACCGTCGTCCGCAAAACCGAGCGTGTGGCCGAGGAAGCGAACGCCGCTTCCGGAACCTTTCTGGCTTATCTCGGCCGCCAGTACGATCGGTTCGAGGGCGTGCTCGGCCGTCTCGAACTCGCGACCGACGCGCCATTCACGGTGCGCGACCTGAGCCGGTTGTTCGAAACCGACGGGCGATTCCTGTTCACCGACATCGTGCACGTGACGTCGGAGGGCCGGCAGATGATGGCGGACAGGCTCCAGGCGGACGTCGCCGAGATCGTCGGCATCGCGGCATCCGCCTGATCCATGGTGGTGCCGATCGTCTTCATTGGGGACTCGATCACCGAGCAATGGGGAAATCTCCGCGCCAAGACCTTCGCGGCCCACGATCTCATTCCCCGCGGCGGATCGGGTCAGACCGCGCGCTGGATCACCATGCGGTTCCGCCGCGATCTGGAGGAGACCGGGGCGAAGGGCGTCCATCTCCTGTGCGGGGTGAACGATATCGGCCGCAACGAGGGGGTGTTCGTGCCCGCCGACGAGATCGCCCGGATTATCGCCGGCATGCTCGACGAGGCGCGAGCGATGGGCGTCGCGGCCTGGGTGGGTTCGATCACGCCGGCGGCCCGGATCCCGTGGAACCCGGAGGTGCCGGATGCTTCGGCGATGATCGGGGCGGTCAACGCGTGGCTGCGCGACCACGCGCATGAACACGGAGCGACCTACATCGACTACCATTCCGTGCTGGTCGATTCGAAGGGCGGCTTGAGCCGGGCCTACGGCACCGACGGCCTCCACCTCAATGCCGCCGGCTACCGGGCGATCGAACCGCTGATGCTGTCTGCGCTGGGCCGCGCCCGGCCAGACGCCGCGGTCGCAGCTGCTGGCAGCGTCGCGCGGGGGCGGATCGTTGGGCTCATCGTGGCAGCGGCGGCGGTTCTGGCCGCCGTCGCCACCCTGGCCCTGATCGCCCGCTGATCAGACGCGGCGCACGGCCCCATGCGCCGCGCTGGTCGTGAGCATCGCGTAGGCGCGCAGGGCCGCGCTGACCTTGCGCTTGCGGGGTTTCGCGGGCTGCCAGCCCGCCACCTCCTGCTCGGCGCGGCGTCGGTCGAGCTCACCCGCATCGACCTCGAGCCGGATGCTCCGGGCCGGGATGTCGATCGCGATGGGGTCGCCGTCACGCACCAAGCCGATCAGGCCGCCCTCGGCCGCTTCCGGGGAGACATGGCCGATCGAGAGACCGGACGACCCACCGGAGAACCGCCCGTCCGTCACCAGCGCGCAGGCTTTCCCGAGACCCTTCGATTTCAGGTAGCTCGTCGGGTAGAGCATCTCCTGCATGCCGGGGCCGCCGCGCGGGCCCTCGTAGCGGATCAGCACCACCTCACCGGCGGTGACCTTGCCGTTGAGGATACCGTCGACCGCGGCGTCCTGGCTTTCGAACACCCGTGCCGTGCCGGTGAAGGTCAGGATCGAGGCATCGACGCCCGCGGTCTTCACGATGCACCCCTGCTCGGCAAGGTTGCCGTAGAGTACCGCTAGGCCACCATCCTGCGAATAGGCATGTGCGGCGTCGCGGATTACGCCACCCTCACGATCGATGTCGAGTTCGTCGAAGCGCGAGTCCTGGCTGAACGCCACCTGGGTCGGCACGCCGCCGGGGGCCGCGCGATAGAAGGTCTGGACCGAGGCGGACGGCGCACCGCGCACGTCCCAGCGGGCGAGTGCGCCGGCAAGCGTGCCGGCCGAGACGTTGCCGACCGTGGTGTCGATCAGGCCGGCCCGGTCGAGTTCGCCCAGGATGCCCATGATGCCGCCGGCCCGGTGGACGTCCTCCATGTGGACGTTGGGCACCGCCGGGGCGACCTTGCACAGCACCGGCACCCGCCGCGACAGCCGGTCGATTTCGGCCATGGTGAACGGCACCTCGCCCTCGTGGGCGGCGGCCAGCAGGTGCAGCACCGTGTTGGTCGAGCCGCCCATGGCGATGTCGAGCGTCATGGCATTCTCGAAGGCCGTGAAGCTCGCGACTGCCCGCGGCAGCACGCTCGCATCGTCCTGCTCGTAGTGGCGGCGGGCCAGATCGACGATGAGGTGGCCGGCCTCGACGAACAGGCGCTTGCGGTCGGCATGGGTGGCCAGAACCGAGCCGTTGCCCGGCAGGGCCAGTCCCAGCGCTTCGGTCAGGCAGTTCATCGAGTTCGCCGTGAACATGCCCGAGCAGGAGCCGCAGGTCGGGCAGGCCGAGCGCTCGATGACGGCGACGTCTTCGTCGGAGATCCGGTCGTCGGCGGCCGCGATCATCGCGTCGACGAGGTCGACCTTCCTGGCGATGCCCGGCAACTGCACCTTGCCGGCCTCCATCGGGCCACCCGAAACGAAGACGGTCGGGATGTTGAGGCGCAGGGTCGCCATCAGCATGCCGGGGGTGATCTTGTCGCAATTCGAGATGCACACCATCGCGTCGGCGCAATGCGCGTTGACCATGTACTCGACAGAATCGGCGATCAGCTCCCGCGACGGCAGCGAGTACAGCATCCCGTCATGGCCCATCGCGATGCCGTCATCGACCGCGATCGTGTTGAACTCCTTGGCGACGCCGCCGGCAGCCTCGATCTCCCGGGCCACGAGCTGGCCGAGATCCTTGAGGTGGACGTGGCCCGGCACGAATTGCGTGAACGAGTTCACGACCGCGATGATCGGCTTGCCGAAATCGGCATCCTTCATGCCGGTCGCGCGCCAGAGGCCGCGGGCGCCGGCCATGTTGCGGCCGTGGGTGGTGGTGCGGGAGCGATAGGCGAGCATCGGCAGATTCGACCGTTTCGAAGATGCTGGGCTTCTGCTCCCCTGTTCGACCGCCCGCAAGCGTCGCCGAGTAACCTGCATCCGTGGCATGCTCCCGGCAGATAGCGAAGCGAAAGCGACATCGCACAATGCGACAGACGGAATTCCTGCGGCGGGCCATCGATCAAGGACAGGGCCGCACCGAGGCCGACCTCGTCCTGAAGGGCGGGCGGTTCCTCGATCTCGTGACCGGCGATCTCGTCGCGTCCGATATCGCCATCTGCGGCGACCGGATCGTCGGCACCTTCGCGACGTATCGCGGGCGGCGCGAGATCGACATCGCCGGCAAGATCGTGGTGCCGGGCTTCATCGACACGCATTTCCACGTCGAATCCTCGCTGATGCCGCCGCAGGAATTCGAGCGGTGCGTCCTGCCGCACGGCGTCACCACGGGGATCTGCGATCCGCACGAGATGGCCAACGTCCTCGGGATCGGTGCCTTCGCGTGGTTCCTGGCTTCCGCGGAAACACTGGCTATGGACCTGCGGGTGCAGCTCTCCTCCTGCGTCCCGGCAACCGACCATCTTGAAACTTCGGGTGCCCGGATCGGAGCCGCCGATCTCCTTCCCTTCGCCAACCACCCGAAGGTGATTGGGCTCGCCGAGTTCATGAACTTCCCAGGGGTGCTCGCGGGCGATTTGGGGGTGCTGGAGAAGCTCGCCGCCTTCCAGGGCCGGCACATCGACGGCCACGCCCCGCTCCTGCGCGGCGAACGCCTCAACGGTTACATCGCAGCCGGCATCCGCACGGAGCACGAGGCGACGACGCCCGAGGAGGCGCTCGAAAAGCTCTCGAAGGGGATGACCGTGCTGATCCGCGAGGGCTCGGTCTGTAAGGACCTGCACGCCCTCGCGCCGATCCTCACCGAGCGCACGGCGCCGTTCCTGGCCTTCTGCACTGACGACCGGAACCCCCTCGACATCGCCGAGGAGGGCCATCTCGACTTCATCATCCGCACGGCCATCGCGCTGGGCGCGCCGCCGCTTGCCGCCTACCGGGCCGCGTCGTGGTCGGCTGCGCGCGCCTTCGGCCTGCACGATCGCGGTCTGGTAGCGCCCGGCCAGCGCGCTGACTTGGTCGTGCTCGATGATCTCGAAACCTGCGCGGTCTCCCGGGTCTTCGCCGCGGGCCGGACGGTGGAAGAAGCACTGTTCGCAGGCCGGCCATCCGTCGCCCCGATCGGCCGCAATAGTGTCAAGGCGCGGACTGTCACGGCGGCGGATTTTGCCGCGCCCGGATCCGGACCATCGACGCCGGTGATCGGCGTCATCCCGGGCCAGATCATCACCCTGCGTCACGACCTGTCGCTACCCTATGCGGGTGGCGAGCGGCAGGTCGATCTCGCCCAGGACGTCATCAAGGTCGCGGTCGTAGAGCGCCACGGACGCACAGCGCCGGGGGCGCGCGGGATCGGCGTCGCCTTCGTGAAGGGGTTCGGGCTGCAACGGGGTGCAATCGCGTCCTCGGTCGGCCACGACAGCCACAACATCACGGTGGTCGGCGTCGATGAGGCCGACATGGCCGTGGCGGTGAACCGCCTGGGGGAGATCGAGGGCGGCTTCGTGGTGGTGGAGGGCGGCCGTGTGCTGGCCGAGATCGCCCTGCCGCTCGCTGGCCTCATGAGCCTGATGCCGTTCGACGTCATCCGGAAGGATCTGCTCGCCTTGCGCGCCGCTGCGCAGAGCCTCGGCGTGGTGCTGCCCGAACCGTTCCTCCAAGTGGCATTCTTCCGCTGCCAGTCATTCCGCACCTCAAGATCACCGATCGCGGCTTGGTCGATGTCGACCGGTTCTGTCTGATCGATCCTTGAATTTAAATTGCGCACAATCTAAATTGGGGCTATCCAGAGGTTCGCTGGCCCCTAGATGCCGACCCTCATCCGCAAACGGAGATTCGCATGTCCGTAGACGTGAAATACCGCACCACCGCGACCGCCACCGGAGGCCGCGACGGCGCCGCCCGCACCGCTGACGGCAGCTTCGAAGTCAAGCTCGCGACCCCGAAGGAGCTCGGCGGCGCCGGCGGTCCGGGCGCGAACCCGGAGCAGCTCTTCGCATCCGGCTACTCGGCCTGCTTCCTCGGCGCCATGAAGGCCGTGGCACCCTCGCTGCAGCTGAAAGTCCCGGCCGACACCACCGTGACCGCAGAGGTCGGCATCGGCCCGCGTTCCGAGGGCGGTTTCGGCATCACCGCCGATCTGACGATCAGTCTACCGGGTCTCGACCACGCCGATGCGCAGAAGCTCGTGGACGCCGCCCACCAGGTCTGCCCGTACTCGAACGCCACCCGCGGCAACGTCAATGTCGGGCTGAAGCTCGCCTGAGGCGATTATCGAGCGGGTTTCGCTTCGGCGAAGCCCGCATCGAAGGCGACGCAGGGCTTTTCTCCAAGTGAGACCCGCCAATTCGAAGGTCGCCTTCTGATCTTCCCTCCCGAAACGCCGTTCGATGCGAGGCTCTGATCCTTCGCGCCGCTCGCTAGCGGCGGCTCGATCCCAGCCTCACTCGGCCGCGCGCAGCGTCGGAGGTCCACGGACCTCCTCCACCGGCTCGGCATCGGTTTCATCTTGCGCCTCATCCGAGGTCGCCGGCTTGTCCCCATAGGAGAGGCGGTGCGCCAGCCGGTCGAGGTAGATGTAGATCACCGGCGTGGTGAACAGCGTCAAGATCTGGCTGACGGCGAGGCCACCGACCATGGCGTAGCCCAGCGGCTGCCGGATCTCGGAGCCGGTCCCATGGGCGAACATCAGCGGGATGCCGCCCAGCAACGCCGCCATCGTGGTCATCAGGATCGGGCGGAAGCGCAGCAGGGCGGCCTTCCGGATTGCCTCCTCGGGGCTGAGACCCTCTTCACGCTCGGCCACGATCGCGAAGTCGACCAGCATGATGCCGTTCTTCTTCACGATGCCGATCAGCAGGATGATCCCGATCAGCGCGATCAGGCTGAAATCATACCCCGCCCACATCAGTACCGCGAGCGCGCCGACGCCGGCCGAGGGTAGCGTCGACAGGATGGTGATCGGGTGGATGAAGCTCTCGTACAGAATGCCGAGGATCAGATAGACCACGAACAGGGCCGCCAGGATCAGCAGCGGCACGGTCGAAAGCGATTGCTGGAACGCCTGGGCTGTGCCCTGGAATCCGCTCACCACGGTGGGCGGCACCTGCAACTCGCGCATCGCCTGCGCGATCGCCTCGGTGGCCTGCCCCAGCGCTACGTCGGGGGCGAGGTTGAAGCTGATCGTCACCGCCGGAAACTGGCCCTGGTGGTTCACGGCCAGCGGCGCCACCGGCACCGTCGTCCAGTGCGCAAAGGCCGCGAGCGGCACCTGCCCGCCGCCGTTGGGCGCCTTGATGTAGATCTTGTCGAGGCTCTCGACGCTGCCCTGCAGCGCCGGGAGCACCTCCAGCACCACGTGGTAGCTGTTGAGCTGCGTGAAGTACTGGGCGATCTGACGCTGGCCGAATGCGTCGTAGAGCGTGTCGTCGATCAGCTGGGGCGTGATGCCGTAGCGCGAGGCGGCGTCGCGGTCGATCGAGAGAGTCAGGGTGGTGCCGCGGGTCTGCTGGTCGGTGGCGACGTCGCGCAACTCGCGCAGGGTCTTCATCTTGTCGAGGATCTTCGGCGCCCAGGTGTTCAGCTCACCGAGGTCCGGATCCTGAAGCGTGTACTCGAACTGCGTGCGCGACGTGCGCCCGCCGGTGCGCACGTCCTGCGTCGCCTGGATGTAGGTGCGGATGCCCTCGACCTGCTCGAGCTTCGGGCGTAAGCGCCCGATCACTTGGAAGGCGTTGACGTCGCGCTCGTCGCGCGGCTTGAGCGTGATGTACATCCGCCCGGAATTGAGCGCCTGACCGTTGCCGCCGAGCGACATGCCCACGGTGGCAATCGCCGGATCGGCTTGGACGATGGCGCCGACCTTCTCCTGCAGCGTCTTCATCGCCGAGAACGAGATATCCTGCCCTGCCTCGGTGACGCCGATCATGAAGCCGGTGTCCTGTTGCGGGAAGAAGCCCTTCGGGATCGCCACGAACAGGTAGCCGGTCAGCGCCAGCGTTGCGAAGAAGACCAGCAGCGTGACCTTGCGGAAGCGCAGGGCCACGTCGAGGGCATCCTCGTAGACGGACAGGAGCCAGTCGAAACCGGCCTCGCTCATCCGATAGAGGCGGCCGTGCCGCTCGGCGTCGTGCGCTTTCAACAGGCGCGAGGCCATCATCGGGGTTAGCGTCAGCGACACGAAGGCCGAAACCGCGATTGTCATCGACAGCACCACGGCGAATTCGCGAAACAGCCGGCCGATGATGCCGCCCATCAGCAGCAGCGGAATCAGCACCGCGATCAGCGACACCGAGATCGACACGATGGTGAAGCCAATCTCGCCCGCGCCTTTGAACGCGGCCTCCATGGGCCGCATCCCCTCCTCGATGTAGCGACTGATATTCTCCAGCACGACGATGGCGTCGTCGACCACGAAGCCCACCGAGATGGTCAGCGCCATCAGCGAGAGGTTGTCGAGCGTATAGCCGGCCATCCACATCAGCGCGCAGGCGCCGAGCAGCGCGAGCGGCACCGTCACGCTCGGGATCACAGTCGCCCAGAAGCTGCGCAGGAAGACGAAGATCACCCCCACCACGAGCACGATGGTGAGCAGCAGGGTGAACTGCACGTCCTCCACGGAGGCTCGGATGGTCTGGGTGCGGTCGCTCAGGATGCCGATCTTGATGCCGGCTGGCAGCGTCGCGGTCAGCTGGGGCAGCTGCGCCTTGATGCTGTCCACCGTGTCGATGACGTTGGCGCCCGGCTGCTTGAACACCACGAGGAAGACGCCGCGCTTGCCGTTGGTCCAGCCAGCCTGCTTCGTGTCCTCCGGCCCGGCGACCGCGTGGCCGATGTCGCGCACGCGCAAGGGGGCGCCGTTCTGGTAGGCGACGATCACGTCGTTCCAGTTCTTGGCCGCCGTGAGCTGGTCGTTGGCGTAGATCGTGTAGCTGTGGCTGCCGCCGTCGATGCTGCCCTTCGGATTGTTCACTGTGGTCAAGGTGAGCTGCGTGCGCACATCCTCCAGCGAGAGGTTCTTCGCCACGAGCTTGGCCGGATCGACCTGGATGCGGATCGCCGGCTTCTGCTGGCCGCCGATGAAGACCTGCGCCACGCCGGAAATCTGGCTGATCCGCTGGGCGAGCTGCACGTCGACCGCGTCATCCACGTCGATGAGCGGCATCGTGTTGGAGGTGGCCGAGAGCAGGAGGATCGGCGAGTCGGCCGGGTTGACCTTCCGGTAGGTCGGCGGTGTCGGCAGGTTTTTCGGGAGCTGGCCGCTTGCGGCGTTGATGGCCGCCTGGATGTCGCTCGCCGCCCCGTCGATGTTCCGGTTGAGATCGAACTGGACCGTGATCGACGAGATCCCGAGGGAACTCTGCGACGTCATCTGCGAGACGCCGGGGATCTGCGAGAACTGCCGTTCCAGGGGCTGAGCCACCGAGGACGCCATCGTCTCCGGGCTCGCGCCGGGCAGCTGAGCCGTGACCTGAATCGTCGGGAAGTCCACCTGCGGCAGCGGCGCGACGCCCAGCAGCGGATAGGCCACCACCCCGAGGAACAGGATGCCGACCATGATCAGCGTGGTCGCCACCGGGAAGCGGATGAACGGCGCGGAGATGCCGCCTTTCATCGCCCGGCCCCGCGCGTGTTCCGATCCATCGTTTGGGCCACCCGGCGCATCAGCGTTGCGCCTCCATCTTGGGCGTGGACGTCGCCGCCTGCGTCGCCGCCGAGGCGTGCGCCTCCGCGACGAGGCTGCCGTCCTGCACCTTGTACTGGCCGGCCGTGATCACGCGCTCGCCCGGCTTCAGGTCGCCGCCGATGATCTGCGTGCGGCCGGAATCGGACCGCCCGGCCTTGAGCGGCACCTGATGCGCGTGATCGGACTCGTCCACCACGAAGGCGAACAAACCGTCGGGCCCGTGCTGGATCGCATTGTCGGGCACGGTCGTGGCCAGCGTGACGATCCCGACCTGCATCTTGGTCGAGACAGACAGGCCCGGCCAGAGCGCGTGGTTCTGGTTCTCGTACACGGCCTTGAGGCGGATGGTGCCGGTCGCGGTGTCGACTTGGTTGTTGAACAAGGCGAGCTTGCCGTCCGCGAGCTTGGTCAGCCCGTCCGTACTCCAGGCCTCGACGGGAACGTCCCCCGTCCGCATCGCCGCGGTGATCGCGGGAAGCTGATCCTCCGGTGCGGTGAACACCACGAAGATCGGCTCGACCTGGGTGATCGTCACGATCGGGGTCTGGCCCGCGGCGGTGACGATGTTGCCGATATCGACCTGCCGGAAGCCCGTCACACCCGCGATCGGGGCGCGGATCGTGGCGTAGCCGAGCTGCGTCGTGGCGTTGTCGATCGATGCCTGATCGGAGGCGACCTGTGCGGTCAGCTGCGCGACGAGCGCGCTCTGCGTCTCGGTCTGCTGCCGCGACGCGTATGCTCCGAGGCCCGTGTAGCGGACGAGATCCGCCTTGGCGTTGTTCAGGGTCGCGGTATCCTGATCCTTCTTGGCCTTGGCCTGATCCAGGGTCGCCTGATACGGGCGCGGGTCGACCTGAACGAGTACGTCACCCTTGTGCACGGTCTGGCCCTCGCGGAAGGCGACCTGCTGGATTTCACCGTCGACGCGAGTCCGGACTTGGACGGTGTTGTAGGCCTGAACCGTTCCGAGACCGTTGGTCATCAGCGCGAACGGACCTTGCGTGACGACCCCGAGCGTGACCGGCACCGGTCGAGGTGCGGCGGCCTTCGGCTTCGCTTCGGGCTGATTGACGCGCGTGTAGCCATAGGCCCCACCGCCCGCGACGGCGAGCAGAACCAAGATCAGGGCGAAGCCGCGGGACCGCTTCGGCCTCCCGCCGGACGCACCGCGCCGCGATCCATTTGCGCCGGGCGCCGCCTCGATCGCCTCGGATCGATATCCGGCGCGATGGTCCGCATCGTCGCTCAGCATGCGCTCACGCCCGCTCTCCGAGCCGCCCGTCGAGCGGATTGACGTATTTTGCATTCATTAGCACACAATCCGTGCAGCCGACACCGATGCGGTCGACTGACCTGGCTGATCCTGCACGGAGCGGACCGCCGCGAGCTGCCCGTTCGCAAAGCTGAAAAGCAATCCGAGAGCATCGCACCGCGCCGGTTTCATGCCGTTCCTTTTTCCGGATCGCACATCATCAACCCGGAGGCATAGATCCCACGTCGCGCGCTCCGCCGAATACCGAAATCGCACCGAGCAGGTGCAAATGAGGGTGCTGCAGGATAGCGTCGACGTCCGCGCATCCCTCTCTCCCTCAGGCCATCGCCGTCGCGATGCCGCACTTAAATCCGAAAGCTGTATGGCACAGACCCTGGAACTGGACGGGTTGAACGAACTGCATGCCGCGCTCATCGAGGAGCGACAGATCATCGTAGCGTCGGTGCGAAAGTTGCGCGAAACGCGGCGGCAGAAGGGCTCCTTCGTCCTCGGCGACGGGTCCGAGGCCGGGCCGCGCTTCGTGGCGGTGCAGCAGCAGATCGATGTGATCGAAGCCGTCATCGCCACGTTGACCGGATCCCAGGCTTGAGTCGCCGCGCTCGTGGAGCGTCCGGCGATCCGGACGCGGGCTGCTGACGGCGCAGTCCGTAGAGTCCTCCAGTGTCCGAGATGTTTCTGTCACTGCGCGGCCGAGAAACGAAGCTTCGGGTTTGCCCCGAGGCTCGTGTTGGGGCTGTGCAGAGAAGATTGGTCGCTCTGCGTGTCGACAACCATATTCATCACGCATCCGTGTCATTACGATTTGGCAATCGACCGTAGTCACTCCGGTTTACCTGTGGCCTTGCTGTGATCTGTACATCGGGGCAGCCAAGCCGGCTCGGCGCTGAGTCCGCGGCATCAGTCGCTCGCCGCGTGACGATGACGGCTGTTTGTCGAATGCCTCTGGCAGGTTGGGGCTGGAGCGGCCGGCCACCGGCCTGTAGCAGACGGCGGATCGAGGCACGGAAGACGTACGATGGACACCGTCGATAAGACCCTATCGCCCCGCGATATCGACGCCCACGATGCGCTGCGGCGCGATCCTGCGACGACCGCTCTCTGGCATGCCCTCGACATGAATCGGCGGTCGCGCGACGAGCGCACGGAACGGCTGCGCACGATGCGGCTGGCCGGCGGTGAGGACGAGCGGGTCTAGTTCGAGCACCGTTCGCCGAGGTGGAGGTCGGTTCGGCGTAAGAGTGTGCGTCTGCGCGAAGTCTTCACGCTGTGTCCGATTGCGATGCGCACGGTACACGTCAGTCGTATGCCAACAGGGCCAGTAAGCGCGACTGAGCCGTTTCTCCCATACGGGCTACGACATCCACATTTCGGGTTGAAGCCCGCGACGCCACCTATCCCCGCACGGGGGACAGGGGTGCTCAGTGCCATCGCCAACGCTTGAGTCACTCGGCGTTATATCAAGCCACAAGCCTGTATGGGAAACCCAGCCCGCGCCCCACTCAGCGAAGGCAGCTTCAGGGTCATGCAGCGATCAAAGGGTGATCGCCTACGGCTTACCCCTCGTGCGGAACACCTTCGTCGACGCGGGACGCCAGCGCGAACCCCACAGCCATGGCCATGGCCTCGGCATGGGCGATCAGCGCGGGATCCCCGGCTTCTCTGGCCGCCTGGAGGAGCTCGATTGCGTGATGTCCAAGGCGGAGGTCGATCTCGGTATCGCCCGCGCGCAAAGCTGCACCGCCGGCACCGTCGTTCTGAATTTGATCAATCATTGGCATGGGTCGAGTTGGGGGCGAACGCAGTCGGGCTGAAGGGTGACGAAGCGGCGATCCAGCTTTGCGTGCTCATGACATCCCCGAAGGCACGCAGGACCGCGCTGACCGAGCGGTGGATATCGGCGGGGGTGATCCCATCGAGGCCGTGGCTCGCTGAGGCGTCGCTCAGGAAGGTGATGTCCTGGCCGCGGTGGAAACCGTCGATCGCGGTGGCGAGGCACGCGGCCTCGCCGGCGAAGCCCGCGATGACCAGCGGCGGAGAGCCCCGCTCCATGACGTCGGCGAAGGCCGGGCTGGCGTAGCAGGAGGGCCGGTCCCGATCGAAGATCATGTCGCAGCCCTGCGGCTCGAAGCCCTCGATCCAGCGGGCGAAGCGTGTGCCCGCCTGGAACAGCGGTGCCCCGATCCAGCGGACGTAGGCGACCTGGATGCCGCTTTCGCGGGCATGGTCGAGGGCGAGCCGGCAGTTCGAGAGCGCCGGGCCGATGCTCGGTAGCGCCAGCGGCCGGCCTGCGACCTCGTATTCCTGCTGCATGTCGACCAGCACCAGCACTGGAACGCTGCGCGGCCGCCGGTAGAGCGCCGGATTGATCTGGCGCGTCATTGGGCAACCGCCCTGTCGACAGAGGGCCGGGTCACGGCGCGTGTTCGCGAGCGGTCGAGCGCACCCGCCCGGTGCCAGCGCCCCTCCGGCCGGATGATGACGTAGGGATCGACGCCGATGCCGATGGCCTGAGGGTGGCGTTCGGCTTCGAGCAGCATCTCCACGTAGTCGAAGTCAGAAAAGACCAATTCTTGAGCGCCCTCGAACACCCGGAAGCCGAAGCGGCTCCAGAAGCCGACGAGGCGCTTCTGCGCGTGACCGTAGAGGCGGCGGTAGCCCTTGACCCGGGCAAGTTCGATGCCGGCGCGGACTAGGGCGAAGGCCATGCGGGTGTTGCGATATTCGGCGCGCACCGCCAACCGTTCGATCTTGGCGAAATCCGCGAAGAAGCGGATGCGCAGGCATCCGGCGGGCTCGTCGCCGACGTAGCCGATCAGGTGGGTGGCCGAGAGGTCGTTGCCGTCGAATTCCTCCTCGTACGGGCAGGCCTGCTCGGCCATGTAGACGGCGGAGCGCAGGGCGATGACGCGGGCGAGATCCTCCATGCTCCGCGCCACGGCGACGCTGGTTCCATGGCCGCCGGGGCGGTGGCTGTCGTAGCTCGGCGCGGCTTCGGGCTTCGATCCGCGGGCGAAGTGGTAGAGCCCGCCCTGCGTAGCGCTCGGCGGAGCAAAGCCCAGCGTCGTCAGGAGCCCGGCACCTTCCGGGGTCGCGGCGCGGGCGTAGAAATCGACGCCCTGATAGTTCGGGCTGGACAGGCGATCGAAGACCAAGCCGACCCCGCCGGCCAGGCGGCGGCGCGCATAGACGGCCCAGACATAGATGCCCGCCGGACGTTCGTGCTGACCCGCAAGCATCGCCACCGGCGGATCAGCCGCGTCGAACGTGCCCACCTTGAGGGCGGCGAGCCCTGCCGCGTTCAACATCAGGCAAGCGACAAAGCCCTCGCCCTGCGGTGCCGCGGCGTCGAACTTGTGCCGCTGCGCGATCGCCAAGACGCTATCCGGATTGTGCGACATCACCCGCTGCACGGTCCGGAGCGGCGCAAGATCCGGCAGATCGGTCCGAGCGGCCGCGATGAGCCGTTCGAGGTCGCCCGGCGCCGGCATGAAGATCACCAGATGGCGTGCCAGCCGATCGATCCGGATGGCGCCCAGTTCGTGGCGCTGCCGCACGGAGATCTGGGACGGATCAAGTCGTGCCGGGTCTCCGGCAACGAATAGGGATCGATCGATGTGCACCGTCATCGGATGACCTAACATTCGCTTGCGGATTGACGGTTCAGCACTTCGCATCTAGCGCTCGCGCTGTATGTGCAAAAATTGGAACAGGGGTGTTCCGTAGATGGAACAGGTCGCGGCGGCCCTGGGCGCCATGCCCGACTGGCAGAGCATCCGGGTGTTCCTGATCCTCGAACGCGCCGGGAGCTTCCGGTCGGCGGCCGCCCAACTCGGCGTGTCGGTCAACTCGGTCCGCCGGAGGGTCGGCGATCTCGAAGCCCTGATCGGCGCGCCCCTGCTCACCCGCCACGTGGACGGCATCCGCCTGACCGCCGAGGGTCGCGCGATCCTGGAGGCCGCGAGCCGCATGGAGGACGCGGCGTTCGGGCTGGTTCGGGCGGGCGAGTCGGCGCCGTTCTCAGAAGCCGGGGAGGTGCGGATCGCGGTCACCGAGGGGCTGGGCGCCTTCTGGCTCGCGCCGCGGCTGGTCGAGTTCCAGCGGGCGAACCCGCGCCTCACCGTCGATCTGCGCTGCGCGATGGAATCCGCCGATGTCCTGCGGCTGGAAGCCGACATCGCGATCCAGCTGACGCGTCCGACCAGCCCGGATCTACGGATCGTCAAGCTCGGGCGGATCCATCTGATGCCCTACGCGGCCAGGGAGTACGAGGAGACCTACGGTCTTCCCGCGGCCCCAGAGGATCTCGCGCGCCACAGGATCGTGGTTCAGGCGAGCAGCCAGACGATCCGCCTGGAGGATTACAACCGGGACATTCCCGGTTTCCCCGCCTCGATCCCCATCGCTCTGAAGATCAATGTCAGCAGCGCGTATTATTGGGCCATCGCCAAGGGAGCGGGGATCGGCCTGCTACCGACTTACGCGAGCGCGATCGGGGCTCGGGTCGTCCCGGTGGACAACCTCGGCCGGTACAGCCTCGATATCTGGCTGACTTACCATCCCGATGTCGAACGGATCGAGCGGGTACGCCGGACCATCGACTGGGTCCGCGCCGCCTTCGATCCCAAGCGCTATCCCTGGTTTCAGGACGCGTTCATCCACCCTCGGGACCTGCCGAGCGCGATCAAGGGCGCGCCCCTGCCCGATCTGTTCGCCGGCTTTACCGGCATGACGCCCTGAGCCAAGCCTGCTTCGACACCCTTGACCGCGCCGCGCGCATGATCCTTGCTCCGGCCGTCGCGACGACGAGGTTGCCCGTGCTGCTGACACCCCGCGAGAAGGACAAGCTGCTGATCGCCATGGCGGCCCAGGTGGCGCGCAACCGCCTGGCACGTGGCGTAAAGCTCAACCATCCGGAAGCCGTGGCGCTGATCAGCGACTATGTCGTGGAGGGCGCCAGGGACGGTCGAACCGTCGCCGAACTGATGCAGGCGGGCGCCAGCGTGCTGACCGTCGATCAGGTGATGGAGGGCGTGTCGGAGATGATCTCCGACATCCAGGTCGAAGCGACGTTCCCGGACGGAACCAAGCTGGTCACCGTCCATCATCCGATTCGCGGCGAGGCCTCGTCCGACGTGCCCGGTGCGGTGACGACGCTGCCCGGCGAGATCGTCTTCAACGCCGGCGCGGAACGCACCGTGATCGAGGTCGCCAACACGGGTGATCGGCCGATCCAAGTCGGGTCGCATTACCACTTCTTCGAAGTCAACCCGGGACTTGTCTTCGCGCGCGAGCAGGCCCGTGGCAAACGCCTCGACATCGCCCCCGGAACCGCCGTCCGTTTCGAGCCCGGCTCGACCCGGGAGGTTGCGCTGGTGCCGCTCTCGGGCGGACGCACTGTCTACGGTTTCCGTGGTGACGTGATGGGCAAGCTGTGAGCATGGCCAACACCCCGAAGCCCGCCAGTCTCCCCCGTGCCGCCTATGCCGACATGTTTGGGCCCACGGTCGGCGACCGCATCCGGCTCGCCGACACAAGCCTGGAGATCACGGTCGAGCGCGATTTCACCACCTATGGCGAGGAGGTGAAGTTCGGCGGCGGCAAGGTCATTCGCGACGGCATGGGCCAGAGCCAGGTGACGAATGCCGGCGGCGCCGTCGACACGGTGATCACCAATGCCGTCGTGCTCGATCATTGGGGCATCGTGAAATGCGATGTCGGGATCGTGCGCGGCCGGATCTTCCGGCTCGGCAAGGCCGGGAATCCGGACGTGCAGCCGGGCGTCGACATCGTGGTCGGCCCCGGCACCGAGGTCATCGCCGGTGAGGGCAAGATCCTCACTGCCGGCGGCTTCGACAGCCACATCCACTTCATCTGCCCGCAGCAGATCGAGGAGGCTTTGTGCTCTGGCGTTACGACGATGCTCGGCGGTGGCACCGGGCCGGCGCACGGCACCTTCGCCACCACCTGCACGCCCGGCCCCTGGCACATCGCCCGGATGATCGAGGCCGCCGACGCCTTCCCGATGAACCTCGCCTTCGCCGGCAAGGGCAACGCCGCCCGGCCGGAGAGCCTCGTCGAGATGGTCCGGGCCGGCGCCTGTGCGCTGAAGCTCCACGAGGATTGGGGGACGACGCCGGCCGCGATCGACACCTGCCTGTCGGTGGCCGATGCACACGACATTCAGGTCATGATTCACACCGACACGCTCAACGAGTCGGGCTTCGTCGAGGACACGATCGCGGCCTTCAAGGGCCGGACCATCCATGCCTTCCACACCGAGGGCGCGGGCGGCGGCCACGCACCCGACATCATCAAGGTGGCCGGGCTGCCCAACGTGCTGCCTTCCTCGACCAACCCGACACGGCCCTACACGCGCAACACCATCGACGAGCATCTCGATATGCTGATGGTGTGCCACCACCTCGACCCATCGATCCCCGAAGACCTTGCGTTCGCGGAGAGCCGGATCCGGCGCGAGACCATCGCTGCCGAGGACATCCTGCACGATCTCGGCGCCCTCTCGATGATGTCTTCGGACAGCCAGGCCATGGGCCGGGTCGGCGAGGTCATCATTCGCACATGGCAGACCGCCGACAAGATGAAACGGCAGCGAGGCGCCCTCGCCGGCGACAGCTCGGGGACCGACAACCTGCGCGCCCGCCGCTACATCGCGAAGTACACGATCAATCCCGCCATCGCGCACGGGATCTCCAAGCACATCGGCTCGGTCGAACCGGGTAAGCTCGCCGATCTGGTCCTGTGGACCCCGGCGTTCTTCGGGGTGAAGCCCGATCTCATCCTCAAGGGCGGCAGCATCGCGGCGGCGCCGATGGGCGATCCCAACGCCTCGATTCCGACCCCCCAGCCGGTGCATTACCGCCCGATGTTCGGGGCCTATGGCCGGGCGCCCTTCGCCACCGCCCTCACCTTCGTGTCCGGCGCCGCCATCGCGGACGGTCTGCGGGAGCGCCTTGGCGTCCAGAAGGAGCTGGTCGCGGTCGAGAACGTCCGGGGCGGCATCTCCAAGGCCAGCATGGTGCTGAACGATGCCACACCGGTGATCGAGGTCGATCCCGAGACCTACGATGTTCGTGCCGACGGAGAATTGCTGGTCTGCGAGCCCGCCGAGGTATTGCCGATGGCGCAGCGCTACTTCCTGTTTTGAAGTCCCAACGGGCAAAGTAACTGGAGGCCTGGAATGATTAAGGCCGACCTGAGCGGCTGGGTTGAGGAACAGGCTCAGTGGCTGCGTGAAAATTCATTCGACGAACGCGATGTGCCGAACCTGACCGATGAGGTGCTAACCTTGGATTTCATTCCGCGTGCGCTGAGTTCCCTGGCGCGATGATCCGCGCCACCCGCATTCTCCGCCGCGATACCCTCTCGGGCGGCGAGATCATCGACCGGGTCGTCCTCGACCATGGCGACCGCCATCGGAGGCGTATTGCCATGCGGGGCATCGGCGGCCTCGGCTTCCTGCTCGATTTGCCCGCACCCGCCGTGCTGGAAGACGGCGACGCCCTCGTTCTCGACGATGGCCGCTTGGTCTGGGTCGAAGCGGCCGCGGAGCGCCTTCTCGAGATTCGGGCGCCGAACGATCTGGCCCTCAAGCGCCTCATCTGGCACATCGGCAACCGGCACATTCCGGCTGAGATCGGCACGGACGCAATCTGGATCGCTGACGATCACGTTCTCGCCGCGATGGTTAGGGGGCTCGGCGGAACAGCGGTCCACGTGGAGCGGCCGTTTCAACCCGAAGGCGGCGCCTACGCGAGCAGTCACGAGCATGGCCACCACGACCATCCCCATGCCGCCGGCTGAGATCCCGGACGCGCTCCGATTGATGGCTTGGCTGTCGCCGGGCTATCCGGTCGGCGCCTATGCATACTCGCACGGCCTGGAGTGGGCCGCCGAAGCCGGCGACATCCGCGACGAGGCGAGCCTCTTGGACTGGCTGTTGGATGTCTCCGCGTACGGGTCGCTGCGCAACGACCTCATCCTGGCCCACCATGCCCATCGGGCCGCGCAGGCTGAGGATGGTGCCGCACTGGCCGCGCTCAACGATCTCGCCTTGGCTTTGGCCCCGTCACGTGAATTGCATCTGGAGACGAGTCAGCAGGGCCGCAGCTTCCTGGACGCGACCGTCGCGGCGTGGCCCTGCCCATCCCTGTGGGCCGTGGCCTCTCATCTGTCGGGCCCGGTCGCCTATCCCGTAACGGTCGGCGCTTCCGCTGGAGCGCACGGCTTGGCACCCGAGCCGACGCTCGCCGCCTATGGGCTCGCCTTCATGCAGAACCTCGTCTCGGCGGCTCTACGGGCGGCACCGGTCGGTCAGACGGCTGGCACACGAATCATCGCAGCCCTTGCTCCACGTCTTGCCGCATTGGCGACCGAGGCCAAGGACGCGGATCTCGATGCCCTCGGCGCGGCGACGATCCGCCTCGATCTCGGCTCCTTCCGCCACGAGACCCAGTATTCTCGTATCTTCCGATCCTGAGCGCGCAGCATGACCCCATCGAACGGACCACTTCGCGTCGGAATCGGCGGTCCTGTCGGATCCGGTAAAACCGCCTTGATGGAGCAGCTCTGCAAGCGCTTCCGAGACCGCTACGAGATCTGCGCGATCACCAATGACATCTATACCAAGGAGGATGCGCGGATCCTCACCGTAGCGGGCGCGCTACCGGAGGAACGCATCCTCGGCGTCGAGACCGGCGGTTGTCCGCACACGGCGATCCGCGAGGACGCCTCCATCAATCTCGCCGCAGTGGCCGAGATGAGCCGACGCTTTCCGAAGCTCGATCTGGTCCTGATCGAATCCGGCGGCGACAACCTTGCCGCAACCTTCTCGCCGGAACTCGCCGATATCACCCTCTATGTGATCGACGTCGCCGGCGGCGAGAAGATCCCGCGCAAGGGCGGTCCCGGCATCACGCGGTCGGACCTGCTGATCGTCAACAAGACCGACCTGGCGCCATTGGTCGGAGCGGACCTGTCGGTCATGGAGGCCGACACGCAGCGGATGCGCGGAACGCGGCCCTACGTGTTCGCGTCCCTCCGCGAAGGAGCCGGCGCCGACTTTGTGGCGCGGTTCATCGAGGAGGCGGGCGGGTTGGGAGCGAGCCGCTAACGGCCCGCCTCAGCGGAGCGCGACCGAACCGCATGGGTCATTGGCACGCCCATCAACCCATCCAGCCGGCTCATGCGGGCGTCGAAGTCGCGGAGCGCAGTGTCGCGCGTTTTAAGGGCGGCGTTGGGCGGAGACTTGGCCGGTCCCCGTGCCGGCCGGGCTTCGGCGACCGGGGCGACGAGACAAGCAATCAGGGTAAGCAGGGTCAGCGTGCGGGCCATGGGTGGAGTGCCTCACCATCTACCGTGTCGGAAACGGGTCTCATATCCATAAGCTCGGCCGAACCGTAGCCGTGTGCGTCAGCGCACAATTTGGTAATTGATGCTGCCAGCGCGCTGTGACTGACAGCTAACGAACACTGCTCAATCCCGGAGTATGGGGCACTTTTCGGATTGTGACGCAGATACAAAGTCTGCGTCGACGCGCCGATCTGCCATCTATTGAGACCTTCATCGCCCCTTTTTGTCTGAGCCGGCTCGAGCATTCGTCTTTCGGCTCCCGCCGCCTCGCGTTCGGCTGATCTTGTGCGTTCCCGCCACCTCGGCGGCTATGGCGCTGATCGATTAGGCAGGCATCGGGAATCGCAAGCCCGGACATCAGCGATGAGCATCGCGCTCATCATCGTCGCGGTCGGCGTTGCGGTGGCGATCAGCCTCTACACACGCCCCGGTCGTGAGTGGGCCTGGAGCCATGGATCGTGTGGAAGCGCGGCGTCAGCGGTTTTCCTGTCGCGCCGTCAGCCAAGACGTGATCAGAACCGCCGCGCTCACAAGGCCAACGAGCATCGTCGAGGCCGCGTTGATCTCCGGGTTCACGCCGAGCCGGACGCGGCTGTAGAGGCGCATCGGCAGCGTCGTCGAACCTGGACCCGAGACGAAGCTCGCGATGACTAGGTCGTCGAGCGACAGGGTGAAGGCGAGGAGCGCTCCGGCCGCCAGGGCCGGTGCGAGCAGCGGCAGGGTGATGGTCATCAGCACACGTATCGGCCCAGCGCCGAGGTCGGCGGCGGCCTCCTCCAGTGATCGGTCGAGGCCGCGCAACCGCGCCGCCACCACCACGGCCACGAACCCGGTGCAGAAGGTGGCGTGCGCGATCACGATGGTAAGCAGGCTGCGGTCGAGCCCGATGCCGATGTACATAAGCAGGAGCGACAGGCCGATCATCACCTCCGGCATCACGATCGGACCGAGGACGAGGCCGGTGAAGAGAGCCCTGCCCCGGAAACGGCGCTGCCTTTCCAGCACCAGCGCGGCCAGCGTTCCGAGCAGCGTCGCGATCAAGCTCGCCAGAAGCGCGACCTTCAGCGAGACCCAGGCCGAGGCGAGCAGCGGCGCGTCGGACAGCAGTTCAGCGTACCAGCGGGTCGAGAATCCGCCCCATACGGTGACCAGCGGCGAGGCGTTGAATGAATAGCCGATCAACACCAGGATCGGCGCGTAGAGGAAGATGAGCCCGGCCACCAAGGCGGTGCGCGTCACCCAGGTCACGGACCCTCCTCGCCTGCCTGCAGGCTGTCGCGGAACAGCACGACCGGGACGATCACGATGGCGAGGATCAGGACGGCGACCGCGGAGGCCAGCGGCCAATCCCGATTCGAAAAGAACTCGGTCCACAGCACACGGCCGAGCATCAGGGTCTCCGAACTGCCGAGCAGATCCGGGATGATGAACTCGCCCACCATGGGGATGAAGCACAGGCCGGCACCGGCCACGATACCCGGCAGGCTGAGTGGCAGCGTCACGCTCCAGAACACCCGCGCCGGCGAGGCGCCGAGATCCGCGGCGGCATCCCACAGGGTGGGATCGAGGCGGTTCATCACCGCGTAGAGCGGCAGCACCATAAAGGGCAGATAGGCGTAGACGAGGCCGATGATCACCGCCGCGTCGGTGTTCAGGATTGTCAGGGGCGTCCCGATCAGTCCGAGCCGGAGCAGGACGAGGTTGAGAAGCCCCTCGGGCTTCAGGATCGCGATCCAGGCGTAGACGCGGATCAGGAAGCTCGTCCAGAACGGGACGACCACGAGTGCAACCAGCAAGGGCTGCCACCGCGACGGCGCCCGCGCCAACGCGTAGGCCAGCGGCGTGCCGGTCGCCACGAGGATGGCGCTTGCGAGCGCCGCATAGCCCAGGGAGCCGAGGGCGGCGTCGCGGTAGAACGGGTCGGCGTAGAGGGTGGCATAATTGTCGAGGTTCAGGGCTTCGAGGAAGCTCGACCAGCCGTCGAGGCCCCCGTGCCAGTCAAGGACCGGCAGGTAGGGCGGTATGGCGGTCGCCGGCTCCGAGAGGCTGATCTTGAGCGTGATCGCGAAGGGCAGAAGGAAGAAGACGGTCAGCCACAGGAAGGGCGGCAGGCGGAGCAGCCGATCGAACACAGGGCGCCGCAATCCGCTCATGCCGGCAGAATCACCGCCGCCTCGGCTGCGAAGCCGACGCGGGTTTCCGCCCCTGACGGTATAGCTGCGTCGGTCGGGCGCGTACTTGCCCGCAGGGTCGATCCGTCCGGCAGGCGCAAGGTGGAGCGCAGGCGATCGCCCAGGAAGGTCGTCTCCGTGACCGTGACCGGCAAGCCCTCAACACTGAGCACGAGATCCTCCGGGCGCACCGCCACAACCACCGCGGCACCCTCGGCCAGCGATGGTGCGACGATCCCCCGGACTGGACCTTGCGCGGTCTCGACGGTCCGGCCCTCCCCGGGTTCGTGCGGGCCGAGGCGCCCCGGTATCAGATTCACATCGCCCAGGAGGCCTGCGACGTAGCGGTTGGCCGGCCTCCTATAGAGCTCGGTCGGCGGCCCGATCTGGACCAGTCGTCCAGCCTCCATGACGCCGATCCGATCAGCCAGCATCATCGCCTCTTCGGGATCGTGGGTCACGACCACGAAGGCGGTCCCGAGGCGGCGCTGCACGGCGCGCAACTCGCCTTGCGTTTCCTCGCGCAGGCCCCGATCGAGGGCGCCGAGGGGCTCGTCGAGGAGCAGCAGCTTCGGTTCTCTCGCGAGCGCCCGAGCCAGGGCAACACGCTGCCGTTGGCCGCCCGAGAGCGTCTCGGGACGGCGTCCGCCGAGGCCTTCGAGGCGCACGAGGCGCAGGAGATCCGCCACCTGCGCGGCGATGGCGGCCTTACCGATTCCCTTGAGGCCGTAGGCAATATTGTCCGCCACGCTCATATGCGGGAACAGCGCGTAGGACTGGAACATCATGTTCACCGGGCGCCGATGCGGTGGCAGCCCGGAGAGATCTTGGTCGCCCAGCTGGATCCGGCCGGCACTCGGCCGCTCGAAACCCGCGATGAGGCGCAGGAGGGTGCTCTTGCCGCAGCCGGATGGCCCGAGCAGGCAAAAGAATTCCCCGGGTTTCAGCGCGAGCGTTACGTCATCGACTGCCCGGTAGGTGCCGAAATTCTTGGTCAGGCCGTCCAGGATCAATCGCGGCGGTGGGCTCGACAAGAGATCAGGAATCCTCGCGCAGCGCCTCGGCCACGCGCGCTTCCAGTAGATCGGGCCTTCGCAGGACGAGCGCGCCGCGGGTCCTATCGACCAAGCCCTCGGCGGCCATCGCGGTGAATTCCCGGGTGACCTGCTCACGCCGGCAGCCGATCCGCGCCGCGAGCACATGATGGTAGGGCGGTGGCGAGACGACCCGCTCGCCCGAGGTGCCCGACCGGGGCACCGAAAGGCGCAGCAGTTCGGCGTAGAGGCGATGCTTCAGGTCGAGCAGCGCGTGTTCCATGAGCCGGGTGTTGAGTTCGCGCACGCGCTTGGCCAGGAGACGGAAGAGACGGTCGGCGATGGCCTCCGAAGCGAACACCATCTGCCGGAACACCGAAGCCGGCACCACGCAGACCTCGCCGCGGGTCAGCGCCGTCACGTTGGCGGAACGGCCGATCCCGTCGATGGCGGCCAACTCGCCGAAGAACGCGCCGCCCCGCATCTCGCCGAGGATCACCTCTTTTCCGGATTGGGTCCGATTGAGGATCCGGACCTCGCCGGAGGCGATGAAATAGACGTCGGTCGAGATGTCGTCGAAGTCGACCAGCACTTCGTTCTCGTCGAAGCGGCGCCAGTGGCAGCGGGACTCATACGCGCTGAGCTCGATTCCCGGATCCTTGAAGAAGGGTATCGTCCCCAGCCGCGCCATCAATCCGGTTCCCTCAACGCCAGTCCGGCCTTCATTCCTGCCCGAACGGGTGCCGGCCGCAGATCTGGGGACGAAGGCAGCCCGGGCACCGCCGCAACGGCGTTCAGCCCTCGGGCGGAGGTGATCGTGACCGTCACGGGCTGGCCGGTCAAGCCAACCTCGGGTGAACAGGAGTTTATTAGCGTGGATCAGGATAACTGAGCTACATGCCGAAGCCGCCGCAGCGGGCGGTACCGATGCTCGTGCCTTGTCGATCACACGTCTCAATCCTGGCGCGACTTCGTCCGCTCCGCACAACCAGGCGACCCGGTTTCAAGCCACACTGGCGCTACCATTCGAGCGATCCGGGCGGAGCCTCCATTCCGGTCGACACGCCACGGTCCGGGTTTGTCCGGCTCCGGCAGGTCACGGCATCGTCTTCCGTCGCCGGCTGAACGATGGCCGCGCCATCGACGTGCCGGCCCTCTGGCAGTACCGCGAATCGCAGCCCCTGTCCTCGGCCCTCCGGCGCAAGGGGATTCTTGTCCGGACGATCGAGCACCTCCTGGCGTCGCTGAGTGCCCTCCAGATCGACAATGCGCTGGTTGAAATCGACGCCGACGAGTTGCCGATCTTCGACGGCAGCGCCACGCCCTGGTGCGAAGCGATCCGTGCGGCGGGGCGAAGAGAGCAGCCACAGGGCTGCCGTCCAATTCGGGTGCTGCGCGCCGTGTCGGTCAGGAATGGGAGGCGGCATATCCGGATCGAACCCGGTACCGGCCTCCACGTCACGGGACATATCGAGCTGGCGCATATCGGGCCCCTCGACTGGTCCGGCGCGATCACGCCTGAGACGTTCGAGCGGGAGATCGCACCGTCGCGGAGTTTCGGTCGATATGTGCGCGCCATGGCTGGGCGGGCCTTCGGCTACGTCACGGGCCGGGATTTCCTGCAGGGCGTTTCACCCAGCTCCGCCGCGCTCCTGATACGCGATCGGGTGCTCGGCGGCTTACGCGTCCCGGACGAACCCGTGCGCCATCGCGTGCTCGACCTCGTCGGCGACCTCGCTCTGACCGGCCATTGGGTCGAGGGAAAGGTCACCGCCTTCCACACCGGGCATGAGCTGAATCACGCCCTCGTGGCGGCGCTGATGCGGGACCAGGCAGCCTGGGAGCTGGCCTGAGGCCGCGCTGTCGTGCCTTCGGCGGTCAGGCCGAGGCGCGCTGCGGCACGTCGCATGCGCTGGCGACGGCCGCGAAGGCGCGCACGAGGTCGCCGTCGAGCTTCGCCCCCATGGACTTGAGGATCGCATAGGCCTCCCGGGCCGGTTTCGGAGCCTTGTAGGGCCGCGCCTCGATCAGCGCCGCGAAGATGTCGGCGATCGTGATCAGACGCACGAGGTCCGGGATCTCCTCGCCGCGCAGGCCATCCGGGTAACCCGAACCATCGAGGTACTCGTGATGCGAGCGGACGACCGCCAGGGTCAGGGGATCATAATGCCCGTTCACCAGCATCGCATGGCCGATGGCGGGGTGGCGATCCATTTCCCGCCGCTCCTCCGGCGTCAGCGGCGCCGGCTTGTTCAGGATGGCGCGCGGGATCTTTGCCTTACCGATGTCGTGGAGCAGCGCGCCTTTGACCAGATGGCGCGAATCGGATTCGTTGAGGCCCAGCGTCCGCGCGAATTCCGCAGCGAGTCCGGCCACACTCAGGCAATGCCGATGCGTGTTGTCGTCGAAGCTCGCGACCACCGCCAGCCAGTCCCGGATCTTGGTCTCGCGGATCGCCTGATTGACCAGAGCGGCGCCGGATTCGACTGTCGCCGCGCTCGGCGGTCCGTCGGCGCGGAAGATGCTTGCGAAGACCTCCCGGGCTGCCGCGGCCTGATCATTCAGATCGCTACGCTTCGGCGTTTGCGCCGCGCCGCCAAGCGTCAGGCCGGTGACGGTGTTCAGCAGCAGGGCATGCGCCGCGGAGGCCGGCAGAACCCGGGTGGCACCCAGAGCGGTAGCCTGGATCTCGCCGCGACCGAGATTGCCGTGTATAAGCGCCAGGAACGGCGCATCGGGGCTGCGCGCGACCACGAGGGCTTGGCGCAGGCGACGAACGGACTCGGAGGTCAGCGCGCTGACGTCGCTGATGATCAGACCCGATCCCGCAGGCGGTGCGTCATCGCCGTACAGGTCATGCAGCGAAACGCCCGCATCGGCGCCGAGATTGCGCGCCAGTCGTTCGCCGCGGCCCAAATCGTCGGTCAGGATCAGAGTCCGACGCAAGACTTGATTCCTTTCAATCCCGGGCCAAGCCCGAATCGGTCTGATCAGGGCAGGACCAACCAAAGCATGCGATGGCGCTGCGGTCTGCTGCTATGTCCGACACCATACCTGCGACAGGCTCTGAATTGTAAAACCGGCTCAATGAAAGACCTTGCTTCGGGAATGATGCGATTCCGTTAAAGGGCTGCCCCGCGAAGCAGCTTTCAGCGATCGGGTCATTTTCCAGACCGTCTGCGGCGCGGCGCCCGGATCGGCTGGGGGCGGGAGCTTGCCTCTCCGCCTGCGGACAGCCAGAACGCCGCCATGCTGCGCGTCAACGACCTCACATACCGCTTCGGCGACCGCCTGATCCTCGATTCTGCGAGCTTCACGATCCCGGAGGGCGCGCGCGTCGGCCTCGTGGGGCGCAATGGCGCTGGCAAGACCACGCTGTTCAAGGCAATCTTGGGCGAGCTGCCGGTGGACGCGAAGTCGGTCTCGTTGCCCAGGGGCATGCGGATCGGTGCGGTCGCCCAGGAGGCCCCAGCCGGCCCGGAGACGTTGCACGCAGTGGTGCTCGCCGCCGACACTGAGCGCGCCCGGCTGATGGCGGAGGCCGAAACGGCCGATGGTCTCCGCCGCGCCGAGATCGAGACGCGGCTCGTCGATATCGGCGCCCACTCGGCGCCGGCCCGCGCCGCCGCGATCCTGCATGGCCTCGGGTTCGATGCCGCCGCGCAGACCCGGCCCTGCTCGGATTTCTCGGGCGGCTGGCGGATGCGGGTGGCGCTGGCCGCCGTGCTGTTCTCCGAGCCGGACCTGCTCCTCCTCGACGAGCCGACCAACTACCTCGATATCGAGGGCACGCTGTGGCTCTACGACTACCTCGAGCGCTACCCGCGCACCGCAATCATCATCAGCCACGACAGGGATCTGCTCGACACCAGCGTCGACCACATCCTGCATCTCGACCGGGGTAAACTGACGATCTACCGAGGCGGCTATACGAGCTTCGCCAAGCAGCTCTCCGAGAAGCGCGTGCTCCAGGCCAAGGCGAAGGCCAAGCAGGATGTCGAGCGGGCGCATCTGCAGAGCTTCATCGACCGGTTCAAGGCCAAAGCCACGAAGGCGCGCCAAGCGCAGTCGCGGATGAAGCGCCTCGCCAAGATGGAGCCGATCGCGGCTCTGCTCGACGACGACGTGCCGGTGATCCACCTGCCGAGCCCCGAGAAGCCGCTGTCGCCGCCGATCGTTGCGATGGAGCGGGTGAAGGCTGGCTACGGCGACCGGATCGTGCTGACGGGCCTCGATCTCAGCCTCGCCCCGGACGACCGGGTTGCGCTGCTCGGTGCCAACGGCAATGGCAAATCGACATTCTGCAAGCTGATCGGTGGACGTCTCGGGCCGGTCGCCGGCGAGGTGAAGCGCTCCTCCAAGATGGAGGTCGCCTACTTCGCCCAGCACCAGCTCGACGAGCTGCGCCCCTCCGAGAGCGCCTATGCGCATGTCCGCACCCTGATGCCCGACGTACCCGAGGCGAAGGTTCGCTCCGCGACCGCCCGGCTCGGCTTCGGCGCCAACAAAGCCGACACGCCGGTCGAGAAGCTTTCGGGTGGCGAGAAGGCGCGGCTGCTGATGGGGTTGGCGGCCTTCCACGGACCGCATCTGCTGATCCTCGACGAGCCCACCAACCACCTCGATATCGAGAGCCGGCAGGCGCTGGTTGAGGCCATCAACGACTACGAGGGGGCCGTCATCCTGGTCTCGCACGACCGCTTCCTCGTGGAGGCCTGCGCAGATCGGCTGTGGCTGGTGGCGGACGGCACCGTGAAGACCTTCGACGGCGACATGGACGATTACCGCCGCCTCGTTCTGGCCGGTCCGGACCGGGACGACGAGCGGGAGGCGGAACCCGCCGGCGGCCAGAAGGCCGAAGCGCGCCGGGCGGGGGTCGAGCGCCGCGCCGCACTGGCGCCCCTGCGCAAGCGGCTCGAAGCCATCGAGGCGCGCATGGCGAAGTTGACCGGCGCCATTCAGAAGATCGATGCTGCCCTGGAGGATGGTTCCGCCTTCCGGGAGAATGCCGCGAAGGCCGGCGAGATCGCCAAGATGCGCGCGGACGCGGCCAGCGCACTGGCCGCCGCCGAGGAGGAATGGCTGGTGGTCAGCAGCGAGATCGAGGCGGCGTGAGCGCTGGCTACGTGCAGGATTCCAGCGCGCGCTCGAGAATGTCGACGCCCAGGTCGATCTCCGCGTCTGTGGCGGTAAGCGGCGGTGCGATGCGGAACACGCCGCCCATGCCCGGCAATTGAACGATATTCATGCTGAGACCGAATTCCAGGCAGCGCCGGGTGATGGCGTCACCGAGTTCCGGTGCCGGAACCTTCGTCGCCCGGTCGGCCACGATCTCGACGCCCTGAAGCAATCCGCGACCGCGCACGTGGCCGATGCAGGCGAAGCGTTGCTGGAGGGCGCGCAACCGCGTGGCGAGCCGGGCGCCAGCCTCTTCGGCCCGCCCAACCAGTCCGTCGCGTGCGACGATCTCCAGCACCTTCAGGCCGACCGCCGCCGGGAGCGGGTCGGAAACGTGCGTGGTGTAGAACAGGAACCCGCGCGCGTGGCAGAGATCCTCGATCGCCGGCGTGGTCAGGACGGCCGCGAGCGGTAGACCGGCGCCGAGGGTCTTCGAAAGCGTCAGGATATCGGGCACCACACGGTCGCGTTCGCAGGCGAACATCAGGCCCGTGCGACCGATCCCCGTCTGGGCCTCGTCAAGGATCAGCAGCATGCCGCGCTCGGTGCATTTGCCCTTCAGCGCGGCGAGGTAGCCCGGCGGCAGGTCGATGATGCCGCCTGAACTCAGGATCGGCTCTGCGAGAAAGGCTGCGAGATTACCGGTCGATTGCCGATCGATCAGCGCGAACGCGTAATCCAGCTCAGCCCGCCAGTCGGGCGCGCCGTCCTTCTCGAAGGCGGGGCGATAGGCGTTCGGCGCCGGGATCGCGAACGAGCCGGTCGGGGCCGGCCCGTAGCCTTTCCGACCGGCGCTGTAGGTCGCCGAGGCCGCCCCCGCGGTCATCCCGTGCCAGGACTGGGCAAAGCTCACCACCTCCCAGCCGCCCGTGGCAAGCTTGGCCATGCGGAGGGCGGCCTCGTTGGCCTCGGCCCCGGTGGTCAGCAACAGGGCCCGTTCGAGTTCACCGGGCGCGATCCGGGCCAATTCGGTGGCGAGGTCGACCACCGGCCGGGTCAGCATCCCGCTGAACAGATGGTCGAGCCGGCCGACGTGGTCCGCCACCACGGCGGCGATCTCGGGATGGCCATGACCCAGGATCGCGCTCATCTGGCCGGAGGTAAAATCGAGGATCTTCCGCCCGTCGGCGTCGTAGACGAAGCTGCCCTCCGCGCGCTCGATGATCAGCGGCGCGAAGGCTCCGCCGTAGCGGATCAGGTGCCGGCGCGCCCGTGCCCAGAAATCCGGATCGTCGTTCCGCGTCATGGCCGCTCCTTCTCGCTGCCGGCCATGTTAGGGGAGTCGTGGATTGCCGGGCAGCTTATAGTTTTGACGGGAGCATTCAGCGGCGCTGATGGTACGCAGCCTCGACATGGACCTCCTTCGCAGCTTCGCCAGCGTGGCCAAGACGGGCGCGCTCAGCCGAGCGGCGAGCCAAATCGGCCGGAGCCAGGTCGCGCTCAGCATCCAGATGAAGCGGCTGGAGGATCTCGTCGGTCACTCGCTTCTGACGCGGACCGGCCGCGGCGTCGTGCCGACCGTGCAGGGCGAGCGCTTTCTGATCCACGCCCGTCGCATCCTGTCCTCGCATGACGGAGCCCTGGCCGAATTCTCCGGCGGGAGCTTGAGCGGGACTCTGCGCTTCGGCTGCCCAGACGATTACGCGCAGGCCTTCCTGTCGACCCTGCTGCGCGGCTTCGCACAACACCACCCGGCGGCGGCGATCGAGGTGATCTGCGGATCGACGCCCCGGCTCCAGGCGCAGTTCGATCGCGGCGGCCTCGACCTCGCCCTCGTGTCGGTCCCGCTCGCAGCCGACCGAGCAATCCTGAGACGAGAGGACCTCGTCTGGGCGGTGCCGCGCGACCAATCCGGTCTCTGGACCGATCCCATCACGTTGGCACTGGGCGATCCCGATACCCTCGACCACCGGGCCGCCGTCGCCGCTCTCGACCGCGCCGGACGCTGCTACAGCATCGCCTACGCGAGCGGCAGCCTGTCCGGACTTCTAGCCGTGGTACGCTCCGGCCAAGCTGTCGCGGTCCCGACTCGTTTCGCCGTCCCAGCCGATTTGCGAATCCTGACAGCCGCCAGCGGTTTACCGCCGCTCACGCGGATCGGCATAACGATCCGGATCGAGGAGCGTCATGACTCGCCGCTGGCCCGCGCGTTCGCCCGACACGTCCGAGAAATCCTTCCGGCACTTTGAGGCCGCGTCGATCAATCCTCTTCAGCCTCCGACGAGCGGTGAGCCGGGACACTCGATGCGTTCCCCTCGTCCCGGACGCGATCGTTCGGCCAGAACAGCACGATCTCCTCATTCTCCACGGGAATCCAATTGATGTGCGCCTCCGGGTGAGTCTCGGTGAAGGCTTTGTAATTTTCCGTATCGCAAAGCAGATAGATATTCTTTTCTGCGATCGCCGGACCTATTTCATTTGATGCTCTTGTCTTGTCGGGCTTGACGTTCGTGTCCGCCATTGTGAGGCCGCGAAACTTCCGGTCTGGCACATCCGGAAAAGCCGCATTCCACGCCGCCATTACCCGCGGATTATCGTATTGCACGATCATGTCGGCCCCGACCTTTCTGGTTGGAATGTGTTCGAGGCGAACATCCTCGATCCAGTTCCGGTTCGACGCACTGACCGCCTTGACGGGTTCTGGCGCAACGACAGGAGCCGTCACGACGGCCGCCGCCGCCTCCGTGATCTGGGATGCGTGCATGTATCGGCTCTCGAACTCAGCTGTGCTGATCGCTTGCGTCTTCACGTTTGCCAGCGACAGCATCGCGTCGGCGGTACCCGGCGCCAGCGTGTAGGTCGGCCGCGGATCGAGCGCCGCGGGCTGAACCTGCGCAACGGCTTTCGATTTTGCCAGCGCGGCCGCATCGTCCTGCTGAGCTTTCTGCATGGCTGCTGCGACCGCGGCCATCGACGGAACGTAATCCATGTTTTATTCTCCCACCCGCAGAGCTGATTGGAAACCTGCAACCTCCCCGCATGAAACTAATTTGTTGCTTGTCGCTGAGTCACAGAGCTGGAAAGTTATGTGTGTACGAGGTATTTCCACCCTCGGTCTTGCAAAACGACAGATTTCTTTTTCGCATCCGCGCGCCGAACACGGGCTCGCCTCCTTTTACAGGCGTCGATACTTGTTTGGCTTCACGGCAAGCGGCCAGCCGATGGCTTAACCGGAGCGATGCCGCTATCGTTGCAGGACTATTGGGCAGACGAGCATTGATGCCTCGACCATCTGCAACCCAGCGGCCATCATGTCCGCGGGCACCACATCCTAGAGCTTCATGCTCCAAGTTCGAATTGTTACGCCTCATCACATGCATGTCAACGATGTGATGCGTCCTAAAGACACTGCCTGAACAAGATTTTCAGCAGCAGTGGTCAGAATTTTCTCTTTCTCACGACTTAACGGCGAGCCTAACGGCTCCAATGAGTACGTTCCTCACCGGGTCCTTTTTCGATGCGCTATTAAGTGCGGTCGTTCGATATTCCATTTCCGCCTGTGTTCCCTTGACGGATGCAGCACGTCCGATCATGCCCGAGTGACCTGGACCGACTGCTTCCGCCCGCAGCCGAGACCGAGCACGAGGAGGTACTCCATCTCCGAAAGGTCGACCAAATGGAGCAGCCCCAGCGGATAGCTGCCGGTCCCGTCCTCGATGAAACCGAGCAACTCGGTCCCGATGAAATCACCGATATTCCCTATGGCATCGATGTGCGCGATGCCGGCCGCACCGCGAGAGCCATGAGGGCCGAAACCAATCCCCATGTGATCATGATCCAGGCGCCGAACCGTTCCATGGCGAGGTTGCTCGGAACCTCGCACAACACGTACGACACGTAGAACAGGCTAGCGCCCAGCCCGAACTGTTCGGCCGAGAGCCCGAGATCGTGGTTCATCTGCAAGGCCGCGAAGCCGGCATTCACCCGGTCCACGAGCTCCACGAAATAGGCGAGCATCAGGAACGGCAGGATGCAACAGGTCACGCAGCGCAGCGTTGCGCGCTCGATTTCCGGGATCGCATCCGAAGGTTGCGTCGGGGCCATGCCTGTTCTCCTTGCGTCATGGTCCGGCTTGAGCGAGCCACGCCATGCAGGCCAGCAGTGGACCTCAACAGCGCCGCGGGTCTGCCATTTCGCGGCGTCCGCCGAAGGATTAGAACGCCGAGGCTTCGCCAAGGCATCTCAACCGAGGGCTGCGGTTTGCCCGCGGCGTACGGACATGCGAGAGAAGCGGCATGTTGACCGTCGATAGCCTCTGGCGCGCGCGGCACCGCCTCGCGCAATTCGGGAAGAAACGGACCGGATCGCCGCGAGTCCTCGTCATCGGCGTGTGCCAAGCCGGCGCAATCGCGAAGACGATGCGCTATCTGCTTCCCGATGCGCAGGTCGATTTCGTGTCGGCCTTCACGGCGGCACGGCGTTTTCCGCGGCTCGCCGACCTGATGGCGCATGCGGACGGGTACGACCACGTCTTCTCCAGCATCTATCTGCCGCGCTTCATGGGCGGTGGCACGATCGACACGCTGCGGACCCATCCGAAGGTGCGGCTGATCCCGACGATCGTGTTCGGCGCCTACCACCCGGACCTAGTCCATGTCGGCGTGCAGGATTCCGTCACGCTGAACGGCCTAATCTCCGGCCCGATGGGGCATTCGCATTCGGCGATCACGCTCTACGCCTACCTCGCCGGCTTCTCGCAGGCGCAGGCCCTGCGTCTGTTCGCCGAGCCGGTGTTCGAGCGCCTCGGCTACTTCGATCTGTGGGATGAATCGGTGGCTTACCTGCGGAGTCTGGGCCGGCAAGCGGATTATGACCTCGACACCCATCTGACCCGCTGGGCGCGGCGCGGGTGCTTCATGCACTCGATCAACCACACGAAACTGTTCGTCGTGTCCGATCTAGCCCGGGGCTTGCTGACCAAGGCCGGCATCTTGTTCGAGGAATGCGATCTCGATGCCTTCCTGCCCGACGATCTGGGCGGTCAGGGGAGCTGGCCGGTCTACCCAGAGATCGCGCAGCATTACGGTATTCCCGGCAGCGCCATGTTCTTCAAAGCAGAGACCCGGCGTTCCGGGCCGGCCCGCACGATGAGCCGCGCCGCGTTCGTGGCAGCCGCCTACGCCAATTATGATCGGCGCGAGCGCGATCTCTTGGTGTCCCAGCGTGTGCAAGGCTGGCGCAACGATGCGCCGACCGTCGACTTCCTGCGCGAGGCGGCAGGCCGCGGCGATGCCCCGACCCGGCCGGCGGCGCGGGTACCCTCGGTCAGCGCCGGTGGATCCGGTAGCTTCGCCGGACACGCCTCGTAGGGCATCACGGCACGGGCGATCGCGAAGCGTCGGCCCGGCACTTCCTGCGTCCAGCGGCGTTGTCGCCCGACGCCCGACCCGGCGTGCCCGATATGAGGTGCCCGATGAGCCTTCAGCCCCGGCGACGCACCGGCCGCTCCGCGGCTGTGGCTGCCCTGACGCTTGCCGGGTCGGCTACTGGCCTGTTCGCGTGGAGCCGGCTCGGCGTCGATCATCGGATGCCCCTTCCGCCGGCGCTGCCGGGCCATCGCGAAACGATCGCGACCCGGCGCGCCGGGGATCTCTCGTTCTACGCGTCGACGGACGCCGAGGGCGTGCCGCTCCTGCTGATCCACTCGATCAACGCCGCCGCGAACGCGTACGAAGTCCGGCCGCTCTACCTGCATTTCCGGACGACGCGGCCGGTCTACGCCCTCGACCTCCCCGGCTTCGGTTTCTCCGAACGGTCGCGCCGCCGCTACACACCGCGGCTCATGGTGGAGGCGATCCACGCCATCGTGGCGGAGGTCCGACATCGCCACGGGGGCATCCCGGTTGACGCCATGGCCTTGTCCCTGTCCGCCTCCTTCCTGGCGCGGGCGAGCCTGGAACGGTCCGACTCCTATCGCAGCCTCGCTCTCATCAGCCCCACGGGCTTCGACGGGCGGCTCTCCGGCGATGGACCGCCGGATGGTCACCGCGGGCGCGACTGGGTGCTCAATCTCCTCGATCGGCCGCCTTTCGGCCGGCCGTTGTTCGATGCGCTGGTGACGCGGCCGAGCATGCGCTTCTTCCTGCAAAAGACTTTCGGCTCGAAGGAGATCGACGAGTCCCTTCTCGATTACGACTACGCCTCGGCGCACCAGCCCGGGGCGGAGCACGCACCGTTCTGCTTCGTGTCGGGCCACCTCTTCCCCACCGACACGACGCGCCTCTACGAGCGGCTGCGCCTGCCGGTCTGGATGGTCCACGGCGAGCGCGGCGACTTCGTCGATTATCGGTACGAGACGCGCGTCGCTGGTCGTCCGAACTGGCGGATCGACACTTTGCCGACCGGGGCGTTTCCGCATTTCGAGCGGCCTGGCGCCGTCACGGCCGCCTACGAGGCGTTCCTCGCGAGCATCACGGGCGGTCCGGCAGATCGCCCAGCGTGATCCGGCCAGACGGCACACGACGGTGCGCGTCACGTTTACCGGACCTGTTGGCACACGCGGTCGTATACGGTGCTACCCGGCGGTGGACCCGCCGCAACACCACCCATAAGGTCTTGATCACCGCTCAAAAAGACGCAAGTTCTGGACACCGATGATCGATCTGACCCTCGAAGCCGCCCGCACCATCGTCGATACGGCGCTTCGGGAGGCGAGGAAACGCAGCCTGAAGCCGCTGGCCGTCGTCGTCTTTGACGCCCGCGGGGCGCTGAAATGCGTCTCGGTCGAGGATGGTACATCTCTGCGCCGGGCTGAGATCGCCTGCGGCAAGGCCAACGGCGCGCTGGCATTGGGCCTCGGCTCCCGCGCGATCCATGCCCGCGCGGAGGCGCAGCCCTACTTCGTGGCGGCCGTGACCCATCTGGCCGGCCCCGCCGCCCTGGTGCCGGTGCCCGGCGGCGTCCTCATCCGTTCCGGCGAGGGCCGTCTATTGGGCGCGGTCGGCATCTCGGGCGATACCTCAGACAATGACGAGATCTGTGCGGTCGCAGGCATCGAGGCGGCCGGCCTCGTGTCGGAGACCGGCGCCTGATCATGCATCCGCGCCGGCGCGACTGGCTTGCGGGCGCCGCCGCGCTCGCAAGCATGCGCCCGGCAGCGGCAGCGGAACCGATGTACCGCCGCGGCAACGATGCCGATCCCGAAACCCTGGATCCACACCGTTCCTCCACGGTGGCGGAAGCGCATATCCTGCGCGACCTTTGCGATGGGCTCCTCACCTACGACAATCTGGGCGCGATCATCCCGGGGGCCGCGCGGGCTTGGAGCGTCTCAGAGGACGGCCTGACCCTCAGGTTCGACCTCAATCCTGACGGACGCTGGTCGAACGGCGAACCGGTCACCGCAGCGGATTTCGTGTTCTCGCTGCACCGGATCCTCGACCCGGCCACGGGGGCGAAATACGCCGAGATCCTGTTCCCCATCCGAAACGCCGCTTCGGTCAATCGCGGCGAAAAGCCGGTGGACGCCCTCGGCGTCACCATGGAAGGCCCCCTTGAGCTTACGATCACCCTCGAACAGCCGACACCCTATATTCTCGAACTGCTCACCCATCAGACCGCCGTGCCGGTGCATCGGGCCTCGGTGGAGCGCTACGGCGAGGCTTTTACCCGGCCGGGCAACCTCGTCACCAACGGGGCCTATCGGCTCACGGAGAACGTGCCGGGCGGTGCGGTCCGGCTGGAAGTCAATCCGCATCATCCTGACGCGGCCTCCATCGCGATCCGGCGGGTCGACTTCGTGCCCACCTCCGACCTGGCGGCTGCCGTGCGCCGCTACGCCGCCGGAGAACTCGACTCCCTCGCCGATCTGCCCGCCGATCAGATCGGCGACCTGCGCCGGCGGTTTGGCACTCAGGTGGTGCTCGGACCTTCGCTCGGGCTCGCGGCCCTGGCGGTGAACACTCGCAAGGCGCCGTTCTCGGACCGGCGGGTCCGTCAAGCGCTGTCCCTCGTGATCGACCGGGAGTATCTGGCCGATGGGCTGAATGGCGGAACCATGAGCCCGGCCTATTCCCTCTGCCCGCCCGGCCTCGACAATTACCGGACCCCGCCCGAGACTGCGGGCCGCTCAGGGCTCCCGATCGACCATGAGGAACAGGCCCGACGGCTGCTGGGCGAGGCCGGCTTCGGACCGGACCGGCCCCTCACGGTGGAGTACCGGTTCAACGTCAGCGACAACAACCGCACCGTCGCAGTGGCGATCGGCGAGATGTGGCGCGACCTCGGGATCGTGACCCGCTTCGTGTACACCGACGCCAAGACCCATTTCGCCTACCTGCGCGACGGCGGCGACTTCGACGTGGCGCGCATGAGCTGGATCGCCGACTATGCCGATCCGCAGAACTTCCTGTTCCTGCTCCAGACCGGGAACGACGGCTTCAATGCCGGCCGCTGGTCGGATCCGGCCTACGACGCGCTCCTGGCGCGGGCCGCCGCCGAACGCGACCTCGCCCGCCGGGCCGGCCTGCTTTACGACGCGGAGGCGATCGCGCTGCGCGAACTGCCCTGGATCCCGCTGATGCATTACCGCTCGAAAGCGCTGATCGCGCCGCGGTTGCACGGCTATCACCCGAATGTCCGCAACGCGGCGCCGACGCGCTTTCTGAGGCTCGAGGCGTGATCCGCTTCATCGTCCGCCGCCTCGCCCAATCGATACCGACTCTGTTCGCGGTCATCACCGTCAGCTTCTTCCTGATGCGGCTCGCGCCCGGCGGCCCGTTCGACCTCGAACGGCCCCTGGCACCGGCCGCGATGGAGAATCTGAGGCGGGTCTACGGACTCGACCGGCCGCTGATCGTGCAGTTCGGCAGCTATCTCGCGTCACTTGCGCACGGCGATCTCGGGCCGTCCTTCTCGTTCCGGGACATGCGCGTGCTCGACCTGATCGCCCGGGGCCTGCCGGTCTCGGCGACGCTTGGGGGACTGGCACTCCTGCTCGCGGCGGGGCTCGGCGTCGGGCTCGGAGTCGCGGCGGCGCTCCAGCGCGGCGGCGCGATCGACCGCCTCCTCGGCATCGGCGCGGCGCTGACCGTGTCGCTGCCGAGCTTCGTGGTCGCGCCGCTCCTCCAGATCGCCTTCGGGCTCAGCTTACGCTGGCTGCCGCTGAGCGGCTGGGGCGACGGCGCGCCGAGCCATCTCGTCCTGCCGGTGGTCACCCTGGCCCTGCCGCAGGTCGGCGCCCTGGCGCGGCTGACCCGGGCTTCGCTCGGGGAGGTATTGCGGACGCAGCCGGTGCGGACCATGCGCAGCCTCGGCCTGCCGCCGATGCGCGTCACGCGGCACGCGCTGCGGGGGGCGCTTCTGCCCGTGGTCGCCTATCTCGGGCCGCTGGCTGCATCTTTGCTCACCGGATCAATGGTCGTCGAGACGATCTTCGGCCTGCCCGGAATTGGCCGCTACTTCGTCGAAGGCGCGCTCAACCGCGACTACACCCTCGTCATGGGCACGGTGCTGTTGGTTGCCGGGCTGGTGATCGCCCTCAATCTCTTGGCCGACCTCGCCTGCGCTTGGCTCGATCCGCGCCTGCGGGTCGCAACGTGATGGCAGCGCCGCGCCCGGCGCGCGGGATCTTTACCCGCCTTGTTCGGATGCGCAGTGCGTTGGCAGCTCTTGCCGTGCTGATCCTGATCGCGCTGGCATGCCTCGTCGGCCCCGGCCTGACCGGCCACGATGCCGACCGCGCCTATCCGGACCTGCGCCAATTGCCGGCCGGTCTGGCGGCGCAGCCGGATGCGGCCCATCTCGGCCCGGCGCTGGAACGCCTTGCCTTCCGGATGCGGGTCCGGCTCGAGGCGGTGGTGCGCGACGGCGACACCCTGCGTCTCACCCTCGGCTCCGATGCGGGTGTAGACCGGCGCAGTCTCGTCTACCTCCCGCGCTCCGGGCTATTCGGCACCCCCGCGATCACGGAGGAGCGCGACGGCGGCCGCAGCCTCGTGGTGACGGTGCCGATCCGGAGCCTGCATTTCCTGCTCGGCACCGACGTGCAGGGCCGCGATCTGCTCACCCGCTGCCTCACGGCCGGACGGGTGTCCCTGGCGATCGGCCTCGCGGCCAGCCTCGTGGCCCTGCTGGTCGGAGTCGCCTACGGCGCAACGGCGGGTTTCCTGGGTGGGGTGATCGACGCCGCGATGATGCGGTTCGTGGACGTGCTGTACGCCCTGCCCTTCGTGTTCTTCGTCATCCTGCTGCTGGTGTTCTTCCGCCCGAGCCTCACGCTGATGCTGGTGGCGATCGCAGCCGTGGAATGGCTCGACATGGCCCGCGTGGTCCGCGCCCAGACGCTGTCGCTGCGCGAGCGCGACTTCGTTCGCGCCGCTCAAGCGCTCGGTGTCGGGGCGCCGGGCATCATCACGCGCCACATCGTGCCCAACACCCTCGGTCCGGTCGCGGTGACCGCGACCCTGCTGGTCCCTCAGGTGATCCTGCTGGAAAGCTTCCTGTCGTTCCTCGGCCTCGGCGTGCAGGAGCCGCAGACGAGTTGGGGAGTCTTGGTCGCCGATGGCGCGCGTTCGATCGAGGCGGCGCCCCACATGCTGGCCGCCCCGGCCCTATTCTTGATCGCTACCCTGGTGGCGCTCAACCTGTTCGGCGACGGCCTCGCCGACGCCCTGGATCCGCAGGCCGGGTAGGGGTTCAGGTCAGAGTCCGGATCGGGGAGCCGGCGAGCCACGCCTCGATGTCGTCCACCGCCTGGGTGAAGTACGTCCGGTAATTGTCCCGCGTGACATAGCCGAGATGCGGCAGCGCCAGGACGTTCGGCAGCCGGCGGAATGGGTCGTCGGCGGGCAGCGGCTCGATCTCGAACACATCGAGGCCGGCGCCGGCGATCCAGCCCTCCTCCAGTGCCCGGCGCAAAGCTGCCTGATCGACGATCGGGGCCCGCGACGTGTTCACCAGATACGCGCTCTTTCGCATCCGGCGCAGTTCGACCTCACCGAGGAGGCCGCGCGTCCGCTCGCCCAGCACAAGGTGGATCGAGACGACATCGCTCGCCTCCAGCAGGGCTTCCTTCGAGGCCGCGCGCTCGACACCGGCCGCGGCTGCCCGGCCTTCGTCGAGGTTCGGGCTCCAGGCGATCACCCGCATGCCGAAGGCGCGCCCGATCGCGGCGACCCGCGTGCCGATCTTGCCAAGCCCGAGGAGGCCGAGCGTCGCCCCCGCGAGATCGGTCCCCAGGGTGCTCTGCCAGGGGCCACCGGTGCGCAGCGCTTGGTTCTCCTGCGGGATGTGTCGGGCAAGGCCCAGGATCAGCGCCCAGGTCAGTTCAGTGGGCGGCGTCGGGCTCGAATCCGTTCCGCAGACCGTGATGCCCCGCGCCTTGGCTGCTGCGACATCGATGGCGAGGTTGCGCAGACCGCTCGTGACCAGCAGTTCGAGCCGCGGCAGCCGTTCCAGCAAAGCAGCCGGGAACGGCGTGCGCTCCCGCATGATCACCAGGATCTCGACTTGATCGATCCGCGCGACCAAAGCCTCGCGATCCGGGATAGGCTCCGCGATCGCGGAGATGGCGACCCGGTCGGAGAGGCGCGTCCAGTCAGCCAGCGCCAGGGCCACCTGCTGGTAATCGTCGAGGATCAGGCAGGTCCGCATGGCGATGGCCTAGGCCGCGTCTGACCGTCGGTCAATCGCGGCGCGCTACACGCTGGCCAGCACCGCGAACGCCTCCGCGACGCCGGCGGCTCCGGGATCCTGCACCCCGGCGAGATCCCCCGCGGCGAGGTAGCTGGAGCGACCGGCCCCGGCTCGATCCATCCGGGCCGTGGCCTCGGCACCCGCGCGAGCCGCTTCGGCCGCCGCGCTGAGGTCTCCACCTCTCAAAGCTTCGACCGCGGGGATCAGCGCATCGAGGAGCGTGCGGTCGCCCGGCTTGGCGCCGCCATAGGCCTGCACCCGGGCCACACCTTGCGCCAAAGCACCCGGCCAAGCGGCACCGTCGGCGAATTCAGCAGCGGCCGCGGCGAAGAAGATCGAGCCGAGCACGCCGCTCGAACCGCCGACCGCCCGGCCGATCCGCTCGGCCAGGGCCCGGCACAGGGCGGCGGGATCGGCCTGCGGCAGTCCTTCGAGATCGGCCAGCGCGGCGCGCGCCGCGCCCGCGAAGGTCGTGCCGGCATCGCCGTCGCCGACCTTCGCGTCCAAGGCGTTGAGCTTCGCCTCGGCGGCGATCAGGGCCTGCGCGACCGCGGAAATCCGCGCGTTCGTGACCGGATCCAGCGACGGTGCGAAGGTTTCGCCGGCCAGCCCCTCCGGTATCGGGCGGAGGATCGGTGGGGCGATCCGCACCGCGCCGGGCCAAGCCGGCAGCGGCACCGGCGCGACCAGGGCGGCTTCGAGCGCATAATCCAGCGGCAGGACCGAGAGCGAAGCCCCGTGCATGTCGAGCGCCGTCATCAGCGGCGCGGGCCCGATCAGCAGGCGGACGCGCTTGCCGAGATCGGTAGCGAGTACCGCCCGGGTTAAGATCTGCATCTCCAGCGCGGAGGCCGAGCCGAGATTGTTCACGAGCAGCGCCAGCCGGTCGCCTGCCACAGTACCAGACAGGCGACCGGCCATCATGCGGGCAAGCGCGCCGGCCGGGGGCAACGCGATGCGTTCCACACCGGGCTCGCCATGGATGCCGAGACCGAGCTCGGCCTGCCCCTCCTCTAGACGCTCGCTGCGCGACGAGCCGGGGATCGTGCAGGTCGAGACCGCGATGCCGAGCGATTTGGCCGCCGCCGCTGCCCGGCGGGCGAGAGCCGCCACATCCTCCAGCGGAGCGCCCGCCTCGGCGGCGTGCCCCGCGATCTTGTGGACGAACAGGGTTCCGGCGACGCCGCGGGGCTGCTTGGCGTCCGGAAGGGCGATGTCGTCCGACACGATCACGGTCTCGACGCGATGGCCCAGGGCCCGCGCTCGCTCAGCAGCGAGTCCGAAGTTCAGCCGGTCGCCCGCATAGTTCTTGACGACGAGCAGACATCCGGTGGACCCCGTCACGGCAAGGATCCCGGCCAGCACCGCATCGACGCTCGGCGAGGCGAAGACATCACCGCACACGGCGGCGCTCAGCATCCCCGGCCCGACGAAGCCAGCATGGGCCGGCTCGTGACCGGAACCGCCGCCGGACACCACCGCAACCTTGCTGGAATCCAGCTCGGCGCGCAGCACGACGCGGATGCCGGGATCGCCGTCGAGCCGGGCGAGGCGTCCGCCGCTCGCGGCGAGAGACCGTCGAGGGCGTCGTTGACCACGGTGGCGCGGGCGTCAATGAAATGGGCCATGGCGTGACCTTCGGTGGTTCGGTCCGCGATTCTCTGTCGGCGGCAGCGCGTATTGTCTGCGCAATCCGGCCGTTGGGGCAACCGCCACGGGCGTTGCGAACGGAGCGCTCGGGCAGCGCCCGCCTCTGCAACCTGAAGCCTTATCCTGCCGTGACCGCATCGGCGGGCCTTGAAGGAGAGCTCCAGGGATCGTGCGGCGCGCCAGAGGGGTTCCTTCGAGGCCTTCGCGACGCTGCGGCACCTCAGTGTGAGGTTTGTGTTTCGGACGACCGGTAAAATCGAGTCCGATTTGGCCTCACTCCTTCACGGCCCCGGTAAGCGCCGAGACGTAATATTCCACAAAGAACGAGTACAAAATCACCAGCGGCAGCGAGCCGAGCAACGCGCCGGCCATCAGCGAGCCCCACTTATAGACGTCGCCGTCGACGAACTCGCTCACCACCGCAATCGGCACAGTCTTGTTCTGCGTCGAGGACAGGAAGGTCAGCGCGTAGATGAACTCGTTCCAGCAGAGCGTCAGGGAGAATATCCCGGCCGAGATCAGGCCCGGGAAGGCAAGCGGCAGGATGATCTTGGTGAGGATCTGCCAGCGGCTCGCACCGTCCATCAGGGCGCATTCCTCCAACTCGTAGGGAATGGTCTTGAAATAGCCCATCAGGAGCCACGTCGAGAACGGGATCAGAATCGTCGGATAGGCGAGAATCAGGGCGATCGGTGAGTCGAACAACCCGTAGGCCTGAATGATCGTGGCAAGCGGGATGAATAGGATCGAGGGCGGCACGAGGTAGGCGAGGAAGATCGCTGCCCCGACCCAGCCGGCGCCTCGATAGCGCACGCGCACGCAGGCATAGGCGGCGAGCACGCTCGCGAACAGCGACAGCGCGGTGGCGGCTACCGACACGTACATCGTGTTCCAGAGCCAGCGCGGATATTGTGTCTCGAACAGCAGCTTGTGGATATGCTTGAACGTTGGCTGCACCACCCAGAATGGGTTGTAGTGCTCCATGTCGATCAGCTGCTCGTCCGGTTTGATGGCAGTCAGCGCCATCCAGTAGAACGGGAACAACAGCACCACGAGGATGAGCGCGAGCGGCAGGTACGTGGTCACCAGCCTTCGTGGCAGACGCTCCAGATAGGCCATGCCCTCCGAATTGTCGGTGAGGCCGGCCGGCTGTGCGGCCAGTACCGGATTGAGATGCGGATCGGCATGGGCGGGCGGTGCGGGTGCGCTCAACGGTCGGACTCCCCGGCCTGCCAGGCGCGGCGCTGTAAGCCGAACCACGAGATTCCGATGGCGGCGAGCAGGAACGGCACCATGGCGGTGGCGATGGCGGCCCCCTCCCCCAGCGTCCCCGACAGGATGCCGCGCTGATACGACAGGGTCGCCATCAGGTGCGTGGCGTTGACTGGTCCGCCGCGGGTCATGGCCCAGATCAGCTGGAAGTCCGTAAAGGTGAACAACACCGAGAAGGTCATCACCACGGCGATGATCGGCGTCAGCAGCGGTAGAGTGATCCGCCAGAAGATCTGCCAGTTCGAGGCGCCGTCGAGCGTCGCGGCCTCGTAGAGCGAGGGCGAGACCGTCTGGAGCCCGGCGAGCAGCGTGATCGCGATGAACGGCACCCCGCGCCAGATGTTGGCGAAGATCACGCAGGCGCGCGCCATGGCGGGCTCGCCCAGGAAGTCGATGTTGCCATCGATCACCCCGAGATGGCGCAGCGACCACGAGATGATCGAGAATTGGCTGTCGAAGATCCACCAGAACGCGATGGCCGAGAGCACGGTCGGGACAACGAACGGAATCAGCACGATCGACCGGACGATCGCCTTGAACGGCATGTTCTTGTTGAGCAGCAGGGCGAGGTAGAGCCCCACCGCGAACTTCACTGCCGAGGCGACCGCCGTGTACAGGCAGGTGTTGAACACCGAGAGCCAGAACACGTCGTCGTCCCAGAGCCACGCGTAGTTCTCCAGGCCGATGAACACCCCGTCCCGGCCGATCCGCGTATTGGTGAAGGACAGCCAGATGCCCTTCAGCAGCGGATAGGCCAGGAACAGGCTGAGGATCAGCGCGGTGGGCAGCATGAACCAGAAGCCCGCCCAGCCGCGGCTCGCGCGCAAACGCTGCCAGCTTGAGCGGATCGGAACCGCGACCGGGGCGGGCTGCGTCAGGGCCGTATGCGCCATGCTGTCGCCTCTCGCGCCGAGGGTCAGGTGTTGCGGAAGATGCGCTGGGCGGCGCGCTCGGCGTTCTTGATCGCGCCCTTCACGTCCTCGCGGCCGGTGCAGTGGCTGGCGAACATGTCCACCACCACGAAGTCCGCGAGTACCGCTGCGATGCGCTCGCTCACCGGCGCGAGCCCGCCCGCCGCCAGGGAGCGCCGCCCGGCCTCGGCGAAGACCGCGTTCTTCGGATCGGCCGTCCAGATCGGATTCTTGGGATAGTTCGACAGTGGCTGGCACAGGTAGCTCTGTGCTTGCTCCAGCCACGGATTGTAGTTTGATGCCTCCATCATGAAGGCGATGAACGCCTTACAGGCATTGGGCGCCTTCGAATACTTGAACGCCAGGATCGGGAATGCGAGCTGGAACTCGGTCGGCTTGCCGACCGGGCCGATCGGCCAGACCGCGTGGTCCATGTCCTCGGCGAGCTTCGGGTTGTCCTTCTTGGCCGCGGCGTAGATCGAGATGCCGTTGTTGGTGAGATACAGGTCGCCGGCCAGGAACGCCTTGTTGTTTGAACTGTCGTTCCACGAGACGGTGCCGGGCACAAAGGTCTCGTAAAGCGATTTGACGTATTCGAGCGCCTTGGCGGTCTCCGGCGAATTGATGACGATCTTCTCGTTGGCGTCGACCAGGTTTCCGCCATGGGACCAGAGCGCCCAGTGGCACCACGTGTTGCCGTCGCCGGTGGCGTGGCCGAGCGCGAAGCCGGCAGGCGTATTGTTCTTCTTCAGACCGCGGCAGAGTTCGAGGAAGCCGGCGGTGTCGGTGGGAAATTTGTCGAACCCCGCCTTCTTCATCGCCGAGATGCGGTAGTTCGGGTATCCACCGTTGAACGCCACGGGGATCGCGATCCACTTGCCCTTGACCTTGCCGTAGGCCTCCGCGGACGGAAACCACGGGCCATACTTCTTAGCGAGGGAGTCGGCGACATCCTCCAGGGGCAGGCACTTGTCCGGGAAGAGCGCCGGGAACGAGAACAGACCCCAGACCATGTCGGGCCCCTGTCCCGTATTGGCCGCCACGGAAGCCTTGGGCTGAATGTCGTCGTAGGATTCGTTGCTGACTGTGATCTTGACGCCGGTCGCCTGCGTGAAGGCATCGACCATCTTGAGGAAGGCCTCGTCCTCGCTCGGGATGAAGCGCTTCCAGCGCAGGAGCGACAGGCTGGCCCCCGGCTCGGGCTTCCACTCGGAACTCTGCGCCCAGGCCTTGGCGAAGCCGAGGAGGTCGCCGCCGGCGGCGAGGCCGGCTGCGGCAGCGCCGGCAAGGAGGGAGCGGCGATCGAGACCTTGCATAGGTGGCTTCTCCCTGGGTGTGTTGCTTAGGCGGACCGGTTTGCCGTCCCGCCGTCTGAGAGCTCGACAGCCGTTCAGGTCGGCAGACGACGTCCGGTCTCGGCGTCGAACAGGTGCACGCGGTTCGGGCGCAGGAAGACGGTCTCACCCGGCCGTTCGGTCACGCGTTCGCGCAGGACGCAGGTGAGATCCTGGCCGACCGCACGCACGGCCAGCATGGTCTCCGAGCCGGTGGGCTCCACGACCACCACCTCTGCGGCGATCCCGTCCGGGGTGAGATCGAAATGCTCGGGCCGGATCCCGAGGACGAGGGGCTTCCCCTCGACCCCGGCCGGTACATCGGTCAGCGGAATGGTCAGGCCGGTATCGGTGACGAAGGTCAGACTGCCGTTCGCCCGGATCTTGCCGGACAGGAAATTCATCGCCGGCGACCCTATGAAACCGGCGACGAACAAGTTGTCGGGCCGGTCGTAGAGGTCGAGCGGCGGTCCGATCTGCTCCACGACGCCATCGTGCATCACCACGATCCGGTCGGCCATCGTCATGGCCTCGATCTGGTCGTGGGTGACGTAGATCGTCGTCGTCTTAAGGCGCTGATGCAGTTCCTTGATCTCGGTGCGCATGGCGACGCGCAGCTTCGCGTCGAGGTTCGAGAGCGGCTCGTCGAACAGGAACACCTGCGGATCACGCACGATCGCCCGTCCCATGGCGACGCGCTGGCGCTGGCCGCCGGAGAGCTGTCGCGGATAGCGATCGAGGAGGTGTGTGAGGCCGAGGATCTGCGCGGCCCGATTGACCCGCAGGTCGATCTCGGACGTGGCTGCCTTCCGGATCCGCATCGAGAACGCCATGTTCTCGCGCACCGTGAGATGCGGATAGAGCGCGTAGTTCTGGAACACCATCGCGATGTCCCGCTCCTTGGGCGGTACATCGTTTACCACCCGCTCGCCGATGCGGATCTCGCCGCCGGAGATGTTCTCCAGCCCGGCGATCATCCGCAGAAGCGTTGATTTTCCGCAGCCCGACGGGCCGACCAGGATGACAAATTCACCATCCCGGATGTCGACCGAGACACCGTGAAGGATGTTCGTCGATCCGAAAGCCTTGCGTACCTCGCGGATTCCCACCGAGGCCATGCTTCCTCCCGTTCTAGGCCGCTCTGTCGGCAGCTCTGTGAATACAGTACACGGGAGCGTGAGCGGGAAAGCAAGGCGTCACCTTCATCATCCTGCAGAATATCCCGGTTCTGTCATTCGTCCTCGAACGGGTGGGTTACGGGGCGGTCGGGGTGAAACGGCGCGCAAGCCACAGCCCGCGTTCAGGATGCTAAGGCTGCGCCGCCCCAGCCCGGAAGCAGGCTGCGGGACCAGCCATCTGGGGAAAGGGGAGCACCATGCCGCTATCGGGTCTGAATGCGCATGCGATCCTACCCGTCGACGGATGCCGCGGTTCGCTCGTGGGTCGGGTCTGGCGACCGGACGCGCAGGGTCCGAGCGTCGTGGCGATCCGCGCCGGTGCGTCTGGCGAGGCGCGGGTGATCGATGTCACGCCTCGCCTGCCGACGGTGAGCGACCTGTGCGAGCAGGCCGATCCCGCCGCCGCCCTTCGGGACGCCCAGGGTGAGGATCTCGGCAGCCTCGATACGATCCTCGCGAACACGCCGCCGGAGTCCCGCGATCCGAACCGGCCGTGGCTTCTTGCTCCGGTCGATCTCCAGGCCCTGAAGGCCGCGGGCGTCACCTTCGCGACCTCCATGCTGGAGCGGGTCATCGAGGAGCGCGCCCGGGGCGACCTCGCGGCCGCGGCGGCGATCCGTGCCGAGGTCGAGCGCCTCGTGGGCCAGGACCTGCGGCGGCTCAAGCCCGGTTCGGCCGAGGCGATGGCGCTCAAGGCCGTGCTGGTCGCGCAGGGCGCCTGGAGCCAGTATCTCGAAGTCGGCATCGGCCCGGATGCCGAGATCTTCACCAAGGCGCAGCCGCTCTCGGCAGTGGGCTGCGGCGCGGATGCGGGTCTCCACCCGGACTCGCACTGGAACAACCCGGAGCCCGAGGTGGCGCTCGCGGTCGCGTCGGATCAGCGGATCGTCGGCGCGACGCTCGCCAACGACGTCAATCTGCGCGATTTCGAGGGCCGTTCGGCGCTGCTCCTCGGCAAGGCCAAGGACAACAACGCCTCCTGCGCCATCGGGCCGTTCCTGCGCCTGTTCGACGAGACCTTCGATCTCGACACGATCCGGCGCACCACCGTGACATTGGAGGTAACCGGCGCGGAGGGGTTTCGCATGGAGGGCACCTCGCCGCTGGCCGAAATCAGCCGCGACCCGGACGAGTTGGTCGCAGCCCTGATGGGGCACACGCACAACTACCCGGACGGTGCCTTACTGTTGCTCGGCACGATGTTCGCGCCGATCCAAGATCGGCACGGGCCCGGCCTCGGCTTCACCCATGTCGAGGGCGACCGGGTCGTTGTGGCGAGCCCGGAACTCGGTAGCCTCGTCAACCGCATGCGCCGGTGCGACGCCTGCGAGCCTTGGACCTTCGGGGCTCGCGCTCTGATGCGCAACCTCGCGGCGCGCGGCTTTCTATGACACAGCCTCCGGCTCCAGCAGCGACATTGCCCGCCGAGACCCTGCCGATGAAGAACGCCGCCCTCCTCGACCGCCTCGCCGCGATCGTCGGACCGTCCGGCCTCGTCACCGGTGATGAGCTGCGCCAGCGCTCGGCCAACTGGACGCGACCGACCGAACCCTGCGCGGCCTTCGCGCTGGTCCGACCGCGCAACACTGCCGAGACCAGCACCGTGATGGCGGCCTGCCACGAAGCAGGCGTCGCGATGGTGCCCCGCGGCGGCGCAACCGGGCTCGTGGACGGGACGCTGTGCGCGCCCGACGAGATTACGCTCTCAACCGAGCGGATGACGCAGATCGAGCCAGTGGATCCACTTGGCATGACCGTCGTAGTCGGCACCGGCGCTACCCTCGAAAGCGTGCAGAACGCATCGACCGAGAGCGGCCTGTTCTTCCCCCTCGATCTCGGCGCCCGGGGCTCGGCCACGGTCGGCGGCGCGATCTCCACAAATGCCGGCGGCCTGCGTGTGCTGCGCTACGGCATGATGCGCGAGATGGTCCTCGGGCTCGAAGCGGTGCTGGCCGACGGCACGGTGGTGTCGTCGATGCGCCCGCTGATCAAGAACAACACCGGGCTCGACCTGAAGCAGCTCTTCATCGGCACCGAGGGCACGCTCGGCATCGTCACGCGGGCGGTGCTGCGGCTGCGCCCGGAGCCGGCCGGTTACGCGACCGCGCTGATCGCCTGTCCCGGCGTCGATGACGGCGCCAGGGTCCTGCGCGCGGCGCAGAGCGCGTTCCAGGGTCGCGTCTCGTCCTTCGAAGGCCTGTGGCCGGATTTCTACCGGGTGATGACAGCTCCCGGCCGAGCCACCCCGCCGCTCAGCCACGATTACCCGTTCTACGCGATCATTGAGGTCGAGTGCGTCCCGGAGGAATCCGACCGGTTCCTTGGCCTGCTGGAGCGCCTGATGGGCGAGGGCACGATCCTCGATGCCGCAATCGCCTCCTCTGAAGAGCAGAGGCGCGGGATGTGGCGGATCCGCGACCGGGTGGAGCATCTGAACGCCGACGGGATCGATCGCGCCTTCGACGTCAGCGTGCCATTGGCAAAGATGGACGGCTACGTGCGCGGTGCGCTCGAACGGCTCGCCGCGATCCCGGCATGCCGGGCGGTGGTCTACGGCCATATCGGCGACAACAACCTGCACTGGAACACGAGTCTTCTGGACACCGCCGGCAACGCGGCGATCGACGCGGCGATCTACGAGCCGCTGGCCGGGCTGAATGGCTCGGTTTCGGCGGAACACGGGATCGGGCTTGAAAAGCGGGGCAAGCTGATGCTGTCACGCTCGCCTGAAGAGATCGCCGCCATGCGCCTCGTGAAGCGAGCGCTCGATCCGGACAACCGGCTGAACCCTGGCAAGATCTTCTGAGACCCGCGCGATGACGGTTCGGCTGGCGGTGCGGCTGACACCTCGCGGCAGGCGGGACGCCACCGAGGGATGGGGCCGGGACGAGAAGGGCCAGCCCTACCTGAAAGCCCGCGTCGCCGCCCCACCGGTGGAGGGCGCCGCCAACGCGGCGCTGGAAGAGTTGATCGCCAAGGCTCTCAAGGTGAGCCTGGGCTCGGTGCGGATCGCGGCTGGCGACCAGAGTCGGTTGAAGATTTTGGAGATCGACGGGATCGCACAGGCGGATCTGGAACGGGTGTTCGGTCACGTCGATTGAACGGACCGCTCCAAGACAGCGGCGGTGTCGCCGTAAGCCCGCCGTCTATCCGAGGCGGCACTCGCCAAACCAGAGTTTCCTGCCTTCATCTGCACTTTCAAGGCGTTAGCCGCGTTCCAACGCCGATCACGCGGTGAGCCAGTTTTCGACGCGCAGACCCGGGACGCGACGGAACTCGTCAAGACTCGCACTGACTAAAGTCAAGCCGAGTGCCCGGCATTGAGCGGCGATCATGAGGTCGTTCGGGCCGATCGGCGTCCCTGCACGTTCGAGAAGGGCTCGGATTTCGCCATAGTGGCGATCGGCCGGCGTGCCGAAAGGCAGGATGGTGATCGCCGCGAGTACGACTTCGGCGCGTTCCGCCAACCGCTTGGAGTTCTTCCGTGCCACCCCATACCGAATCTCGGCCGCAACGACGATGCTCGTCGCGACCTCGGCGTCACGCTCTGCAAGAGCGGACGCGACGCGCCCTTCCCGGCCGTACCTGATCAAATCGGACAGGATGTTGGTGTCGAGCAGAAAACCCGCGTCGTCGCTCAAAGAACGACATCCTCGATATCGAGTTCCGGAATCTCATCCAGCGCATCCTCGGGATCGAGGGGTTCCAACGTGCGCACGAGTTCGCAAAATCGCGGTCTAGGACGGATCAAAAGGCTGCCGTCCGCCTGCCGCGCAATCGTCACCTCATCGCCGGGCAATTCGAATCCTTCGGAATCCGAATGGCCTGGCTCCGGTTGTTCCGGAAGACCCTCGCGACGCGCTCCATGGCCACCCCCGTCGGCATATGCCAAACCATATGCATGCGCCGTGATCGTGACAAGCCAGTGGGCCGCGCCACCCTCAGAACGCGACCTTGTCGCCCCCCTTCAGCGCCAGCATCTCGCGCGCCTCATCGGGCGAGGCCACCGCCAGCCCCAGCCCCTCGATGATCGACCGAACGCGCCGGACCTGCGCGGCATTGGTCTCGGCGAGCTTGCCCGGCCCGTCCCAGAGGCTGTCCTCCAGACCGACACGGACGTTCCCGCCCATCGCGGCCGCCATGGCGGCGATGTTCATCTGGTTGCGGCCCGCCCCGAGCACCGACCACTGGTATTGATCGCCGAACAGCCGGTCGGCGGTTCGCTTCATGTGCATCACGTCGTCCGGATGCGCGCCGATGCCGCCCTGAAGCCCGAACACCGTCTGGATGAACAACGGCGCCTGCACGAGGCCGCGATCGAAAAAGTATTTCAGATTGTAGAGGTGAGCGGTGTCATAGCACTCGAACTCGAACTTCGTGCCGTTCGGTCCGCAGGTCGTCAGAATGTGCTCGATCTGGCCGAAGGTATTCCGGAAGATGATATCCTTGTTGCCGAGGTAATCCCGCTCCCACTGGTGTTTGAGGTCCTTGAACCGGTCGAGCATGCCGAACAGCCCGAAATTCATCGAACCGAGGTTCAGGGAGGCGACCTCGGGCTTGTAGGTCGCGGCCGGGCGGACCCGCTCCTCGATCGACATGGTCGGCGCGCCGCCGGTGGTGATGTTCACCACGCAGGAGGAGCGCTGCTTGATCACGGGCAGGAACTTGGCAAACGCCTCGGGAGACTGGTCCGGCTGGCCGGTCTCCGGGTTGCGGGCGTGCAAGTGGACGATGGCGGCGCCCGCCTCGGCGGCTCCAATGGCGGCGTCCGCGATCTCTTCGGGCGTCACGGGCAGGTACGGCGACATGCTGGGTGTGTGGATCGCGCCAGTCACCGCGCAGGTGATGATGACTTTCCGCTGTGCGGCCATGCTCAATCCTCCTGTGAAGCTTTGTGCGCCCGGAGCGCCGCCAGCTGCGCGTCGCGGCGACGCATGCGGGCTGGCAGATCGGGTTCGTGCGGCCATTGCGCCAGGATCGCGTCGGTCGCCGGCGCCGCGTAGACCGAGGGTGGCGCCGGATCGGCGGCGAGGCGTTGATAGAAGCCCGTGTAGCGCGCGCAGTAATCGGCGATGCCGCCCGGAGCGTTGAGCGCGATCGTCTCGAACGGCCCCATGAAGCTCCAGCGCAAGCCAAGCCCGTCCGCGACGGTCCGGTCGAGATCCTGCGGGCTCACATAGCCCTCCGCGGCGAGGCGGAACGCCTCCGCCAGCAGCGCGCCTTGCAGCCGGTTCAGGATGAAGCCCTCGATCTCCTTGAGAACGGTAATCGGCACCTGTCCGATCTGCTCGTAGACAGCCCTGGCACGGGCCAACGCCTCCGGGGCCGTCCACGGCGCGCCGCTGATCTCTACCACTGGAATCAGGTGGGGCGGGTTGACCGGATGGCCGATCAGGCAGCGCGCCCGGCCCGGCAGGTCCTCGGTGAACAGGGAGCACCGGATCGCCGACGAGGACGAGGCCAGGATGGCGTCTTCAGGCGCATGCTCGTCGAGTTCGGCGAAGAGGGACTGCTTGGCGATCAGCGTCTCCGGACCATTCTCCTGCACGAAGCTGACGCCGTCGAGGCACGAAGCGAGGGTCGCGAAGGCCCGGATCCGGTGTCCGGCCACCTCCGGCTCGGCGCAAAGCCCATTGCCGGCTAGGACATGCAACCCATCGGCACAGACCGGGATCGCTGCCTCGGCGACGCCAGGGGCGGTGTCGAACAATCGTACATCCCAGCCGGCACGGGCGAAGATCATGGCCCAGGCCCGGCCGATCAGGCCGACCCCCACGATCGCGACGCTGCCGGTCATGACAGCCCTCCCGGGATACGCTCGGACGCAGCATGCGTCGACGCTGTGATCACAGATCACTAGCGGGACCGATCCGGTTCCGTCTAGTCTGGGCCATGAAATCCGTGGCGGCCCTGGCCGACCTTCCGCAACTGGACCGACGAACCCTGACCGACACCGCCTACGCAGCGTTGTCGGACCTCTTGGCCTCGGGGCGGCTGGCCCCGGGCGACCGGCTCTCCCTGCGCCGAAGCGCGGCTGCCTTCGGTGTCTCGGTGATGCCGGTACGAGAAGCCGTGAGCCGCCTCGTCGCAGAGGGTGTGCTGGAGGTTGCCCCGTCGCGGATCATCCGCGTGCCGATCCTAAGCGCGGACGCGTTCCGGGCCCTCGCCGAGACGCGCATCGCCGTCGAGGGCATTGCGGCCGCGCGGGCCGCGGAGTGTCGGACAGAGTCTGAACTCGACGCAATCCGCATTGCCGAGGCGGCGTTTCGGGCAGAAGCGGAGTGCCGTGAGCCCGATCGGGTCAAGGCCGTTCAACTCAACCGCGACCTGCACTTCGCGATCTACGGCGCCTGCCGGTTGGCTCCTCTCAAAGAGATCATCGGACGCCTGTGGCTGAAGGCTGGCCCAGTCATCAACTTGGATCTGCGCGCCTGCCCCGAGCGGCTGCATCAGGGTTTCGCGCTCCGGCGGCACGCCGAAGCCCTCGCGGCGATCGAGGCGCGTGACGGCTCGGCTGCCTCCGCTTCCGTCGCAGCCGACATCCGCGACGCGGCCGATTTCATCCTGTCCCGGGGCACTCTGCGGGCGGAACGCGGGGAGGACTGATCATGGAACTCGGATTGGCAGGCCTGCGCGTCCTCGTCACGGCGGGCGCCGCAGGAATCGGGCGGGCAATCGTGGATGCCTTCCAGGAGGAAGGCGCCCGGGTCTTCGCATGCGACATCGATCCGGAGGCCCTGGACGCCCTGCCGGCCAATGTCGGGCGCAGCCGCACCGACGTCGCCGACCGGGCCGCCGTGGCGGCGCTGATGGACGCCGCGATCGATCATCTCGGCGGGCTCGACGTGCTCGTGAACAATGCCGGCATCGCCGGACCGACGGGCCGGGTCGACGAGATCGCCCCCGAGGCCTGGGATCAGTGCCTGACCGTCTGCCTGACCAGCCAGTTCAACTGTGCGCGCCTCGCCGTGCCGTACCTGCGCCAGAGCGCCAACGCCTCGATCGTCAACCTGTCCTCGGCGGCCGGCAAGTTCGGCTTCGCCCTGCGCAGCCCCTACGCGGCGGCGAAATGGGGCGTCATCGGCTTTACCAAATCGCTTGCCATCGAGCTCGGTGGCGATGGCATCCGGGTCAACGCGATCCTGCCCGGGCTGGTCGCTGGTGACCGCCAGCGCCGGGTGCTGGAAGCCAAGGCCCAGCAACAGGGTACGAGCTTCGCCGAGATGGAGGCGCGCGCCTTCTCGTTCGTGTCGGTCAAGGAGTACGTCACTGCCCGCCAACTCGCCGATCAGATCCTGCTGCTCTGCTCGGAGCGCGGACGAACGATATCCGGCCAAGCCATCTCGATCGATGGGGACACGCGGATGCTGTCCTGAAATCAGATCTCGATAGTGTAAAGCCTCCGGACGAGAACGCCGCCGGAGACCGTACCGCGCCGGAAGCGCGCAGGTTGCCCGGGGCGACTTCCGAATGGCTGAATTTTGAATACAATCCCGGCAAGGTGGCTCCGAGTCACCGGGGAGGATGCGGACGTGACGGGAACGAAGGCGCAGATCGCGACAGCGCCGCGCGCGGCGGCGCGCCGGGATGCCGGGCTGGCGCGCAGGCTGGCCGAGCAACTGCAGGGCGAGGCACGCTTCGATGCCTTCACGCGCGGCCGGTACAGCACCGACGCCTCGATCTACCAGATCATGCCGTCTGGCGTGGTGCTGCCGCGTTCCGCCGCCGACATCGCCGCGACGTTGCGGATCGCCGCCGAGCATGGTGCGCCGGTGATCCTTCGCGGCGCTGGCACCTCGCAGAACGGGCAGCCGATCGGGTCCGGCCTGGTGATCGACTGCTCGCGCCACTTCAACGGCGTACTGGCCTACGATCCGGAGGCCGGCACCATCACGGTCGAGCCCGGCATGGTGCTGGAGCGGATGAATGCCCGGGTGAAGGCCGACGGCTGGTTCTTCCCCGTGGAGCCGTCCACGGCGACCCGCTGCACCATCGGCGGCATGGCGGGCAACAATTCCTGTGGCGCCCGCTCCCTGCGCTACGGCAAGATGAGCGACAACGTCCTCTCCCTCGACGCGCTGTTGCATGACGGTGAGGCCTTCACGTTCGGCCTGACCGGCAACACGGTATCGGGCGTGACCGGTTCAGCCCGCGCCGAAGCTCTCGCCGAACAGGTGCGCACCCTGGCGGACGAGCACCGGGACGAGATCGCGCTCCGCTACCCGAAGGTGCAGAGGCGCGTTGGCGGATACAACCTCGACGCGCTGATCGAGCCGCGGCCGAACCTCGCGCACCTGCTGGTCGGCTCTGAAGGCACGCTTGCCGCCACCACGGCGGTGACGCTGAAGCTGTCGCGCCTGCCGACTCATCGCGTCATGGGCGTCTGCCATTTTCCGTCGTTCCGGGCCGCGATGGAGACGACGCGGCATATCGTGGCCCTCGATCCGGTGGCGGTTGAGCTGGTGGACAACAACGTCCTCGTGCTCGGCGCCGACATCCCGCTGTTCCGCACCACCCTGGCCGACATCACCCGCGGCAAGCCGAACTGCCTGCTGCTCACGGAATTCGCCGGGGACGACCTCGCCGCCCTGAAGCGCGATCTGAAGCGCCTCGAAGCCTGCATGGCCGATCACGGCTATCCGGATGCGGTGGTGGAGATCGTGGAGCCGGCCCGGCAGAAATCCGTCTGGGAGGTGCGCGAAGCCTGCCTCAACATCATGATGTCGATGAAGGGCGACGCCAAACCGGTCTCATTCATCGAGGATTGCGCGGTGCCGCTGGAGCACCTCGCCGATTACACCGACGCAGTGACCGAGGTGTTCACCAAGCACGGCACCCGCGGGACTTGGTATGCCCACGCCTCGGTCGGCTGCCTGCATGTGCGCCCGATCCTCGACATGAAGCTGGGGGGCGACGTCGCGAAGATGCGCGCGATCGCGGAGGAGACCGCCGAGCTGGTGCGCCGGTACAAGGGCTCCTACTCCGGCGAGCACGGCGACGGTATCTCCCGCTCCGAGTTCATCGCGCCCCTCTTCGGTGACACGTTGGCGAAGTGCTTCGAAGTCGTGAAGGACGCCTTCGATCCGGACAACCGGCTCAACGCCGGCAAGATCGTTCGCCCGCTCGCGATGGATGACCGGTCGCTGTTCCGGTTCAAGCCCGACTACACGGTGACGCAGCCGATCGAGACGGCCCTCGACTGGTCGGACTGGGGCGGCTTCGGCGCAGCCGTGGAGATGTGCAACAACAACGGCACCTGCCGGAAGCTTGTTGGCGGGGCCATGTGCCCGTCCTACCGGGCGACCCGCGACGAGCAGCACCTGACACGAGGCCGGGCCAATTCGCTGCGGCTCGCCATGTCGGGGCAGCTGGGCCAGGACGCGTTCACCAGCCCGGAGATGAAGCGGACCCTCGATCTCTGCGTCTCCTGCAAGGCCTGCCGGCGGGAATGCCCGACCGGCGTCGACATGGCCAAGATGAAGATCGAGTTCCTGCACCATTATCACGCCCGGCACGGGCTGCCGCTGCGCGAGCGTCTGATCGCCCTGATGCCGCTCTATGCCGGGGCGGCGGCCCGGCTGGCGCCGCTCCTCAACCTGCGCGACCGGCACCCGGGGCTGGCGCGGCTCTCCGAGACGTTCGCCGGGCTTTCGGCGAAGCGTTCCCTGCCGCGCTGGCGTCGGCCTTGGCGCGAACAGGGTGAGGCCGCCCATCCGGACGACATCACGGGCGATGCCCGCGATATCATCCTGTTCGGCGACACCTTCAACCGCGCCTTCGAACGCGAGAATCTGGAAGCGGCCGAGCGGGTGCTGCGGGCCGCCGGCTATCGCCTGCACCGGGTCTATCCGAGCCGCGGGCGGCGCCCCCTCTGCTGCGGCCGGACCTGGCTCGCCTCGGGCCAGACCGACCGGGCGCGTCAGGAGGCGCGGCGGACCCTCGACGCGCTCCTGCCCTTCGTCCGGGCCGGCGCCCGGGTGGTCGGCTTGGAGCCGTCCTGCCTGTTGACCTTCCGCGACGAGTTCGCATCCCTCCTCCCGGGCGCGGACACCGCCCTGCTGGCGAAGCAATCGATGCTGTTCGAGGAGCTGCTGGCCGCCGATCTCGCGACGGGGCGGATCGAACTGCCGCTGGTGGATCAACGCGGTCGCGTGGCCCATCTGCACGGGCATTGCCACCAGAAGTCCTTCGGCCTGATGGGCTCGGTGGAGACGGTGCTGCGGTCGGTCCCGGGGCTCGACCTTCGGGTGATCGAGTCGAGCTGCTGCGGTATGGCCGGGGCCTTCGGCTACAGGCCGGAATCGATCGAGACCTCCTTCGCGATGGCCGAGCTATCCCTGTTCCCGGCGCTCCGGGCTGCGGGCCCCGACGATCTCGTGGTCGCCGACGGGACGAGCTGCCGCCATCAGATTCACGACGGCCTCGGCATACACGCGGAACATGTGGCTCGCGTGCTCGATCGGGCTCTCGTGCCTCGACACTGAATTGCCGGACACATAGACAGGGAAGACAGGCAAGCGGCCCTGCCATGCGTCGGGGGACCATGAACAAGATCGAGTCCGGTATCGGCATCCACCGCCGTTATCTTCATGATGAGGTGGCCGACCGGATTCGCGAATTGATCCGATCCGGCGACATGGAGCCGAAGGCGCGGATCAATGAGGGTGAGCTGACGGAGCGCTTCGGCATCTCGCGGACTCCGCTGCGCGAGGCGATCAAGATCCTGGCGACCGAGGGTCTCTTGGAGCTCCTGCCGAACCGGGGTGCGCGCGTCGCCAGCATCTCGGATGCCGAGCTCGAGGAGATGATGGAAGTGATCGCGGGTCTCGAGGCCACTGCCGGCGACCTCGCGTGCCGCACGATCGGTGACGCGGAAATCGACGCCATCGTCACGGACCACGACGCGATGGTGGCGGCCTGGAAGGCGGGCGACGAGGCCGGCTACTTCAGCCACAATCGGCGCATCCACGAGGCCATCATGGCGGCCAGCCGGAATACGGTTCTGGCGAACATCTACGAGAGCCTGTCGGGTCGGATACAGCGCTCGCGCTACTCCGCCCATCAGACGCCGGACCAGTGGGCCCGTGCGATCTCCGAACACGAGCGCATGATCACGTTCCTGCGCGCCCGCGACGGCGCGTCGCTCGCCGTTCTCATGCGTGAGCACATCCGTGGCAAGAAATCGGTGATCGCCGCGAATTACGGGGCTGCCGAGGCGGTCTGAAGCACCATCCTGCGGCTGCGCTCAGGCGGCATTCTGCGCCCGCAAGCCGGCGACGAGATCGGTGAAACGGTCACCCTGCACGATGACATGGCCGCGCAGCGCGTCGGCCGCCTGCGCCGCATCGCCGGCCAGGATGGCTGCTACGATCGCCTCGTGCTCGGCGAGCGACTGCGGCACACGCTGGCGAACGCGCAACTGCAGCCGCCGATACGGCGCCAGCCGGCGATGCAGCGTAAGCGCCTGATCGGCCAGGAAGTCGTTGTGGCTGGCCCGGTACACGACGGAGTGGAAGACGTAGTTCTCGGCGTAGTAGGCTTCGGCATCCTCGGCCACCATGGCGGCGCGGCAGCCCGCGAGCGCCGCCTGCAGGGCAGCGGCATCCGCGGGCACGAGCCGCCGGGCCGCGAGTCGCCCGCAGGCCGCCTCGATCTCCGCCATGGTTTCGAACATTGCCAGAAGCAGGTGCGGCTCCGGCGCGCTGACGATCGCGCCCCGCCGGGGTTTCGTCTGGATCAGACCGGTGGCAGCCAGTTGCAGCAATGCCTCCCGGATCGGCGTCCGCGAAACGCCGAATCGGAGCGCGAGCTGGTTCTCGTCGAGCCGCGATCCGAGGGCGAGTTCGCCGGCGACGATCTCGTCCTCGATCCGCTGCTTCAGACGCTGCGCGTGGCTCATCCCCCGATCCCCTTTTTGCGACCGCCTCTTCAGCGCCCCTGCTCTTCCCGTCACCCGAAACGACCACACGGCGGCGCTCAAACGAGGTCGTCGATGCGGACTCCGCAACACTGACGCAGAACGTTGGCGGCGGAACGGATTGAAACGCCGTTCTCCCACGTCAGTGCTTGGTCTTGTCGCGGACCGTACGGTCGACCGATCGAAGCGCGTTTCCGAGCGGCAAATGCCTGGTTTGTACCGAAGCGCATTATGCTTCCGCATTGACAAAATATACAAGCCGGTCATTCATGCATACATAGCGACGGTGCAAATAATGCACCGCACAACAAGTCAGCCGCGTTGTTTGCGGTGCGGGAGAGCAAAATGACGCCAACTCGTCGCTCGTTGATCGCTGCAACACTTGCAGCCCCTGCCCTGCTCAGGTTCAGCGTCGGGTCCGCGCAAGCCGCCACGACCTTGAAGCTGTCCCACCAGTTTCCCGGCGGAACGATCGACGAAGGCGATTTCCGCGACCGGATGTGCCGGAAGTTCGCCAAGACCGTGGCCGAACGCTCCAAGGGCGCGCTGGAGGTCCAGGTCTATCCGGGCTCCTCGCTGATGAAGACGAACGCCCAGTTCGGCGCGATGCGCAAAGGCGCGCTCGATATGTCGCTCTACCCGAGCCCCTACGCGGGCGGCGAGGTGCCCGAGATGAATATCGGGCTGATGCCGGCGCTGGTGACGTCCTACGCACAGGCGGTCGCCTGGAAGAACGCGCCGGTCGGCCGCAAGCTGACCGAGATTCTGGACACCAAGGGTATCATCCTCGTCTCCTGGGTCTGGCAGGCGGGCGGCGTCGCCAGCCGCGAGCGGCCCCTCGTCAGCCCGGCGGACGCCAAGGGCATGAAGGTCCGCGGCGGGTCGCGCGAGATGGACATGATGATGAAGGAGGCGGGCGCCGCCACCCTGTCCATTCCCTCGAACGAATCCTACGCGGCGATGCAGACCGGGGCATGCGACGCGGTCATCACCTCATCCACCAGCCTCATCTCGTTCCGCCTGGAAGAGTTGGCCAAGGCTCTGACCTCGGGGCGGGAGCGGTCCTACTGGTTCATGCTCGAGCCGATCATGATGTCCAAGACCGTTTTCTCCGGCCTGCCGAAGGACCAGCAGGACCTGATCATGGCGGTGGGCGGCGAGCTCGAGGCCTTCGGGCAGGCGGGCGCCAAGGAAGACGACACCCGTGTCGAGGAGATTTTCGGCAAGGCCGGCGCGAAGGTCTTGCAGCTCGACGAGAAGTCGCTCGGGCAGTGGCGTGACCTCGCCCGCGGCACCGCCTGGAAGGACTATGCCGGCAAGAACGCGAACTGCGCGGAGCTGCTCAAGCTCGCGGAGCAGGTCGCGTGAGCCACGGCTTCGACGCCGCGACAGCTCCCCCCGAGGCCCGGGGCGACGAGCCACGGCTGCCCGGATTGCTGGGCAGCCTCGATCGGGCGATGCGTCTCCTGAACCGCGTGATCCTGGGGATCGGCGGTCTCTGCCTCGTCGCGGCCTGCCTCGTGCTGACCCACAGCGTCGTCGTCCGCTACCTGCTGAAGGAGCCGACCGAGTGGCAGGATGAGATGGCCGTGTTCCTGATCATCGGGGCCACCTTCCTGTCGGCTGCCGGCGTCCAGGCCAAGCGCGGCCACGTAGCGATCGAGGCGCTCACTGGCCTGTTGTCGCCGACCGCTAACCGGGTCCGGCTGCTGTTGGCGGACGTCGTCAGCTTGGCCTTCTGCCTCTTCTTCGCGTGGAAGAGCTGGTCCCTCGATCACGAGGCCTGGACCGACGGTCAGGTCTCGCAATCGACCTGGGGGCCGCCGCTCTGGATTCCCTACACGCTGATGGCGGTCGGCATGAGCCTGCTGTGCCTGCAATTCGCCCTGCAGATCGCCGAGGCGCTGGTCTACGGCCCCCGCGCGGCCGGCTGGGCGAAGCCGAAGATCGGCCTCGGCGCCGATCTCAATACGACGACCGCGCCCGAGGGGCCGGATCCGATGGGCCGGACGGTTCCCGCCAAGGGTCAACGATGAGCATCGCCGCGATCGGCTTCCTGTACGCGGGCGCCACTCTCGGAGCGATGCTCTCCGGCATCCCCATCGCGTTCGCGCTGGGCTTCGTGGCTCTGGCCTTCATGGTGGCGTTCATGCCGGCCGCCTCCCTCGATACGGTGGCGCAGAACGTCTACGAGGAGATGGCCTCCATCACCCTGCTGTCGATCCCGCTCTTCATCCTGAAGGGTGCGGCGATCGGACGGTCCAAGGCGGGCCAGGACCTCTACTCGGCGATGCATGCCTGGATGCACCGCATTCCCGGGGGCCTGGGCATCGCCAACGTCTTCGCCTGCGCGCTGTTCGCCGCCATGGCGGGTTCGAGCCCGGCGACCTGCTCGGCGATCGGCTCCGCCGGTATCCCGGAAATGCGCAAGCGCGGCTACTCGCCGGGCTTCGCGGCCGGGATCATCGCGGCCGGCGGCACGCTGGGCATCCTGCTGCCGCCCTCCATCACCATGATCCTGTACGCCGTGGCCGCCGAGCAATCGCTCGGGCGCCTGTTCCTCGCCGGGATCGGACCGGGGCTGCTGTTGGTCGGCCTGTTCGCTACGTGGTCGGTGATCCGGTTCCGCTCGGAATACGCGACCGCGAAGGCGGTCCTGGAGCGCGGCGGGCCGGCCTCGCCGATCCTGGCGGACGAGCAGTACAGCATGGCGCAGCGGTTCTCGACGCTGCCGCGGGTGCTGCCCTTCGTGGTCCTGCTCACCGGCGTGATGGTGGCGCTCTACGGCGGCTATTCCACGCCCTCGGAGACCGCGGGTCTCGGCGGCCTGATGGCGCTGGCGCTGATCGCAGCGATCTACGGCGTGTGGCGGTTCCGGGACGTCAGCCCGATCCTGACCGCGACTCTGCGCGAATCCACCATGCTGATGCTGATCATCGGCATGTCGCTGCTCTACGCCTACGTGATGAGCTACCTGCACATCTCGCAATCGGCGGCCGCCGCGATCGTGGCGATGCAGCTCTCGCCCTGGGTCCTGCTGGTGACAATCCTGGCGCTCGTGATCGTGCTGGGCTTCTTCCTGCCGCCGGTCTCGATCATCCTGATGACGGCGCCGATCATCCTGCCACCGCTGAAGGCCGCCGGCTTCGATCTGGTGTGGTTCGGCGTGGTGATGACTATCACCATGGAGATGGGCCTGATCCACCCGCCGGTGGGGCTCAACATCTTCGTCATCAAGAACATCGCGCCGGATATCCCGCTCACGGACATCATCTGGGGCACCCTGCCCTTCGTGCTGCTGATGGCGGTGGCGATCCTGATCCTGTGCCTCGTGCCGGGCATTGCGATGTGGCTGCCGGACCTGCTGCTCGCCACGACGCGCTAGGCGGTCACGTCCGGCGACGCCAGTCGCGTCGCCGGCCGCGCCGCGCTATCACCACGGGATGACCGACCTCCGGACCATCCAGATGCTGCACGCGGCCAACGTCATCGCCGAGGACGAGATCGACGCGAGCGTCGAGGCGTTCTTGCAGGGCGTGGTGGCGGAACCCTACCGGTTCCGGAGCGGCCACCGGCTGAACCTCATCAAGGCAGTGCGCAGCCACCCCGGGGCGCAGGAATTCGTCGGGCGGGCGAATGTCGGCACGTCGCTGAAGCGCCCCTTCGTCCGGGCGGCGATCCTGCAGGCACGACCGCTGAAGGATTGAGCCGGCGTTCGGCCTCCCCATAGCGGCTTGGCAGCGACTCACTTAAGCGCTGGATACGATCATGCCTGCTCGCGATCAGGCTCGGCTGATCACGGGCGCGACTGCACCTGCATGAGAGACACCGATGAGCCTCGACTCCGTCCGGGCGTTCTTCGCTGAGAAGGCGCCCGATATCGCCGTTCTCGAACTGGGGACTCGCACCGCGACTGTCGCGGAGGCCGCAGCCGCCCATGGCGTCGCCCCGACACAGATCGCCAAGACGCTGTCGATCCGGGTCGGCGATCAGGTCATCCTGGTCGTGACCCGCGGCGATGCCCGGCTCGACAACAAGAAGGCCAAGGCGGTGTTCGGCGGCAAGGTCCGGATGCTGGATCTGTCCGAGGTCGAGGCGGCCACCGGCCACCCGGTCGGCGGGGTCTGCCCGTTCGGGCTGAGCGCGCCGTTGCCAATCTATTGCGACGTGACGCTCCAAGCCTTCGAAGAGGTCGTCCCGGCCGCCGGGAGCACGCACAGCGCCGTGCGGATCGCACCATGCCGGATGGCCGAGCTGACCGGAGCGACCTGGGCCGATGTCTGCCAGGAACCGGGCTGAGCGCGTTAGCTTAGCGCCCGGTCCAGTCCGGCGTGCGCTTGCCGAGGAACGCTTCCATGCCCTCTCGAAAGTCCCGGCTCATGTAGCACATGAGGATCAGGTCATCGCCCGGATGCGCCTCGCCCTCGGCGGTGGCCTCCTCCTCGGCGAGGCGGCGCAGCCCTTCCTTGGTGGCCTGCATGGTCAGGGGCGCGTGACCGGCCAGAAGCTGAGCCAGAGCATCGACCCGCTCGGTCAGGGCGGCGCGATCCTCCACGACCTCGCCAACGAGCCCGATCGCCAAGGCCTCTTCGGCCCCGACGAGGCGCGCGGTGAAGATGATGTCCTTGACCCGGGCCGGCCCGATCAACCCCGAGAGGCGCTTGAGATTGCCCTGGCTGAGACAATTGCCGAGGGTCCGGGCGATCGGGAAGCCGAAGCGGGCGTCGCGCGTGGCGATGCGCAGGTCGCAGGCCGCCGCGATCGCGGCCCCGCCGCCCGTGCAGGCGCCCGCGATGGCCGCGATGGTCGGCACCCGCAGGCGCTCCAGCGACCCGAGAACCCGGTCCATGAAGCGCTCGTAGCCCAGCGCATCCTCGGCGGTCTTGAAGTCGCGGAACTGCGCGATGTCCGTTCCGGCCGCGAACGCCTTCTCGCCGGCGCCCGTGATGATCAGCGCCTTCACGGCCGGGTTCGCGACAATCGCCTCGCAGCAGGTGATCAGGCCCTGGTACATCGCGAAGGTCAGCGCATTGCGGGCCTGCGGCCGGTTGAGCACGATCCGGGCGATTCCGGCCTCATCGGTCGTGAACAGCAGTTCGTCGGTGGCGGGCGTGGCACTCATCGGAAGGCTCTCCGGGCGTCGGGTCAGGCGACGGTCTCGCGGACCACGCCCCGCGTGATCAGGCTGTCGATCTCGTCGGCCGTATAGCCGGCCTCGGCCAGGATCGCCCGGGAATGCTCGCCGAGCAACGGGGCCGGCCCGTGGACGCGGCCGGGCGTATCCGAGAATTTGACGGGAAGGCCCAGCGTTTTCATAGGACCGACCCACGGGTGATCGACCTCAACCACCATCTCACGCGCCCGCGTCTGCGGATCGCGATGCATCGCGTTGACGTCGAGGACCGGGCCAGCCGGGACGCCGTCAGCTTCGAGCCGTGTGAGCCACTCTGCGGACGAATGGGCCTGGAAGATCGGAGCCAGCGTCGCGGCGAGTTCCTGGCGGTTGGCCATCCGGTCGCGGTTGAGGGCAAAACGCGGATCCTCGGCCAACGCGTCGGCGCCGATTGCCTTCAGAAGACGCAGCCAGTTGGTCTGGTTGGCCGCCCCGATGGTGATCCAGCCATCGGCCGTCTCGAACGCCTCGTAGGGCGCGTTCAGCGGATGGGCCGAGCCCATCGGGCCGGGCGCGACCCCCGTCGCCATAGCGATGGCCGATTGCCAGTAGGTGTGGGTGATGCCGGCCTCGAACAGCGAGGTGTCGACCGCCTGGCCCCGGCCCGTCCGCAGCCGATTGGAATAGGCCGCCAGCACGCCCATCGCGGCGAGGATGCCGGCGGTGATGTCGGTCACCGGCGGCCCGCACTTCATCGGCGGCCGGCCGGGCCCCTCCCCGGTCACCGACATGAGCCCGCTCATGCCCTGGGCCACGAGGTCGAACCCGGCGCGGTCGGCATAGGGGCCGGTACGGCCGAAGCCGGAGAGCGAGCAGTAGACCAGCTCCGGAAACTCCTCCCGCAGGGTCGCGTAGCCGATGCCGAGGCGCTCCATCGTGCCGCCGCGGTAGTTCTCGATCAGCGCGTCCGCACCTTTAAGCAGGCGGCGCAGCACCGCGATGCCATCCGGGTCCTTCAGGTTGAGGCTGATCCCGCGCTTGCCGCGGTTCATCATCATGTAGGCGGCGCTCTCGCCCTCGAGGGCGGGCGGGACGGTGCGGCGGGTATCGTCGCCGTCCATCTTCTCGACCTTGATCACCTCCGCGCCCATGTCGGCGAGCATCAGCCCGCAGACCGGCCCGGCCATGATGTGCGCAAGTTCGATCACCCGCATCCCGGCGAGCGGGCCGAACCGTACGGTCTGTTCCGACATCGTGGGTCTATTCTCCGGCCGGGACGATAGCACTCGGCCGGACCGGCCGCGCGTCCGGCTCCACAAATTCGCGCTCGGGATGCATCGTGAAGGCGAGCCCGGCGCCGAGCAGGCAGAGCCCGACCGACCCGATGAAGGGCAGCGTCCAACTGCCCGTCAAGTCCACCACCACACCGAAGACGATCGGCGAGACGATCGCGGCGATCGCCGATCCGGTATTCATCAGCCCACTGGCGGTGCCGGCATATTTGGGCGCGATATCCATCGGCACCGACCAGATCGGCCCGATCACGAGCTCGGCGAAGAAGAAGCCGGAGGACAGGAGCAGCGCCACCAGGGTCAGGTCGCGGGTGAGCAGCACGCCCGCCAGACTCGCCGCCGCCCCCAGGAACCCGACGACGATCAGCGATAGCCGGGCAAGCTTCACGTTGCCGGTCCGGTGCAGGATCGCGTCGCTTAGGACGCCGCCGACCGTGTCGCCGACCACGCCGGCGAAAAACACGCCCGAGGCGAACAACGCTGAATTCTTGAGATCGAGGCTGTAATTCTCCTTGAAGAAGCTTGGGAGCCAGCCAAGGAACATCCACAGGGTCCAGCCGTAGCAGAAATACGTGATGCTGACCGGCAGCATGCGCCGGGTCAGCGCGCCCCACGGCACATTCTGCTTCGCGCCGACCTTGCGCGGTGCGGGCAGCGTGTCGAGCTCCGCCTGCGTGATCGCCGAGTGGTCGGACGGGTCGTCGCGGAAATACAGGTACCAGATCGCGACCCAGATGAAGCTCACACCGCCCAGGATGACGAAGCTGGTGCGCCAGCCGAAATGGTAGATCAGGAAGGCGACAATCGGGGGCGCGACCGCGTTGCCGAGCCGCGCGAAGGCGTGGGTGATGCCCTGCGCGAAGCCGCGCCGGCCCGGGGCCGTCCAGTTCTGCATCGCCCGCGTCGCAGTCGGGAACGTCGCGCCCTCGCCGAAGCCGAGCAGGACCCGGGCGAGGAACAGGGTCACCAATCCCCCGACCATCCCGGTCAGGATCGTGGCCATGGCCCAGATCAAGCCGCAGACCAGCAGCGTCCGCCGGGCGCCGAACTTGTCGCCGACGGACCCGCCGATCACCTGGAAGATCGCGTAGGGGTAGGCGAAGGCCGACAGGATCAGGCCAAAATCGGTCTTCGACATGCCGAAGTCGCGGATGATCTCGGCGCCTGCCGTGGCGATGTTCACCCGGTCCAGATAGGTGATGAAATACATCACACAGAGCAGGCCGAGCACGCCATTCGTGGCGCTTACGCGCTTCGCCATCGACCGTTCCTTCCCATCGGGGCGCTGCCGCTTCCGGCCGCCTGGCGCCTCAACCTGCGGTTGGGCGCTCTCTCGTAATGCATTATTCAAACGCTTCGAGAGGCGAATGGCAACCGGGAATTACGCCTTGTCCGGGAATTGACGATGGGTGCTTCAACGGAAACGGGGGCCGCAAGGGCCCCCGTTCCGGGTTGGTCGATCGTGGCGGCCGGCTCAGGCGGTGGCGGGCTGCAGCTGTCCGGATGCTTCGGCAGGCGCCATACCGAGCGCCTTTCCGCGCGGCCCGACCCAGCGGCCGACCCATTTGCGCTGCCAGAGGGCAAGGCATCCCAGCACGATCGCCGTGAACGCTGCGTAGCCGATGAAGCCGTATGAGAACGACCCGGTATATTGCTTCGAGAGGCCCATGACGTTCGGCAGGATCGCGCCGCCCAGCGCCCCGACCTCGCCGATCATCGAACCGGCGACCGCGGTGTTGTTGGGCCAGCGCAGGGGCACAAGCTGGAACAGCGCGCCGTTGCCGGCGCCGAGCGCCGCGAAGCACAGCATGAACAGGATCGTCGTGAGCACGAGAGACGGCGTCGCGGTGAGCGACAGGAAGGTCGCGATGGCTGCGAGCAGCACCACCGACAGGACCGCAATCCCGCCCATCCGGTCGGCGAAGTAACCGCCGACGATCCGAATCCCCGAGCCCATGAAGGCGGCCAGCATGGTCAGCCGCCCAGCCTCGACCTTAGTCACGGCGAACTGCTCGTAGAAGAAGGTCGGCAGAAAGTTCGACAAGCCGACGAAGCCGCCGAAGGTGATCACGTAGATCAGCGAGAACGCCCAGCCGTCCTTGGTGAACAGGCAGGAGATATGCTCCTTGAACGACTGGTGCTCGGTATCCGGCGGCTCCTTGGCGAGCACGATCATGACCACCAGCGGCAGCAGCATGACGAGGCCCGCGAAGGCGTAGGTCGTCTGCCATCCATAGGCCTGCGCCAGCGGCGGGGCGAACAGCACGGCCAGCACGGTCCCGGAATTGCCGGCGCCCGCAATGCCCATGGCAAGGCCCTTGTGCTCCGGCGGGAACCAGCCCGAGCCCAACGACAGGGCCACGCCGAAGGACGCACCGGCGATGCCGAGCAGCACGCCCATCGCCAGAACGTCGTTGTAGGAGGACACGAAGAGATAGCCGTAGGCCATCGCCAGCATGATCACGCTCATCTCAGTGATCGCGGCGTTCTTGCGGCCGATATACTGGGCCAGGATCCCGAGGGGGAAGCGCATCAGAGCACCCGCGAGGATCGGCAGCGAGATCATGAAGCCGGTCTGCGCCGGGGTCAGCTTGTAGGTCTCGGTGATGAACGGGCCCATGGCGCCATTCAGGACCCAGATCGCGAAGCAGAAATCAAAGTAGAGGAACGCCGCGAACAGAGTTGGGGGGTGCCCCGACTTCATTACCGTCTTGAAGCTGGCCATAGGGGTGCTCGTCTATAGTGGGCAAACCGCAACGCGGTCGCTCATGCCGGGGGATCCGGACTCACACCGTCCGCTATTTGGAGCGTCGTTGCTCCGCGGCCGCAACAGACGCGGCTTCCTCGGCAATGCAGCAAGTGTGCCAGATCGCACGTTGCGGCAGTTACGACCTCGGGAGGCAGGACGTCTGCATGCCGATCGCTATCAGAGCGTGCCGGTGCCGCTCGCGAAGGCAGAGCTGCCGAGTAAACGGGCGCCGTACCACGATCGTGGACCGACCATGCCGGATCTTGCGCAGGCTTCCCTGATCGCCGGTCTTGGGTCCGTCAGCTCAGAACGCGATCACCGTAGCGGCACAACGGCAACACCACCCCGGAGAAGAGCATTGCGGACTGCCCGACACCGGCTACGCAACTTGGCGGCGACACCGGATATTTGCTAAGTCCCGGACTGAGCTGGGCCACGTATTCGTGCCAGCCCGCTCGATCGCGCGCCGCCACGCCTCGCGGTGTCGCCATCTAAGGAAATCGTTGCATGTCCGCCCCGATCCGCCGCCTTTGTCTGGCCGGCCTTGCCGCCCTCGCGTTGACCGCGACCGCTCATGCCCAGGGTCGCGGCCCAGTCGCCGAATCCGGCATCGACGGCTTCGGCGATGACGGGCAACTCTATCAGGATCAGAACGGCGCGCTCTATGTGCGGCGCGGCGGCCGTTACCTGCCGTATACCGGACGCACGGACATCGTTCGCCCGGCGCCAACGGCTCCGGCCGCACCGCCCCCGGCGGCCGGTCTTGAGGCAGACCCGACCCAGCCGGCCCGGCCCGGCAGCGCCGCGGGTGCTCCGGGGCTTTCGCCGCTCGAAGCCGCGAAGGCCAAGGCCGTTCTGCGAGCCCCGGACAACGAGCCGATCGATTACGCGAAGGCTTACGGGCCGGTCACGGACGACGTGTTCCCGGTTCAGGCTTTCAACTACAAGAAGATGAACCCGGCGTTCCTGCGCCAGGAGATCGCCTATAACGGCCCGTACGAGCCCGGGACGATCATCGTCGATCCGCGGGCGCACCAGCTGACCCTGGTCCAGGAGAATGGCCGGGCGCGCCGCTACGGCGTCGGCGTCGGCAAGCAGGGCTTCTCGTGGTCCGGCAACGCGACGGTCAACTCCAAGCAGGCTTGGCCGGACTGGTACCCGCCGAAGGAGATGATCGCCCGCAGCCCCAAGCTGGCGAGCGAAGTCGACAAGCTTCAGAGCGGCCTCGGCGTCGCCGGCGGCCTGCGCAACCCGCTCGGGGCCCGCGCCATGTACCTTTGGCAGGGCAACAAGGACACGCTGTTCCGCATCCACGGCACTCTCGAGCCGTTCTCGATCGGAAAGAGCGTGTCGTCGGGCTGCATCCGGATGATCAATCAGGACGCGATCGACCTGTTCAGCCGCGTCACGGTCGGCAGCAAAGTGGTGGTGCTGAACTGATCCCGCTGTGATTCTGGGCGCCGATGATCGGCGCCTCAGAACAGGCCGCGCCGATGCTCGCCGAGGATCCGGCGGACGGTGCCGGCCTCGGAGCGGTAGACGACGGTCTCGGTCTGGATCCGGTCCGGCCGGAAGCGGACGCCCCGTAGCAACGCGCCATCGGTGACACCGGTGGCCGCCACGATCACGTCGCCGCTCGCCAGATCGGTCAAATCGTATTTCCGATCGAGATCCGAAATTCCCATCTCGGCGGCCCGGCGGCGCCGTTCGGCCGTGTCGAGGATCAGCCGTCCCTGCATCTGGCCACCGATGCAGCGCATCGCCGCGGCGGCCAGCACGCCCTCGGGCGCCGCGCCGATCCCGAGATAGAGATCGATGCCGGTCTCTTCGGGGCTCGCCGTGAAGATGATGCCGGCGATATCGCCATCCGAGATCAGGCGGACAGCGGCTCCAGCTTCCCGCACCTCAGCCACGAGCGCCGCGTGACGGGGCCGGTCCAGGATCAGCGCGGTGATTTGCCGGGGATCGACCCCCTTGGCACGCGCGAGCGCACGAACATTGTCGGTGGGGCTGGCATCGAGATCGACCAGGCCGGCCGGATAACCCGGACCGATGGCGATCTTCTGCATGTAGACATCGGGGGCCGCCAGCAGGGAGCCGCGCTCCGCCATCGCCATGACGGCGATCGCCCCGGGCATATCCTTGGCGCAGAGCGTCGTGCCTTCGAGGGGATCGACGGCGATGTCCACCTCGGGCCCCTCCCCGCGGCCGAGCTGCTCGCCGATGAACAGCATCGGCGCCTGATCGCGCTCGCCCTCCCCGATCACCACGGTGCCCCGGACGGGAAGACTGTTGAGTTCGTCGCGCATGGCATCGACCGCCGCCTGATCGGCGGCTTTCTCGTCACCCTTTCCGCGCAGGCGCGCCGCCGCGATGGCGGCGCGCTCGGTCACCCGGGCGAGTTCCAGGGCGAGCATGCGCGGCACCCCGCGGGACGCGGGCATCTGAGTGTCGGCCATCGTTTCCTGCCTTTGTCCGGGTCCGATCTGTGTCGGATCCCGATCTAAACGCCGTCGGGCGAGCGACGTTCAGCCTAAGCTGCGTTTCGGGCGGGCCCATAAACTACATTACGTCGGCGCATTCGCGCATCGGATCGTTTTGCAGGTCTTGCCGATCTTTATCGATAGGCCATCAGGCCTCGCGGGGGCGACGATCGTAACGGTGCGCCGGTCCGTTACTCGCGCTCGATCCGGATCACCTGTGGCGGCTCGGCCAGCAGCCCGTCCGCGTCGATGGCCTCCAGCGCGGCGCGGATGCTGCCTTCCGTGGCCGCGTAGGTGATCAACACCAGCGGAACCGGCCGTCCCGAGCGGCCACGCGGATCGGAACCGCCACCCTCGGTGCGGCGCTGCAGGATGCTCTCCAGCGAGATCTCGCGCTCGGCCATCCGCTGCGCGACGCCGGCCGCGACGCCCGGCCGGTCGTGGACCGTGAGCCGGATGTAGTAACCACCCTCGTGACGCTGCATCTCGACGCGCTCGCTCGCGCGCATCGCGGCGGCGGGAATGCCGAAGGTCGGCCGCACGATGCCGCGCGCCACATCGGCGATGTCGGCCAAGACCGCCGAAGCCGTCGCCTCGCCGCCGGCGCCCGGCCCAATCAGGGTGAGTTCGCCGACCGCATCGGCATCGACGGTGACCGCGTTGGTGACGCCCATGACCTGGGCGATGGCCGAGGATTTCGGCACCATGGTGGGATGTACGCGCTGCTCGATTCCAGCCTCGGTCGCTTGCGCGACGCCGAGCAGCTTGATCCGGTAGCCGAGCTCGTCGGCCATGCGCAGGTCGAGGGGCTGCACGCGGGAAATCCCCTCCACCGACACGCCCTCCGCGTCGATGGCGGTGCCGAAGGTGAGGCTCGTCAGGATCGCGAGCTTGTGGGCGGTGTCGAAGCCTTCGACGTCGAAGGTCGGATCCGCCTCCGCGTAGCCCAGCGCCTGCGCATCCTTGAGGCAGGCCTCGAAGGTCAGGCCCTCGCGCTCCATCCGGCTGAGGATGTAGTTGCAGGTGCCATTGAGGATCCCGTAGACGCGCGACACCGCATTGCCGGGCAGACCCTCGCGCAGCGTCTTGATCACCGGGATGCCCCCGGCGACCGCCGCCTCGTAGGCCAGGGCGACGCCACGCCCCTCGGCCAGAGCCGCGAGCGCCGCACCGTGACGGGCGAGCAGCGCCTTGTTGGCGGTCACCACCGGCTTGCCGGATTCGAGGGCCGCTTCCACGACGGCCTTGGCGGCGCCCTCGGCCCCGCCGATCAGCTCGACGACGACGTCCACGTTGCCGGACTTTGCCAGGGCGACGGGATCGTCGAACCATTCGATGCCGGCCAGATCGAGGCCGCGGTCACGGCTCCTGTCGCGCGATGAGACCGCGGTGACCCGCAGGTCGAGCCCCGCCGCGGCCAAGGTCGTCCGGCGGCGTTCCACCATCCGGACCACGGACGCACCGACGGTGCCGAGCCCGGCGATCCCGAGGCGAAAACTCACTGGCATGACCCCTTCCGTGCCCGGACCCCCGCGAGGAACCGGGCGCCCGATGCGGCGCACTTCTGCAAGAAATCCGGCCGCGCCGCAAGGAAACCGCCTGCATGGCGGGCGCAGTTCAACCGACGGTTTGGCGATGCCGGATGGCCGTCGCCACCAGGGCGTACAGCACGGCGGCATTCAGCAGATGCCACAGCGCGTGGGTTCCGATCGGTAGGAACGTGCAGGCGGATCGGTCGAGGGTCCGCGCGGTGAGCGAGACCAGGAACAGCACGCCGATCCCGGCGAGTCGCCGTCCGGTGCCGGTGATGCGCTCCTCCGGCCGTCCGATGGTCGCGGCAGCCATCCCGAACAGCGCCAGCAGAGCGGGCAGGTAATCGATCGAGCCATTGCTCATAACCGCCACGTCGCGTCCGGTCAGACTATTGAGGACGGGCGTCAGGCTGAGGCCGATCAGGGCGAACGCCGCGGTCATGCCAGCGACCGCAATCGGGGGAACCCGCAGGTACCGCAGGAGGGCGAGCGCGAGATACGCGTAGATGAACAGAGCGATCGGAATCACGTCGGCGAGCATCGACCAAAAGACCGCCAGCGTGTGGAACAGGAACGAGCCAATTCCGACAATCGCAACGAGGCCGGACAGGGCCAGTCCGGCGCGATCCGGCGGGGCGGTTCGTGCCGCGCGGCGTGCTCCTGCTGCGGCGGCAATCAGGAAGGCCGCGTTCGACAGGGCGTTGACCGGCTCGGCCCAGAACTCGCCGCCGGTCCGTTCGCAATAGGCCCGTACGGGTTCGAACCAATCCATCCGGCAACCTCGGAATGCTCGGTTTGCCAAGAGACCAGCACCGCGGCGGGTACGGATTGCGAATCTGGCACCGAGCCGGCCTTGCCAGCGCGCCGCGAAGCGCGGATGACGGCCATGCGGCGATCGGATGCGAGGCGATGCGGATCACGACCTGGAACGTCAATTCGATCAAGCAGCGGCTGCCCCACCTGCTGGCGTTCCTCGACGAGGCCAAGCCCGACGTGGTCTGCCTGCAGGAGCTGAAGTGCCAGGACGACGCGTTTCCCCGCGCCGAGGTCGAGGGCGCCGGCTACGCGGTCGAGACGCTGGGCCAGAAAGCCTATAACGGCGTCGCCCTGCTGGTCCGCGCGCCGCTGGCGATGAGCGAGATCCGGCGCGGTCTCCCCGGCGATACCGAGGACGAGCAGGCCCGTTATATCGAGACGTTGATCTCCGGGGCCGACACGCGGCCCGTCCGCGTCGCCTCGATCTATCTGCCGAATGGCAATCCGGTGGACAGCGCGAAATACCCCTACAAGCTCGCCTTCCTGGAGCGCTTGCGGCTTCATGCACGCGCGCTGATGCAGGACGAGAATGCAGTGGTGCTGGCGGGCGACTACAACGTCATCCCCGATGCCGCCGACGCCGCCGATCCGGAGGCGTGGCGTTCGGATGCGCTGTTCCTGCCGCAGAGCCGCATGGCGTTCCGGGCGCTTCTCGCCGAGGGCTACACCGACGGCCTCCGGGCCTGCGACCCGCGCGCCGGGCTCTACACGTTCTGGGACTATCAGGCCGGATGCTGGCAGCGGAACGCCGGCATCCGGATCGACCACCTACTGCTCTCGCCCCAGGCCGCCGATCGCCTGGTCTCGGCCTCGGTGCAGAAGCACCTGCGCGGGCTCGACAAGCCGTCGGACCATGTACCGGTCACAGCAGAATTGTCGGCAGGCTGACACGGTGCCCTATGTAAGCGGTGGGTCGCGGCGCTGGAGCGGCTGCGTTCACCAGCATGGGAGTAACTCTTGATCGTCTACGGTACCGGTTATTCGCCCTACGTCCGCAAGGTTTTGGTCTCGCTGGTCGAGAAAGGCGTGACGTACGAGCACAAGCCCTTGATGTTTCACGACCCCGATCAGGGCTTTCAGGCATGCAGCCCACTCGGGAAGATACCAGCCATCAAGGATGACGAATTCCAACTCGCCGATTCCTCAGCCATCCTCTGGTATCTGGAGCGCAAGCACCCCAGCCCGGCTCTGGTCCCGACCGATCCGAAAGCGCTTGGCCGCGCTGTCTGGTTCGACAAGTTCGGTGACACCGAACTGTTCGGCAAGCTGATCGTGCCGTTCGTCGAGCGGGTGCTCAAGCCCAACATGAAGAAGCAGCCCACCGACGAGGCCGCGGTCACCAAGGCGCTCGACACGGATCTGCCGCCGCTCTTCGACTATCTGGAGGGTGAGATTTCCGGACCGTATCTGGCCGGGGATGCTTTCAGCATCGCCGACATTTCGATCGCGACCGGGTTTTACAACTTCCACCTGGCTCAGGCGCGGGTCGATTCGAGCCGTTGGCCAAAACTCGCGGCCTATGTCGAAGCCACGCTGGCGCGGCCCTCGTTCCAGGTCGCCATGGAGGCGCGGAAGGGCTGAGGTCTAAGACGAAGCCGGCGGCCTTTAGCGCCGCCGGCGGATCGAACCCACGGTCTGGAGCTGGGTCTGAGCCTCGGCGCGGTCGTCCTCGGCAGCGGCGGCCCAGTTCTTGTCGAAGAGCGCGACGATCCAGTCGTCCTTTCGGCCCTCCGCCCCCTCCCGGGCCAAAGACAGCCACATCAGCCCCTTCACGCGTTGGATCGGCACCCCGCCGAGACCGTTGATCAACATGTCGCCGAGCAGTGCCTGGGCGGGATGATGCCCCTTCTCGGCGGCGAGGTTGAACCAGCGCGCTGCCTGCCGGGGATCCGACTCGACGCCGGTGCCGTCGAGGTAGAGCCGGGCCAGATTGTACTGCGCGTTGGGGTCGCCGTAGTAGGACGCCGCGTAGTTGAACATGTCGTAGGCGCGCTCGGGATTGGGGCGCACGTAGGTGCCCTTGATCCCCTCCAGGAAGTAGGTGCCGAGCGCCGTGAACGCGCTGCCGAGCACCGCGGAGTTCTGCGGATCGGGCCCGTCATCGGTGCTGGCATCGGCGATCCGGGAAAAGAACTCGAACGCCTTCAGGTCGTCGTGGGGCACGCCGTCGCCGTCGGCGTACATCCGGCCGAGCTTCCACAGGGCCAAAGCGTGACCCTGACCGGCGGCATATTCGAGCGCCCGGGCGGCACCCTGCTTGTCGCCGGCATTGTACTCGCGCATCCCGGCGCGGAGCGCGTCCTTGGCCGAGCGATAGGCCTTGTCGGCCACCGGCACCGGGATGGGTGTCCGGATGTTGGCGTCGAGGGCGCGCGGCGCATCGGTCGGCATGGCCAGCAGAACCAGGGCCCAGCCGGCAAGCGCAGCTTTTCCGACGATCCGGAACCGACTGGGATCGGCCCCGGCCGGCGTCCTGCGCCGGCTGAGGTCAGTCCTAGACGTCCGCATAGCTCTGCGTCTCCTTGGCACCCCCTGGGTGCGTGACGGCGCCGTAGAGCGCCGGGCCGACGCCCTGCGCGTATTTCCAGAGATAGCCGGAGGTCGCGGTGTTGCCCCGGGGCGTCCAGGCCTTGCGCCGTTCGGCCAACTCCTCGTCCGACAGGGCGACGTCGAGCGTGCCCTGGATCGCGTCGAGGGTGATGATGTCGCCGTCCCGGATCAGCCCGATCGGGCCACCCACGGCGGCTTCCGGCCCGACATGGCCGACGCAGAAACCGCGGGTCGCGCCCGAGAAACGACCGTCCGTGATCAGCGCGACCTTGTCGCCCATGCCCTGGCCGTAGAGGGCCGCGGTGGTTGACAGCATCTCGCGCATGCCGGGGCCACCACGCGGGCCCTCGTTGCGGATGACCAGAACCTCGCCTTCCTTGTAGGTGCGGGACTGGACGGCCTCGAAGCAGGCCTCCTCGCCGTCGAACACCCGGGCCGGACCGGTGAAAACCTGCTTCTCGGCCGCCATGCCGGCGACCTTCACGATTGCGCCCTCGGGAGCGAGGTTGCCCTTAAGGCCGACGACGCCGCCGGTGGGGGTGATCGGACGGTTGGCCGGATAGACCACGTCCTGATCCGGGTTCCAGGTAACCCGGTCCATGTTCTCCGCAATGGTGCGGCCGGTCACCGTGAGGCAGTCGCCGTGCATGAAGCCGTGATCGAGCAGCGTCTTCATCAGGAGCGGAATGCCGCCGACCTCGAACATGTCCTTGGCGACGTAGCGCCCGCCCGGCTTCAGATCCGCGATGTACGGCGTGCGCCGGAAAATTTCCGCCACGTCGAACAGCGTGAACTCGATGCCGCATTCGTGCGCGATTGCCGGCAGGTGCAGGGCCGCATTGGTCGAACCGCCGGAGGCGGCGACCACGGTGGCGGCGTTCTCCAGGGCCTTGCGGGTGACGATGTCGCGGGGGCGGATCTGCTTGGCGAGCAACTCCATCACCTTCTCGCCGGCCGTGGCGCAGAACTTGTCGCGGATCTCGTAGGGCGCCGGCGCGCCGGCCGAGTAGGGCAGCGCGAGGCCGATCGCCTCGGAAACGGTCGCCATGGTGTTGGCGGTGAACTGCGCGCCGCAGGCGCCGGCCGAGGGGCAGGCGACCTGCTCCAACTCGTCGAGATCCTCCAGGCTCATGTCGCCGACCGCGACCTTACCGACCGCCTCGAACAGGTCTTGGACGGTGACGGGCTTACCGCGGAACGAGCCGGGCAGGATCGAGCCGCCATAGATGAAGATCGACGGCACGTTGAGGCGCACCATCGCCATCATCATGCCGGGCAGCGACTTGTCGCAGCCGGCCAAGCCGACCAGCGCGTCGTAGGCGTGGCCGCGCATGGTCAGCTCGACCGAATCGGCGATGACCTCGCGGGACGGCAGCGAAGCGCGCATGCCGCCATGGCCCATGGCGATGCCGTCGGTCACCGTGATGGTGCAGAACTCGCGCGGCGTCCCGTGCGCGGCGGCGACACCCTTCTTCACCGCCTGCGCCTGGCGCATCAGCGAAATGTTGCAGGGCGCGGCCTCGTTCCAGCAGGAGGCGACACCGACCAGCGGCTGATGGATCTGCTCGCGGGTCAGCCCCATGGCGTAGAGATACGAGCGGTGGGGAGCGCGGTCCGGCCCCTCGGTCACGTGGCGGCTCGGCAGCTTCGACTTGTCGTTCAAACGCGTCACCATGAACCCGGACAAAGCCTTCGCACCACCGATCCCGAGCGGGTGCGAAGGACCGCGGCACGTCGCCATCTGCGATGCGCCGGAACCGTCATCCGCGTGCTCGGAAAACCTCGTTCGTTAACGGTAAAGCGTTGTCGAAATTGCCGTTTACCGCAGATGTTGAGGTGGGCCCGGACTATGGCGGGATCGCGGCGTTTACGGGCAGGTCTCGGGGCGGATCCGGGATCGTTTTACGGTGTTGCGACCCCGCCACAGCCACGCTTCGGCGCTTTCCGCGGACCGGTGATAAGTTGAAGATTCAACCCATTCGGCAAATAGATTGCCGCAGCGCTCTGAATGATAGCGCCCGTCGGGGTGCTGTATCATCGTTCATCAAAGCATAAATCTAGAAAATCTTGCGCTATACCAAACTGTTTGTACTGAATAATCATTTTCTTAATATTTGATGATCTCGATAATATAATGATTCGTGGTGGATTGCTTGCACAAATCTGCGGAGAGATAGGTTGAGTTTGGGCGCGGCGGAGGCGCGCTCGGCGAACCGCCGGTAGTGAAGACGGTTCCGGCCTTCGCCGTACGCAGCATGCCCGAAAGGGCTTCGGACTCCCCGATCGCAGAGGCGGCGGAGTCCGAGACCGTCAGACGTTCCGTGGTTTTCAGGCCGTCAGGCCGCTCCGGCATGCGGCGCCGGGATCTCGGTCGAGATCGCCTCCACGGTGCGGGGCATCGGGCTACCCTGCCCGTCCGTGCGCTGGATCCGAACCTGCTGGTTCACCGGCTGCATGTTACCGAACGGCGTTGAGAACGCGATCTCGGCGGCATCACGACCGACGCCGATCCGCACCAGCCCGTCTAGGTCGGCCTGCCGGGTGGCGTCGAACAGCCACCAGCGGCCGTCGAGATAGGCCTCGAACACCGCGTGGAAATCGCTCGGCACGAGGCCGTGGGCATAGCAGCTTACGAATCGGGCGGGAATGCCCAACGCCCGGCAGAAGGCAGTGCCGATATGCGCGAAATCGCGGCACACGCCGGCGCGCTTGAGCAGCGACTCATCCGCCGTGGTTTCCCCGTCGCTGGTGCCGGGCTGATAGGTGATGTGATCGTGAATCCAGTTGCAGATCTGGTTCACACGAGAATGCCCCTTCGGCAGGGCGCCGAACTCGGCCAGGGCATAGGGCGTCAGCCGGTCCGAGGAGACGAAGCGGCTCGGCAGCAGAAAGGGCAGGATGTCGAGGGGCAACTGCCCGATCGGCGTCTCTTTGATGGTGGCGGGATCGGCCCGGTGCACCGTGAGATCGACTTCAGCGTTGTATTCCAGCGCGAACTGGCCGGTGGGGACATTCACCGCCAGGTAGCGGTTCAGCATGTCGGGCGTCGTGTAGATGTCGCGCTTCAAGTTGGGCGTCAGGACCAGGCTCTCGCTCAGGATCTCGACGCTCTTCAACTTGGCCACCTCCAGATTGAAGATGAAGGTCGTATCCGAGAGGATGTTGTAGGATAGGCTGCAACCAAGCGTGTAGCGCATCGGATTTCCTTGCCGGGCGACGCCCTTTTCGCCGTCCAAGCAAGGGGCGCGCCCGATTGCCGGTTCCGGCTCAGGCCGTTTTCGGCTGCATCACCACGGTGAGCGAGCGCACACCCTGCGCCCCGTGGATCAGTACGCCCTCGATGTCAGCGGTCGCCGACGGGCCGGTGTGCAGAACCGCGTAGGCCGAATGGCCGAACTCCCGCCGACGATAGGCCGCCTGGACGTTGGGCAGGATGTCGGCCGGGTCGAGTAGCACCACGAGGTGTTGGGCGAGGTAAGCCACGGCGTTGACGATCAGCTGGTCTTCCGTGAACAGCACCGAGCCCGTCTCGGCGATACCGAACACCGCGCGGACCACCGCCACGTCGACATCCTCGACCTCCTGCGGGTAGCGTATGCTGCGCAGGTCGCGGTTGCCGGTCAGCTCCGGGACTGCCGAAGCGATGACCTTCGCGCCGTCGAGCCGCTCCCGCACGCCCGCGAAGATGTCACCGGCCTGGGGCTCGGCCACCCGGCCGCCCATGCGCTTCAGCCGCTCTCCGAACTCGGCCACCAGATCGTCACCGACCAGCGGCGCGAATAGCGGCAGCTCGGGCAGCGGGAAATCGCCGGACGGCCGGTTCCGGCGGATCTCGGCCAGGATCGCGTCGCGGGCGCTCATCGACCCGTGTCCTTCATGCGGTTCTGCTTGTACCACGCGTGGAAGGTCTGGCGCGGCGCCTCGGGCATCTCGCGCTTCTTCCCCCAGGTGTTGAGCGGATTGTAGACCGCGAAACGCGGCAGCACCTTGAGCGCTGAATCGGCTGCGCCGATTGCGGCCCGATAGGCGGCTGGACGCGACAGGACTGCACCCGCCGCCTTCATCATGCCCTGCTTGAGCGCCGGGATCTGGTGCTCCTCGACCAGCACCTTGCGCCACGCGAAGATCTGCTCGTGGATGTTGATCTTCACCGGGCAGACGTTGGTGCAGGAGCCGTTCATCGTCGAGGAGAACGGCAGCGTCGAGTATTTCCGCTTGTTGAAGGTCGGGTCGATGATCAGCCCGATCGGCCCGGAATAGGTCGCCCCGTAGGAAAGCCCACCCGAGCGCCGGTAGACCGGGCAGGTGTTCATGCAGGCGCCGCAGCGGATGCATTTCAGGGAGGTCCAGAACTCCTCCAGGCCGAGGCGCTCAGAGCGGCCGTTATCGACCAGCACCATGTGCATCTCTGTGCCCTTGCGGGGCGCGCGGAAATGCGAGGTGTACTGGGTGATCGGCGAACCCAGAGCCGAGCGCGACAGCAGGCGGATGAACACGCCGAGATGCTCGACCTTCGGGATGATCTTCTCGATGCCGATCGAGTGGATCTGCAGCGGCGGCACGTTGCCCGACAGGTCGGCATTGCCCTCGTTGGTGCAGGTGACGACCGAGCCGGTCTCCGCGATGGCGAAGTTGCAGCCGGTCATGCCGGCATCGGCCTGCAGGATGTAGGGCCGGGTCGTCTCGCGCTGGCTCTCGGCGAGGTAATGGGCGTCGTCGTTGTCCGGATCGGTGCCGAGGGTCTTGGCGAAGACTTCGGCCACATCCATCCGGGTCTTGTGGACCGCCGGGGCGACGACGTGGCTCGGCTCCTCGTTGTCGAGCTGCTGGATACGCTCGCCAAGATCGGTCTCGATCACCTCGATGCCGTTGGCGTCCATGTGATGGCGGAAGCCGCACTCCTCGGTGAGCATCGACTTCGACTTCACCAGCGTCTTGGCGCCGCGGCTCTTCAGAATTTCCAGGACGATCCGGTTGTGGTCCGCCCCGTCCTTGGCCCAGTGAACGTGGACGCCGTTTGCCTTCGCGGCTGCCTCGAACTGCTCGAGATACTGGTCGAGGTGGCTTAGCGTGTGCGTCTTGATCTGCGAGGCGAGTTCGCGCAGCTCCTCCCATTCGGGGATGCCGTGCGCGGAGGTATCGCGCTTCTTGCGCAGGTCCCAGAGGCGCTCGTCATGGGCGGCCTGGTGAAGGGGGGCGGCGAGGAAGCGCTCGGCTGCCTCGGCTTGATCGATCGGCCGGTTGCCGCGGATTTTGGCGCCACGGGGCTGCGGCTCGCGCACCTGCGGGGCGCGGATCGGCTTCGAGGCGGCCTCGGCGTGCTGAAGCCGGGTGCCGTCCTGCGCGCGCTCGCTCTCGTCGTCACGGGCCCGAACTTCCGGGTGAATGACGCCCTCGCGCTCGCGGGGATTGAGATCCTCGACGCTCATGCGGCGGCTCCGTTCATCACCTGCGCGATGTGGATGTATTTGAGCGGCAACCCCAGGCGTGCGGCGCAGCCCTTCTGGTGCATCAGGCAGGAGGAGTCGGCGGAGACGACGTATTCGGCCCCGGCCCGGTTCTGATCGGCAACCTTGTCGTAGCCCATCTTGGCCGAGACCGCCGGTTCGAACACCGAGAAGGTCCCGCCGAAGCCGCAGCACTCGTCCGGCCGGGCGAGGTCCACCAGCTCGACGCCGTTCACGAGGCGCAGCAGGTCGAGGGGCTTCGAATAATAGGGCTTCACCAGCTCGCTGGGCCGGGCGTGGTGGATGCCGCGCAGGGCGTTGCAGTTGGTGTGGTAGGCGACCTTGTGCGGGAAGTTCGCCCAGGGCAGTGCCTCGACCTTCAGCACGTCGTGCATGAACTCGACCAGCTCGTAGGTGCTGGCGCGGACGTGGCGGACCTCGTCGGTCTGCGGGATCGCGGTCAGGTGCTCACGCACCTGATGAACGCAGGAGCCCGACGGCGCCACCACGTAATCGAAGCCCGAAAAATTCTTGACGAACAGGGCCTCGGTGGCGGCGGCTTCCGCGTGGCAGCCGGTGTTGGTCATCGGCTGGCCGCAGCAGGTCTGGTCGAACGGATACTCAACCGTGCAGCCGAGCCGCTCCAGCAGCTCCAGGGTGGCGATCCCAACCTCCGGCTCGAAGGCATCGACGTAGCACGGCACGAACAGGCCGACCCGCATGGTCCGGCACCCCCCTGGATCGCCGCTCCGTCGACCTGGAACGGTTCGAGACTGATCGTCAGGGTCTATCGGATGAGGTTGGTCTTGGCGAGATCGAGAACCGCGTCACCGCGTCCATCCATCACGGCCCGCAGGACATAAAGGCTAAATCCTTTCACCTGCTGCCCGTCGATCTTGGGCGGCATCGACAATTCGTTGCGGGCCGTGCGTACGTCGAGGAGCGAGGGGCCGTCGAAGGCCAGGAACTCGCGCATGGCGCCGGGCAACTCGGCGGGATCCTCGACCCGCAGGGCGAAGATGCCGGCCGCCCGCGACATTGCTGCAAAATCCGGATTGTCGAGGGCGACGCCGGTCTCGAGGTAGCCGGCCGCCTTCATCTCCAGCTCGACGAAGCCCAGCGTGCCGTTGTTGAACACCACGACCTTCAGCGGCAGCCGGTGCTGCAGCAACGTCAAAAAGTCGCCCATCAGCATGGCGAAGCCGCCGTCGCCGCACAGTGCGATCACCTGCCGGTCGGGCTGGCACGCCTGCGCGCCGATGCCCTGCGACAGCGCATTGGCCATGGAGCCATGAACCCAGGAGCCGAGGAGCCGGCGCCGCCCGTTCATGGCGAGATAGCGCGCCGCCCAGATCGTCGGTGTGCCGACATCGGCGGTGAAGATCGCGTTGTCGGACGCCGCCTCGCTGATCGTGCGGGCGAGGTATTGCGGGTGCAGCGGACCACCGGGCTTGCCGGTGGCCAGCTCATCGAGCCCGGTGCGCGCCTTGGCGTAGTGCTTCAGGCTGGCCTCCAGGAAGGATCGGTCGGTTTTGGACTTCAGCCGCGGCAGCAGCGCCCGGAGCGTCGCGCCCACGTCACCGACAAGACCCAGCTCGATGCGGCAGCGACGGCCGAGCTCGCTGGGGCGCAGGTCGATCTGCGCGACCTTCGCCTCCTGCGGGTAGAACTGCTTGTAGGGGAAGCCCGTGCCGAGCATCAGCAGCGTGTCGCACGCCATCATGGCGGCGTAGCCCGATGCGTAGCCGATCAGGCCAGTCATGCCGACATCGTAGGGATTGTCGAACTCCACGAACTCCTTGCCGCCGAGCGCGTGGACGATCGGGCTCTTGAGCGCCTCGGCGAGCTGAAGCAGTTCGGCATGGGCGCCTGCGCAGCCGCGCCCGCACAGCAGCGTGACGCGCTTGCCGGCGTTGAGCAGGGTGGCCAGCGCATCCAATTCCGTATCGGCTGGACGCACGACCGGCTTGGCGGGGATCAGCCCGGCCCGCGGCGCCAGCGCGCGCTTGGGCGCCTCGCGGAGCGCGACATCGCCGGGGATCACGATGACCGCGACGCCGCCCTCCCCGACCGCGGCGCGGATCGCGTTCTCCAGCACGAAGGGCATCTGGGCCGGGTCGGAGACCATCTCGCAATAGTGGCTGCAGTCGCGGAACAGCTCGGTGGGCTTGGTCTCCTGGAAATAGCCCGAGCCGATCTCGGGCGACGGGATGTGGGCGGCGATCGCCAGCACCGGTGTCCGGCTGCGATGGGCATCATAGAGCCCGTTGATCAGGTGCAGGTTGCCGGGCCCGCAGGAGCCGGCGCAGACGGCGAGTTGTCCGGTCACCTGCGCCTCGCCGGCCGCCGCGAAGGCGGCAGCCTCCTCGTGGCGGGTGTGGATCCAGGCGATCCGCCCACGCGCGCGCAGCGCCTCCGTGATCCCGTTCAGGCTGTCGCCGACCACCCCATAGACACGCGCGACACCCGCTTCCTGAAGGGTCTCGGCGACGACGTCCGCGACGTTGCTGATGCGCATGATCCGGCTCCGGGTTTGACCTTGGGCAGGAAAGTGGGATCCGTGCCCCGGAAGTCACCCCAGGCGACGCACCCCGAGCACGCCCCGGGGGACTTTCCAGGGCAACGCGGCCCCTGCGCTTGATTTCCAGCGCCCCAGAGTCGAAGGACGTCTCGAAACGTTCCGAAGAGATCATCCCCATGGAAGAACTGCTCGCCCGCGTGACCGCCCGTACCGGGCTCGATGCCGCGACGGCCCAAACCGCGATCGGCCACATCCTGGCCTTCCTGCAGAAGGAAGGGCCCGAGACCGAGGTGAACCAGCTCTTGGCGGCGCTACCGGGGTCCGAATCGCTGGTCGCCGAATCCAACGCCGGCGAGACCAGCGGCGGCGGTCTGATGGGCATGCTCGGCGGTATGATGGGCGGCGGCGGCGTCATGGCGCTCGGCCAGAAGCTGATGTCGGCCGGCGTGCCGATGGGCCAGATGCAGCCGCTCGGTCAGGAGCTGTTCGCGTTCGGCCGCGAGAAGGTCGGCGAAGACGCGATGGGGCCGATCCTCGGCTCAATCCCAGGTCTCAACCAGTTCGTCTGATCTAACGCTGCGAGTGCGCAGCCGCACAGCATTCGGGCTCGGCCTGGACGATCGTGAAAAAACAGTTTCCGGGCGAAAGCTTGACGGAACCTGTCACCACGATCCCCGTTATTGGGGAGCGGTCGGAATCGTCGCCTTCTGCGACGTTCGCGACCGCAATCCAACAGGCCGGCCATGCCCGTCTTCGAAGCGAAGAATCTGGACAGTTCGTTCGAGGGCCAAGCCCTCCTCGCCGCGATCCTGCATCCGACACGGGCGGCGCATTCCCGCGCGCTGCGTCACGGCCGCCGTCGCGCCGAGCGCTCGGCCGCCATGGCCGATCCGTTGACGCTGGAGCCGCGTTTCCCGGTCACGGCGGACGGGTTGGTTGCGACGCCCTACCCGTCCCGCTGAAGTCTCGGGCAGCTACCAAGCCTGCGGGGTAACGATCCCCTGCCGGGTTACGACCACCCAGTCCCGCCCACGGCGCTCGACGCCCTCGACCCGGCCAAAGCCTGGCAGGACCTCCCCCGGTCCGATTTCCAGGAGCCGGTGGCGGCGATTTTCCAGAATCGCCATCCCATCATAGACCTCGCGGACCGCCCAGGCGTCGATCACCGGGGGCTTTTCGCTGCCCGAGGCCTTCGGTTTCACGTCGGCCAGCTTGGCATCGGCGAGCTTCGTCTCGACAGCCTTTACGTCCGTGACCTTGGCCTCCACAACCTTGGGCTCGACGGTCTTCGGCTCAAGACTGCGCGTCTCGGCAAGGCTCCCGGTCTGCGTCGGCTCGGCCTTCGTGACCGCAGCGGACCGCCGGTCGATCTGCGCGGCAAGGCTTGCGATCCGCGCGTTCTGCTCGCGCTCGACCTGCTCGAGCCGCTCGCCAAGGGCCGCGTTCTTGGCGGTCAGGTTCTTGTCGAGCTGCGCGAAGCGCTCGCCGAGCGCGCCGCTGCGGCCTGTGGCCTCCTTGCGGGCGGTGTCGGTCGAGGCGCGCAGGTCGGCAAGAATACGATGGAGCTGCGCGATATCGCTGCTGAGACGCGCTGTCTCGGTCCGGCCGGCATCCAGCGTCGTGCTGAGCGCCGCGACAGCGTCGCTCGACAGGCCAGACGATCGGGTCATCGCGATGACGCCACCGCCCAGCAGGGCGCCGAACGCGACGCAGACGCCCGGGATCGCGAGGGCCCGCCGATCGATCCGCGGCAGAGAACGCAGCATCGCCAGCGTCGGCGCGGGGGCTTTCGGCGACTTGGCGGTCTCCGAAGACTTGGCGGCTTCCGGGGCCGTTTCGGCCTGGCCGGTCACAATGGCTTTGAGCAGCTCGTCCGGCGAAACGGCCGGCTTGGTCTCGGTCTTGGTCATCGCCCCCAACTCCGGTGCAGGACGTCACTGCAAGCCTTCGTTAAGGACGTTTGTTTACGAAACCCTTACCGGCCATGAAGAGCCACTGCCGATCGCAACGCGCTCGAGAGTGGCTCCAAGGTCTAGTATAATCGCGCGCTCCTGCGCCGAACCGGGAACCACTTCGGCGGAGAGCGCTCTCGGTCACGCCGCAAGCCCGCGCTTCTTCAGCAGAGGCTCGATGCTCGGCATCCGACCGCGGAATGCCGTGTAGGCCTCGCGCGGGTCGCGCAGGTTGCCGGCGCCGTACACGAAGGTGCGCAGGCGCTTGGCGGTCTCTGGATCGAAGATGTCGCCGGCCTCGCGGAAGGCGTCGAACGCGTCGGCATCCAGTACCTCTGACCAGAGATAGCTGTAGTAGCCGGCTGCGTAGCCGTCGCCCGAGAAGATGTGGGCGAAGTGCGGTGTCCGATGCCGCATGCCGATCTCGGACGGCATGCTGATCCGCCTCAATGCCTCGGTCTCGAAGGCGGGCACGTCCAGCCCGGACTCGCCCTCGGCCGAGAGGTGGAGTGTCATGTCGACGATCGCCGAGGCGGTGTACTCCACCGTGGCGAAACCCTGGTTGAAGGTGCGGGCGGCCAGGAGCTTTTGGAGCAGCGCATCCGGCATCGGCGCCCCGGTCTGGTGGTGGCGCGCATGGGTCCGCAGGACTTCCGGCTGCTCCAGCCAATGCTCGTAGAGCTGCGAAGGCAGTTCCACGAAGTCGCGGGCCACGGCGGTGCCGGAGAGCAGCGGATAGGTCACGTCCGACAGAAGGCCGTGCAGGGCATGGCCGAATTCGTGGAACAGGGTGCGGGCATCGTCGAACGACAGGAGCGTGCTCTCACCCTCCGGCGCCTTGGCGAAATTCATCACGTTGACGATGATCGGCGTGATCGGCCCGTTCAGCCGCTCCTGCGAGCGGAAGGCGCTCATCCAGGCGCCGGAGCGCTTGGTCGCCCGCGCGAAGTAATCGCCCAGGAACAGCCCGACCTCGGACCCGTCCGGGTTGCCGACCCGCCAGACCCGGACATCCGGGTGATAGCGCGGAACATCGGACAGCTCCTCGAAGGTCAGGCCGAACAGTCGGGAGGCAGTGTCGAAGGCCGCCTGGATCATCCGCTCCAGGGGCAGGTAGGCCTTGATCTCGCTTTCATCGAGATCGTGCTCGGCGCGCCGCACTTTCTCGGCGTAGTGGCGCCAATCATGCGCCTGGAGGGTGAAGTTGTGACCCTCATCCTGAATCGCTGCCTGAAGCCGGTCGCGCTCGTCGCTCGCCCGCGCCCGGGCCGGGGTCCAGACGTCGCGCAGAAGGCCGGTGGCCGCGTCGGGGCTCGCCGCCATCGTGTCGTCGAGGGCGAAATGCGCGAAGCTGTCGAAGCCCAGGAGCCGCGCCCGCTCGGCGCGCACCTGGATGATTTCCGCGGCGATCGCGCGGTTGTCGGTCTCACCGCCGTTCTCACCGCGCCGCGTCCAGGCCGCATGAGCCCGCTCGCGCAGGTCGCGTCGGGTCGAGAACACGAGGAACGGATCGATCAGCGAACGGGACAGGGTGATGACATGGCCATCCAGGCCGCGTTCCTCCGCGGCGCTCCGGGCCGCGGCGCGCAGGAACGGCGGCAGCCCGGCGAGATCGTCCTCGGTCTGCAGCGGAAGCGTGAAGCTGCTCTCGTCGGCCAGGAGGTTCTGGCTGAACTTCGTGCCAAGCTCCGACATCCGAGCCGCAATCTCGGCGATGCGAGCCTTGGCGTCGGGCGCAAGGGTCGCGCCGGACCGGCGGAAGCGGATGCGGTAGCGGTCGAGGACGCGCCGCTCCTCGGGACCCAGTCCCTCGGATTCTGGATCCACGGCCGAGATCCGCGCCCAGAGCTGCGGGTTCAGGTAGATCGCGCTGCCATGGCGGGCGAGCTTCGGCCCGATCTCGCGCTCGATGGCCTGCAGCTCAGGGTTCGTATGGCTGCCGGTCAGGTTGTAAAAGACACCCGCAACCCGATCGAGCGCCTGCCCTGCGCGCTCCATAGCTTCCACGGTGTTGGCGAACGTCGCCGGGGCCGCCTCCCCAGCGATCGCCGCGATCTCGTCGGCATGGGCGGCAAGCGCCGCCTCGAAGGCCGGGCGATAGTGCTCCGGCCGGATCAGCTCGAAGGGCGGGATTCCGTACGGCGTGCTCCAGCGTGCCTCGCGGAAGGGATTGTCCTGCGGCAGGCTCGGGAGCCCGGCTTCAACGGCGTCCGGCATTCAGTCCTCAGTGTCGATCCAGGTGGCGCGGGCCGTCGTCGGGGCGGTTCGGCGTGTCGGTCGCGCATACGATCCGCCAGACAGAATCCTGTTCGGGCGATCCGTCAACCGTGTGATTGATCCGAATGGCCGCTCGCTCGTTTCTGACAGCCAACGCCCACGCTTCGAGGCTCCATGCCGGGACGACATCAGCCGATCCGCCGACTGCCCATGGTCCTGGCATTCGGCGCCCTTGCCCTGGCCGTGTCGGCCGTCGCAAGCCACGCCGCCGAGGCACCGGCGGCTACCGTCCCGGTGCCTCCGCCCCTTCCGCCTCAGCGGCCCGAGACCCTGAAGACGCCCGCTCCGGAGGCGCCACCGCCAACGCCGCCAGCCCGTCCGGCCGAGCTGACGCCACCGGCAGCGCCACCGAAGGAGACCGCCGACGCGCCTGCTCAGGCAAAGCCTCCAGAGACCGGCAAGCCCGAAATCCCCAATCCGCCGCCGACTCCGCCCGGGCGACCACCGGAACTCTCCGGCGAGGCGGCTCTGGCGCTCAAGGTCACGCCCCCGGACGACACCGCGTGCCGAACCCGTCTCAAGCGGCTCGGCGTCGAATTCGAGCCGCTGCCACCGATCATCGAGGGCCAATGCACGGCGCCGCTGCCGCTGAAGATCGTGCGGCTCCCCGATGGCGTGGCACTGCCGCAGGGAGCGACGCTGACGTGCCGGACGGCCGAGGCGCTGGCACGCTGGGTGACGGAGGTCCAGGTCGAGGCCGAACGGTCGCTGAAGCACGGGCTGACCGGACTGGAACTCGGCGGCTCGTACGTCTGCCGCGGCCAGAACCACGATGTCGATGCCAAGCTGAGCGAGCATGCCTTCGCCAACGCCGCCGACATCATGGCTTTCACCTTCGCGGGCCGCGCCAGCATACCGGTGAAGGCGATGCCGGACGGCTCCGACGAGGCGCGGTTCCTGAGCGCTGTCCGCGGAAAGGCCTGCGGCTTCTTCCGGACGGTTCTGGGGCCAGGCTCGAACGCGGCCCATGCCAACCACTTCCACCTCGACGAGCGCGAGCGGACCGCTGGTCACCGCCTCTGTGAGTAGGGCGTGGAACGTTCCGTCAGGCGCAGCATTTCTGCGTGCGAAGCGCCCACGCTTCTGGAGACGGCGATCGCAATGAGCCCGAAATCCTGGCGGCCGGTCCTTGCGGCGCTCCTGGCGACCGGCCTCGCCACGCAGGTCGCGGAGGCGCGCCCAAAGCCGAAGACCGCCGATCAAGTGGCTCCAGCCCCCGCCCTGACCGCGGACGCCATCAATACCGCGACCCTGTCGCCGCAAGCCGGCGATAAGGCGCCCGCCAAGCGCCAGACCGGAAAGAAGAACGACGAGAAACCCGATCCGTTGATCGTCAAAGCTCAGGTGCTGCTCGATCGCGCCCGCTTCTTTCCCGGCGCCATCGATGGTCTGACCGGCGACAATTACCGGCGTGCGCTTTCGGCATTTGCCGTCGCGCAAGGCCTTCCGGCCACGCAGGCACTGACGCCGGAGGTGTGGGGCAAGCTCCAGGCCACGAGCGATAAGCCGGTGGTGACCGATTATCCGATCACGGAGGCCGATGCCTCGGGACCCTACCTCGACAAGATCCCGCCCAAGATGGAGCAACAGGCCGATCTGAAGGCGCTGAGCTACACGAATCCGCGGGAGATGCTGGCCGAGCGGTTCCACATGAGCCGCGCCCTCGTGACGGCCCTCAACCCCGACAAGCCGCTCGACAAGGCCGGAACCACCATCACGGTCGCGGCCGTCGACCCGATGGGGACCGACAAGCCGAAGGCGAAGGAGCTACCGCAGGAGCCGAAGGTCGAACGGATCGAGGTGGACAAAACGAGCCGCGATGTGCGTGCCTACGGAGCCGACGACAAGCTGCTCGCCTACTACCCGGCCTCAATCGGCAGTTCCGAGAAGCCGGCGCCGAGCGGCGAGACGAAGGTGAAGGGCGTCGCGTTCGACCCCGACTACACCTACAACCCGAAATACGCGTTTAAGGGTGTCAAAGCGCAGCACAAGTTCACCATCCAGTCCGGCCCGAACAATCCGGTCGGCCTCGTCTGGATCGATCTGGCGATTCCGAGCTACGGCATTCACGGCACGCCGGAACCCGAGAAGGTCGGAAAGACCGAGTCACACGGCTGCATCCGTCTGACCAACTGGAATGCCCGCGATCTCGCAGCCCACGTGGCGCGCGGTGCGAAGGTCACCTTCAAGGACGATTGAGACGCCAAAGCCGCAGCCTCCCGCAGCCGGCAACGAAAATGTATCGGCGGTTAACATTCTGCGCGCGGATAGCCGGGGAACAGCGTGCGAACGCTTGACACGTTGCGCGTTACGGGCGACGCCAAGGACCACCTCGTGAACCGGTCGTCGTAGCGGCGCTGCGCGCTTCGGACGCCGAACACACGGTTCCTGGGTGTATCTTGACGGACGGCACGGTCCCCGGTTCGGGGGCGCTGGAAGGGAAGACGGCCCGGCGTGACTGCTGACTCCAACGATGATGTGCTCAACGGCGTCCGCGTACTCGTCGTCGAGGACGAGGCCGCGATCTCGATGCTGCTGGAGGACATGCTGCTCGATTTCGGCTGCGCCGTTGTCGGACCGGCTGCCCGGTTGTCCTCGGCGCTCGAGATGGCCGCTCAGGAGACGTTCGAGGTCGCGATCCTCGACGTGAACGTGGCGGGTGAACCGATCTACCCGGTCGCGGAAGCCATCGCCAAGCGGGATCTGCCCCTGGTGTTCTCGACCGGCTACGGCGGCGCTGGCATCCGCGAACCGTTCCGCGACCGGCCGGTCGTGCAGAAGCCGTTCAGCCAGGCCGAACTGAAGCGCACGCTGATTGGCGCCATTCGGGCCGCGCGCGCCTAAGACGAGAACGGCCGCAAGAGCGGCTGCGTCACATGCCCTCGATCGTGAAAGCGTCGGCGACATGGGCCGGCCAGCCCCGGGCGCCGACGAACACGGCGTCCGCCCGGAACGTCATGCCCGCGGACCACGCGTATTGTCCGATCCAGGCGCGGACGGCGCGGGAGAAGCGGCGCCGTTTGGCCGCGTCGATCGCCTCGCGGGCGTCGTCCCGCCGGGGCCGCGCTTTCACCTCCACGAACGCGATGGTTTTCCCGCGCTGAACGATGAGGTCGATCTCGCCGCCCGCGAAACTCACGCGTCGGCCGATCGGCCAGTAGCCCTTGAGCATCAAGGCCGCCAGCGCTAGCCATTCGGCGCGATGGCCTCTCAGGTAGGCGGCGCGGCGCCGGACATCCTGTTTGGGCCGTGCCCCGGTCACGCGTCGCTCCGCGCCAGGGCGAGGGCCCGGGTGTAGACGAGGCGCCGCGGCTGCCCGGTCTCTTCGGCCACGAGGCTGGCGGCATCCTTGATCGAATGCCGCTCCAGCGCCGTACGGAGCAGGGCATCGAGGGCTTCGTCACCCTCCGCATTCCGCTCCACGGCCGTGGCGGCGCCGATGATGACGACGATCTCGCCCTTCGGCGGCCCGTCCTCGGCGAAGCGTTCGCTGAGGCCGCCCAACGTGTCGCGGCGGATCGTCTCGTAGAGCTTCGTCAACTCCCGGGTCACCGCGGCCGGGCGGTCAGGCCCGAGAACGGCGGCCGCGTCGGCGAGCATCTCCGGCAGCCGATGGGGCGATTCGAACAGGACCAGCGTGCCCGGCACCTGGATCAGTGCCTCCAGGCGGTTGCGGCGGGCACCGGCCTTCTGGGGCAGGAAGCCTTCGAAGAAGAACCGGTCCGTGGGCAACCCTGCCGCCACCAGAGCAGTCATCACCGCAGAGGGACCGGGAACCGGCGTGATCGGAATGCCGGCCTCGATGACGGCCTGGACCAGCTTGTAGCCCGGGTCAGAGACCAGCGGTGTGCCCGCATCCGAGACGAGGGCCAGCGCCTCCCCGGCCCGCAGCCGGCCGACCATCCGCTCGCGCACCGCGTCGTTGGAATGCTCGTGATAGGCGAGCAGCGGTGTCGTGATGCCGTAATGGGCGAGTAGCGTCCGCGTGACTCGCGTATCCTCGGCCAGCACGGCATCGGCTGCCGCGAGGGTGGCGAGCGCACGAATGGTAATGTCGCGCAGGTTGCCGATCGGCGTCGCCACGATGTGCAGGCCGGGCGACAGCGGTTCGGTCTCGCTCGCCAGCCCGAAGGCCGTGAAGGTGGTGGCCCGTGGCCGATCCTGTCCCGGTTTCCGGGGCGGGGCTGTCGTGGGAGCGTCGAATCTGCGGGTCATCGTTGGCGATCTTGCCACACTGACCGGCTCTCGTCGCGCGTCGGCCGTCTTGGCGGGGGGCAGTCGTGCGCGCTGCGTTTACATTTCTGGATCCCGCGATCACGCTTCCCCGGCCTGCCCGAAGGAGATTGCGCCATGGCGCGCCTGATCGGCGCGCCGGTTCATCGCGTGCGCGTCCTTGCCCTCAGCGCCGTCCTCTGCGCGGCGCTCCTGCCCCTCGGTGGGTGCCTTGGCGGCGATATCGCCCGTCGCAGATCGGCGCCCCAAGCCGCCCTCACGCCACCTGTCGAGATCCCACAGTCGGACGCGTCGCAGGCGGCCCCGGCGCCTGCAGGTCCGGGGCCTGTCACCCCAATGGCGTCAGCAGGGCCGCGAATCGGCGCGGGCTCGATCAAGGTCGGCCTGATCCTGCCCTGTACCGGACAAGGATCGACCGTCGGAAACGCCATGCGCAACGCGGCGCAGCTCGCCTTCGAAGAGGCACAGCAGCCGGACCTGACGCTCCTCGTGGAAGACGACCGCGGCACACCCGAGGGCGCGCGGGAGGCGACCCAGGACGCTCTCCGGCAGGGCGCCGAAATCGTGCTCGGGCCGCTCTTCGCCGGCAGCGTCCAGTCCGCCGCCGCCGTGGCGAAGGCAGCCGGCAAGCCGGTCATCGGCTTCTCCACCGACGTCACCGTGGCGGCGCCGAACGTCTATCTCCTGAGTTTCCTGCCGCAGCCGGAGGTCGACCGGGTGGTCGAGGAATCGGTTGCCGGCGGCAAACGCTCCTTTGCGGCGCTGATCCCCGAGACGGCCTACGGCAATGCCGTCGAAGCGGCCTTCCGCGAGGCCGTGGGGCGCCGCGGCGCGCGGGTCGCGGCCGTGGAGCGCTATCCGGAGGGCAATCCGGGGCCCGCGGTGGCGCGTCTGGCCCGCGTCACCATAGGCCCCGGCGCGACGGCCGACGCGCTGTTCATTCCGGAAACGGCGGAGGCCATGCCGGCCGTCGCGGCGGCGCTGAGCAAGGCCGGCTTCGCGCCGGCGCGTGTCCGGCCGGTCGGAACGGCTTTGTGGAACGAGCCGGCGCTCTTCGCTCTCCCAGCCCTCCAGGGCGGCCACTTCGCCGCACCGGATCGCGGCGGGTTCTCGGCTTTCAGTGGGCGCTATCAGGCGCGGTTTGGCGCCGCGCCGCCGCGCGTGACATCCCTCGCCTACGACGCCGTGACGCTCGCGGCGGCGCTGGCGCGCCAGTACGGCTCGCAGCGCTTCGCCGAGCCGACATTGACCAATGGCGCGGGTTTCGCCGGGGTGGACGGCACGTTCCGTTTCCGTCCGGACGGGCAGAGCGAGCGGGCGCTGGCGGTCTACGAGATCCGCAACAACGCCGCGACGCCGGTGAGCCCGGCCCCCAGGGTCCTGGCAAAGCCTGGCATCTGATCAGCCGGCGAGTTCGGCGACGATCGCGTTGAGGACCGGTGCGCCACGTGCGGTTGCGGCGATGCGACCTCCGGAGCGCCGCTCCAGCAGGCCGTCACCAACCAGCATACCGATCCGGTTGCCGTTCAGGGGGCGGCCCTTGAGGGCGGCGTAGCGCTCCGAATCGATTCCTTCGCGCAGCCGCAGGCCCATCACCAGGAACTCGTCGGCCTGGTCGGCGGGAGTGAGGGTTTCCGTCTCGACGATCCCCTGACCGTCGCGCTCTACCCGAGCGAGCCACGCCTCGGGCGCACGCTCGGTCACGGTGCCGATCCGGCCCGCCTCGGTGACAAGGCGTCCATGCGCCCCGGGGCCGATCCCGGCATACTCGCCGTAACGCCAGTAGAGCAGGTTGTGGCGGGATTCCGCGCCGGGCCGGGCGTGGTTCGAGATCTCGTAGGCGGGAAGACCGGCGCCCGCGCAGAGATCCTGCGTCACGTCGTAGAGGGCGCGCCCCGTATCGTCGTCCGGCACGACCAGCTTGCCCGTGCTGGCGAGGCCGTAGAAGGGCGTGCCGGGCTCGATGGTCAGCTGGTAGAGGGAGAGATGCTCGCCGGCCCGTTTCAGGGCCTCGGCAAGCTCGTCCCGCCACATCGTCGGCGTCTGGCCTGGTCGGGCATAGATCAGATCGAATGAGGTGCGCGCGAAGGTGGCCTGCGCGACGCGGATCGCGTCGAGCGCCTGCGCCACATCGTGCAGCCGGCCGAGGGTACGCAACGATGCGTCGTTCAGCGCTTGTACGCCGAGCGACACGCGGTTGACCCCGGCGGCGCGGTAGCCTTCGAAACGGGCCGCCTCGACGCTCGACGGGTTGGCCTCCAACGTGATCTCGACATCCGGCGCGACGGGCCAGCGCGAAGCGACGGCGTCGAGCAATCCGGCGACCGTGGCGGGCTGCATCAGCGACGGGGTGCCACCGCCCAGAAAGATGCTGGTGACGGTCCGGCCGGGCGTCCGCTCGGCAGCGTGGTCGATTTCGGCCCGGAACGCGTCGAGGAAGCGCGGCTCGTCCACGCCGGCATGGCGCACGTGGCTGTTGAAGTCGCAATAGGGGCACTTCGCGGCGCAGAAGGGCCAGTGCAGGTAGATGCCGAAGCCCGCATCGCGGGTCGGGTGGTCCGGGCCGGTCGCTTGCATGGTGGTGGTGATGTGAGCGGCGCGGCCCGGTTTGGCAATCACGCGCTGGGTGCGAGGCAAGCTCGGCCGAGATCCACGAAGGCCCGGGCGCGGTGCGAGAGCCCCTGCCCTCGCTGCCAATCGACTCCGTGCTTCTCCTCGGCGGTCATCTCGCCGAAGGTCCGGTCGTGGCCGTCCGGCCGGAAGATCGGATCATAGCCGAACCCGGCCGAGCCGCGGGGCTCCACGAGGTCGCCGAATACCCGGCCCTCAAACAGCTCGGTATGGCCGTCCGGCCATGCCAGCACCAGCGCAGAGACGAAATGTGCCCGGCGATCCTGAGCGCCGCGCCTGTCCATCTCCGAGGCGATCCGCGCCATGGCGCCGGCGAAGTCCTTGGTCGGGCCGGCCCAGCGCGCGGAGAAAATGCCCGGCGCCCCGTCGAGGGCATCGACGCACAGGCCCGAATCGTCCGCGAAGGCGGGCAAGCCCGTGGCTTGCGTGGCGGCCAGGGCCTTGATCGCCGCGTTCTCGGCGAACATCGTACCGGTCTCCTCCGGCTCAAGAAGGCCGAGTTCGCCGGCCGACACCGCTTCGATCCCGAAGGGCGCGAGCAATTCGCGCATCTCGGTGAGCTTGCCGGCATTGTGGGTGGCGATGACCACCCTGCCCGTCAGGCGCCGGCTCACGCGATTGCCTCCTTCTGAAGCGCGACCAGCCGCTCGGTGCCTGCGCGCGCGAGGCGCAGCAATTCGAGCAGCTGATCCTGCGAGAACGGCTCCATCTCGGCCGTGCCCTGAACCTCTACGATCCCGCCCCGGCCGGTGAGTACGAAGTTGGCATCGGTCTCGGCGGCTGAATCCTCGGCGTAGTCGAGGTCCAGCACCGGTGTGCCCTTGTAGAGGCCGCAGGAGACGGCAGCGACGTGGTCGCGCAGCGGATCGACCGAGATGATCGAGCGCGTCCGCATCCAGGCGAAGCAATCGTGCAGCGCCACCCAGGCGCCCGTGATGGCGGCGGTGCGGGTGCCGCCATCGGCCTGGATCACGTCGCAATCGACCGTCACCTGCCGTTCGCCGAGCGCCGGCAGGTTGGTCACCGCCCGCAGCGAGCGCCCGATCAGCCGCTGGATCTCCTGCGTCCGCCCCGAGGGCTTGCCGGAACCGACTTCGCGGCGGGTGCGTTCGTGGGTCGCACGCGGCAGCATCGCGTACTCGGCCGTCACCCAGCCCTTGCCCGAACCGCGCAGCCACGGCGGGCCGCGCTCCTCCAGCGAAGCCGTGCAGAGCACCCGGGTGTTGCCGAAGCTGACGAGGCACGAACCCTCGGCATAGCGCGAAACCGCGCGCTCCAGGCTCACGGGCCGCAATTCGTCGGCGGCACGCTTGGAAGGCCGCATTGCGGACCCCTTCTGTGAGGAAAGTCGAGGGCCGGGCTCTTAGGCCGCCATGTCGGCGCGGGCAAGCGGCGCAGCGAAGCCGCAATGTACGGATTGATCCAGACTGGACGGTTGGACATGATCGGCCCACAGGATCAGCGCGTGACAGACCCGAACCCACGATTTCTCGACGGCCCATCGATGCAGGCGCTTGCCGCGCTCAACGAACGCGCCCGGGAGATCTTCCGGCAGATCGTCGAGAGCTACCTCACCACCGGCGAACCGGTCGGATCGCGCAATCTTGCGCGGATACTCCCGATGGCCCTGTCGCCGGCCTCGATCCGCAACGTCATGGCGGATCTGGAGCATTCCGGCCTGATCTTCGCGCCGCATACATCGGCGGGCCGGCTCCCGACCGAGCTCGGCCTGCGCTTTTTCGTCGACGCCATGCTGGAACTCGGCGACGTCAGCCAGGACGAGCAGGCCCGGATCGAGGCACAGATGCGAGCCGCGGCCTCGGGCCACACCTTCGACTCGGCGTTGGCCGAGGCCTCGACCATGCTGTCGGGTGTCTCGCGCGGCGCCGGCGTGGTTCTAACCACCAAGGCGAACGTGAACCTGAAGCATATCGAGTTCGTGCGCCTCGACCCGGCCCGGGCGCTCGTCGTGCTGGTCTCGGACGACGGCTCGGTGGAAAACCGCCTGGTCGATCTGCCGCCAGGCCTGCCCACCGGCGCACTGCAGGAAGCCACGAACTTCCTGAACGCCCGGCTTCGGGGCCGGACCCTGGGCTCCCTGCGGGCCGAGATCGAGGCCAGCCGCAAGGCGATGAAGCGGGAACTCGACGCCCTGACCGAGCGCCTCGTGGATGCTGGGCTCGCGACGCCGGTCGGCCCATCCGAAGCGCGCCAGCTGATCGTGCGCGGTCAGGCCAACCTGCTCGACGATCTGAAGGCCGTCGAGGATCTGGAGCGCATCCGCCTGCTGTTCAACGATCTGGAGAGCCAGAAGGACGTGATCGACCTGCTCGCCCGGGCCGAAGGCGGCGACGGCGTGCGGATCTTCATCGGCTCGGAGAACAAGCTGTTCTCGCTCTCCGGCTCATCGCTGATCGCCGCGCCGTTCCGCGACGGAGCTCAGAAGATCGTCGGCGTGGTCGGGGTGATCGGGCCGACGCGCCTGAATTATGCCCGCATCGTGCCAATGGTCGACTACACCGCCCGGGTGGTCTCGAAGCTGTTGGATGGTGGGCGGTGATACAGTCGTTGCAGCACCAAGCACGGAGCTTCATTTCGGGAGTGAGATGTGCGTCGGCATTCGGCTGTTCACTGGCATTCACCGTTTCCGGTATTGCCGAATTCGGAGCGGAATTGCGAGGTCCAGCGTGACTCTTCACTCGCCATTCGCTTCTCCGGATCATGCCAGAGAAACGACCATCCTCTGAACTCCCGGCCACCGCCGACCACGTACGCCCTCGCAGGTGAGTCGGTTAAACTCACGGGTCTATGATACGGCCGAACGGGCGATCGCCATTACAAGTCCGCGAGCTGTCGCATGAGCGCCTGCGCAAGCTCTTCGTGATGGGACTGCCGATCAATTTGCTCAATCCGAAAAGAGCGGTCGTGTACCTGTCGCGGCTTCCTCGGTTCACCGAACCGGAATGTAGAAGTGTGCCGTTGCAAGCGCTGTTTTTGCGCCACGCTGCTTGTCGTCAACGTGATGACGAATTCTGTCTCCATCGTCTTAGCTGCTACGATCGCCGGCTTTTTCACCCGGCGACCGCTCTGGAGCGCCGTTCAGCGGTGGCTGATGGAGACGGTGCTGGCGGCGCTCGCGGTCCGCATGGCGGCCGAGGCGCATCGCTGATCGCCTCGGCACCGGATTGCATCGTCAGGCGGCTCTGACCGACTCCAGGAAACGCGCGACCTCGACACCCAGATGGTCGGATTGTCGGGACAGCTCCGTCGCGGAATCTAGAACCTTATGCGCGGCCTGGCCGGTCTGCGCCGCGGCTTCGGCCACGCCGGCAATGTTCGTCGTGACCTCGGCGGTCCCGGTCGAGGCCTGACTGACGTTGCGCGCGATCTCCTGCGTAGCAGATTCCTGCTGGCTCACTGAGGCGGCGACCGCACTCGCCACGTCGTTAATGTCGCGCACGCGTGCCACGATCCCATTGAGCGCCCGGGCGGCCGCGCCGGTCGAGCCCTGGACGCGCGCGATATGGTCCGTGATCTCCTTAGTCGCCCGGGCGGTCTGGGCGGCCAGCTCCTTCACCTCGGCGGCCACGACGGCGAAACCACGCCCCGCCTCGCCCGCACGCGCTGCCTCGATCGTGGCATTCAACGCGAGGAGATTCGTCTGTGCCGCGATCGAGGAGATCAGCCCGGCGGCGGCGCCGATCTTCGATACGGCCTCGGAGAGGTCCTGCACCCGGCGCCCGGTCTCGTCGGCCTCATCGACCGCCGTTTGGGCGAGCCGCGACGAGGCAGCGACCTGCCCGGCCACCTCCTGCACGCTCGCGCCGAGTTGCTCGGCCGCCGCCGCGACAGTGCGGACATTGGCGGATGCCTCTTGGGCGGCAGCCGCTACGCCGCTGGACTGCGCCGCCGCCTGCGTGGCCGCGACCGTCAGCGTCTCCGCGGTGGTGTGAAGGTCGGCGGCCGCGGACGAGACCGAACCCACGATCGTGCCGACGACCCGCTCGAACCCATCGGCCAGTTCGGTCATCGTACGCCTGCGCTCGGCTGCGGCGGCCGCATCGGCCTGGCGGCGCACCTCGGCCTGCTCGCGCGCCTTGTCCGCCACGACGGCCTTGATGCCCTCGACGGCCCGGCCGACCATGCCGATCTCGTCCCGTCGGCGGGCCTCCGCAATCTCGGTATCCAACTCGCCCTGGTTCATCCGCTGAAGGACGCCGACGAGTCGATTGAGGGGCCGCGCGACCGTAGTCACCATGGTCTGGCTGACCGCGACCGCCAGCGCCAGGAGCATGATGACGGTTGCGACCGCCATGTCCCGCGTGAGGTGGTCGATTGGCGCGACGGCCGCTGAGCGGTTGAAGGACAGCGCCACGTACCAGTCGAGGGCCGACGGTAGATCCGGGACGCGGGCGAACACCGTGAGGGTTGCGCGACCGGCTTCGCTGGTCTCGATCGCGCGGCCCGCGGCGCTGTCCAGCTTCGCATCGCCGATCAAGTCCGAGAGAGGTTTCCCGACGAGATCACCTTTGGGATGGATCAGGATCTTGCCGGCGCCGGAGACGAGATAGGCGTAACCGGCGCCGCCCGGCACAACGTCGGCGATCATTCGGGCCAGGGTCCCGACATCGAAATCGCCGGCGGCCACGCCGGATAGCTTATGCTGCGCGTCCTCGACCGGTGCGGCCGCCGTCAAAACCATGCTGCCCCGGCTGGCGGATGTGTAGGGTACGGTCAGAATCGCGCCCTTCGTCGCCGCGACCTCCTTGAACCACGGCCGCTGCCGCGGATCGTAGCCCGGCGGGATCGGCGCCTTGGGCATCTTCGTGTAGAAGCCGTCGATGCGCCCGAAGTAGCCGACGTAGAATCCCTGGCGGACGATCGATGCGTCGAGCACGCGGTCAGCCTCCGGACCGATCCCGGTGCCTGCAATTTCCTCGGCCACCAATTGCATGAGATCGAGCTTTCCGCACAGCCAATTACCGATGCTCCGCGCGGCGGCACCACTCAGGCTGGACATGCTGGCGTTGATGTCCTTGCGCAGCAGCGCCGTCTGCGATGTGTGGATGTAAACCGAGCACGTGAGGAAGGCGGTGAACGCGATCGCCAGGGTCAGGAGCGTTGCCCGACCCGCTATCCCGAGGCGCAGGCGCGTGGCCCGCACGGATACTCGCGAACCAGAATTATCAATCGACATACCACTCTCCAAACGGAGACGACGCGTGAACAGCCCTATCTCGTATCTGAAATTCACGGTCCGTGGCGCTTAGTATTATTGTATTTTCAGACGTATCATTCAACAGAATAGAGATTTATATTTTCAGCGGCGTCTTTCTTGCGTGGATCCGGATCTCTCCGGATCCACGCAGTCGCGTCTGTACGAGATTTTTCTTTCGCTTTCTTCGCAAAAGTTGGCCAAACGCGTCAGAAATTCGCCCTGCCGGGCGTGCTGCACGACGGCAGAGCGGGTCAGACCGGGATCACATCCACGATCTCGTAGGTGTCGGGATCAATGATCACGATGTCGTCGCGCACCAAGACGAAGTCGTAGCCCTCGTATTCCGGCACGATCTCGACGATGGCCGGCGGCAGCCGGTGCAGGGACACCGAACGCGGGATCGCCGTGCCGACGGCCAGACCGAAGGCGACATCCCGGAGCGGCGAGACGCCCAGGCGGGTGATCGATGACCGGAACTCGGTGCGCTGCCGCGTGTCGAGACGGCCGACCGCACCGCGGACTGAACCGCCGTCACGGGCGCCCGCACGGCCGCCACGCTCACCCCCGGGGCCGCGTTCGCGATCGCCGGCTGGGCCACGACCACCCTGGTTGGGCCCAGCCGCATCACGGTTGCCCCGCTCGCCACCCGGGCCGGGCTCCCGCGCACCGCGCTCATTGGGACCGCGCTCGCCGGGACCGGGATTCGCGCCCGGCGCGCCCCGCTCGGCCGGTCCACCGCGCTCGTTGGCACCGCCGGCGCGGCCGGGCCCTTCGGCACCGCGGCCCCCGGGTCCGCCCGGCTCGGCACCACGCGGGCCACCTTCGCCACCGGGCCCGCGCATGGCGCCACCCTCGGCTCCGCTCCGCATGCCGCCGCCTGCACCGCCGGGACCACCACCCGGACCCGCGCCACCACCCGGGCCAGCGCCGGCACCTGGAGCACCGCCGCCTGCACCGGGTCCCGCGCCGCCCGGCCCACCGGGGCCACCTTGCGCGAAGGCGGTTGTCGCCCCCGCAATCACGATGGCAACCGCCACGGTGTCTCTGAGAATCCGCTTCATGGCCACGCCTCTCTCGCCTGGGGAGCGCCATCGGCGCCCGCGCCGGGCCGCAACGGACCCCCATGGCAAACCGTTCCGGTTTTTGGCTGCGGCGGCGGCGCACGTGACAGGCGCCGGGCGCCTCCCGTGGAAAGACTCATCACGGACTTGCGATCACGGTCATCACCTGTAACGTCGCGTCACATGAAGAAGAGGCTGGCAATCGCCGCCCCTATAAGAGCTTGAGGGAGACGCCATGTCCGCATTGCGAAACGACACGATCGGCATCGCAGCGGGCACGCACGACGACGCTGCGGACCGGAAGCGGCGCATCTGGGCGATCGTCGGCTCATCCTCGGGCAATCTGGTCGAGTGGTACGACTTCTACTGCTACGCCTTCTTCGCGCTCTACTTCGCGCCAGCCTTCTTTCCGAAGGGTGATTCCACCACCCAGCTCCTTCAAACGGCCGGCATCTTCGCGGTGGGCTTCTTCATGCGCCCGGTCGGTGGCTGGCTGTTCGGACGCATCGCCGACCGGGTCGGGCGGCGGACCTCGATGGTCGTCTCCGTCCTGATGATGTGCTTCGGCTCGCTGCTGATCGGCATCCTGCCGACCTACGAGCATGTCGGCACCCTGGCGCCGGTGCTGCTGCTCCTCGCCCGCATGCTGCAGGGCCTGTCGGTGGGCGGCGAGTACGGCACCTCGGCGACCTACATGAGCGAGGTGGCGATCAAGGGGAAACGCGGCTTCTTCGCGTCGTTCCAGTACGTCACGCTGATCGGCGGCCAGCTCCTGGCCTCGCTGGTCCTGGTTCTGCTCCAGACCGTGATGACCGCGCCGGAGCTCACCGCCTGGGGCTGGCGCATCCCGTTCTTCATCGGCGCCGGGCTCGCGGTCGTGGCTTTGTATCTCCGGCGCTCCCTGGCCGAGACCAAGGAAGCCGGCGACAAGGAGAATGCCGGCACCTTCGCCGAGCTGTTCAAGCATTGGCGGGCGTTCTGCGTCGTCCTGGCCTACACGGCCGGCGGCAGCCTGAGCTTCTACACCTTCACCACGTACATGCAGAAATATCTGGTCAACACCGCCGGCCTCCCCAAGACGTCGGCCTCGCAGATCATGACCTGCGTCCTGTTCGTCTACATGGTGATTCAGCCGCTGTTCGGCGCACTCTCCGACAAGATCGGCCGCAAGGCCAACATGCTGCTCTACAGCGGCCTTGGGACGCTGATGGTGGTGCCGCTGATGACGGCCTTGGGGACCAACAAGGATCCTTACCTGGCCTTCGCGCTGATAACCCTGGGGCTGTCCGTCGTGTCGTTCTACACCGGCATCAGCGGCATCGTGAAAGCCGAGCTGTTCCCCACCAACGTGCGCGCGCTGGGCGTCGGCCTGTCCTACGCGCTGGCCAACGCCATGTTCGGCGGCACCGCCGAATTCGTCGCCTTGTGGTTCAAGGATGCCGGCGCGGAGAGCACGTTCTTCTGGTACGTCACGGTGCTGATGGCGATTGCCTTCGTGGCCTCGCTGATCATGCCGAACCCGAAGGTCCACGGCTATCTCGACGGTGCCGGCACCGTCGAGGAGGCGCTTGGCAAGAAGCCGCGCTTCGCGCACGCCTGATTGAAATCGGCGTGGCCGCTGGACCCGGCCGTGCGGCCACGCCGATATACCGCCCTCCGGGCGCGCCAGATGCCCGGCGGGAGGACGCTATGCTGAGGAAGACGGCCGCAGGGGTACTGACCCTGCTCTGCCTTGCGACTGGACCGGCGCCGCGCGCCGCCGAACCGGGATCGGGCTCCGCGCCGTTCAAGCCGCAGCAGACCAGCGGATACTTCTTCGTCGGCGGCCGCTACACGCGTGTAGGCGACAAGACCACGGCCCTCGGGCAGATGTTCGTGGAGTATCGCGCACCGAAGCAGATCACGCAGCCCTACCCGGTTGTCATGGTGCACGGCACCGCGCAGACCGGGACCAACTTCCTCGGCACGCCGGACGGCCGGCCCGGCTGGGCGGACCGCTTCGCCGCGAAGGGCTTTGCGGTGTATGTCGTGGATCAGGTCGGGCGTGGCCGTTCGGGCAGCGACCCGGAGACCTATGGGCCCTATGCCCGCCTCCCGGTCGAGGATCTGGAAACGGTCTTCACCGGGCAGGAGCGGTTCTCGCTGTATCCGCAGGCGAAACTGCACAGCCAATGGCCGGATGGCCCGGGCGTGCGGGGGAACGCCGCCTTCGACCAGTTCTACCTGTCCCAGGTCCCCTACATCGCCAGCGCGCTGAAGAGCGAGGAGCTGGTCGACCCGGCACTGATCGCCCTTCTGGAGAAGATCGGCCCCGCGATCCTCCTGACGCATTCGCAGGCGGGTGTCTTCGGCTGGGCGGTCTCGGACCAGCGGCCGGACCTCGTCAAGGCGCACATCGCCGTGGAACCCAATGGGCCGACCTTCTACGACATTCGCTTCAAGGGCGGCGCCGACTGGTACGAGCGCGTCGGCGATGCGCGCGCCCGGCCCTATGGCATCACGCGGGTGCCGCTCCATTTCGAGCCGCCGGTGAGCGCTCCGACCGACATCACCGTGGTTCAGGCCGAGACAACCGCGGCACCCGAAAAGATCCGCTGCTGGCTCCAGGCCGAGCCTGTGCACACCTTACCGAACCTCGCCCGGGTGCCCGCCGTGATCGTCACCGCCGAGGCGTCGTTCCGCGCCACGATGGATGATTGCACCGCGGCGTTCCTCACGCAGGCCGGTGCCAAGCCGGACCGTCTCGTGCTCGCCGACCACGGCATCCATGGCAACGGCCACATGATGATGCTGGAGGCCAACAGCGACGCCGTGGCGGACGCGATCATCGGCTGGATCGCAGGCAGCACCCAGACCCCGGCGCGGCCTTAACCCGTCGCTTACCTTGTGCCGGCGAGGATGCCCCCGTCATCCGACGAGGGATTGCATGACCGATTTGACCGATACCGTGGGCGTTGCGGGCGACCGGATCCGCTCGATCATCGAGCGGGTGGAACGGCTTGAGGAAGAGATCAAGGATCTCATGGAGGCCAAGAAGGAGGTGTTCGCCGAGGCTAAGGGCGAGGGCCTGGACGTCAAGATCCTCAAGGAGATCCTGAAGATCCGCAAGCAGGACAAGGACGAGCGCGACGAGCACGAGACGCTGCTCGACGTCTACCTGCGCGCGATGGATGCCCCTGCCCCTGCCCCGGCCCCGCTGGCAGCGGCGGCCTGAGCCATCGCCGGGACCGGTCTGGGGCGGCGCAGCGCGCCGCCCTTCAGCGATCCGGATTCGTCGCCAGATAGGATTCGAGGTTGCGGCGCACACGGTCGAGCGGCACCTCGGCCGGATCCGGCAGCGTGAATCGCGCACCGGTGATCGTCTCATAGGCTTTGATGTAGACCGCGGCCGTTTCGAGAATGACGTCGGCGGGGATCTCGGGGATTGGATCCCGATAGGGATCGCAGCGGGCCACGACCCAGTTGCGCACGAAGTCCTTGTCGAAGCTCTCGGGCGCCGTCTCGCTGGCGAACCGCTCCGGGTAGCTCTGTGCAAACCAGTAGCGGCTGCTGTCCGGCGTGTGGATCTCGTCCGCCAGGACGATCCTGCCCTCGGGGTCCGTACCGAACTCGTACTTGGTGTCCGCGAGGATCAACCCACGCTCAGCCGCCAGAGCCTGCCCGCGGGCGAACAACGCCAAGGCCGCCTCCGAGACAGTGCGCCATTGCTGGTTCGTGAGCAGGCCGCGGCCCAGAATCTCGGTCTCGGTGAGCGGCTCATCATGACCGCCGTCGAAAGCCTTCGTGGTCGGCGTGATGATGGGCGCCGGCAGGCGCTCGTTCGGGCGCATCCCGTCGGGGAAGCGATGACCGTACATCTCCCGCTCGCCGGCCCTGTATCGGGTCAGCACGGAGGTCGACGTCGTGCCCGCGAGATAGCCGCGGACCACCACTTCCACGGGCAGAATTTCCAGCCGCTGCCCGACGACGACGTTCGGGTCGGGATAAGCCAGGACGTGGTTCGGGCAGAGATCGCTCGTCCGTTCGAACCAGAAGCGGGCGGTCTGCGTCAGAACCTGCCCCTTGAACGGAATCGCGGCGAGCGCCCGATCAAAGGCGCTGATCCGGTCGGTGGTGATCAGGATGCGGCGGCCGTCCGCCAGATCGTAATTCTCCCGGACCTTGCCGCGGTAATGGTTCGGCAGTTCGGGCAGCGTCGCTTCGGCCAGGACCTGATGCGCGTGCGGGGCGAGATCGGTCGTGTTCATCCGAGCGTTCCGTCAGGCTGGGCGGCGACGCCGCCGCGCCACCTGTGTGCGCGGACGGGTCGGAGATTTCCAGCCCCATCACCAACCCGGCGCGCCTCACTACCCTGGTGAATGCACCAGCTCGGCTGCTCCGATACGATCCGAACGAGCTTGACCTTGCTAAAATCCGAGTTTCTGTCTCTGCTCGCTCGATCGCGCTCGAACTCTATGTATCGATCCCGATCCTCGCGCTTCGCCCCAGTCAGTTGATGGTGCCGAAGCATCTGAATACCCCGTGTCCACCCGGTACAGGCGTCCCCAGCCGGATCTGCCTGTGGCCGAATGAGGTAAGATGAGCGGAACAAGCCAACACGCGGATCGGCATCCGTTGCTGCGCAAGCTCGAAGGCATCGCGCTCTTCGAGCTCACAGCCGAGGAGCGCGCCGCAATCGAAGCCATGCCGATGCAGCCTGCGCTGATCGATGCCTATCTGGACATCGTACGCGAGGGGGACCGCCCCGGCCGGAGCTTCGCCATCTTATCGGGCATGGCGAGCACCTATAAGTCGACCCGGGCTGGCAAACGGCAGGTCATGAGCTACCACGTTGCCGGCGACGTGCCGGATTTCCAGAGCCTCCATCTCCAGACGCTCGATATCAGCATCGCGACGGTCACCCCCTGCCGCATCGGGTTCGTCCAGCACGATGCGGTGCGCGCCTTACTGCGCGCGCAGCCGCGGCTCGGCGAGGTCTTCTGGCGGGCGACGCTCATCGACGCGGCCATCGTGCGGGAATGGACGCTCAACACCGGCCGGCGCGACGCCTACGCCCGGATGGCCCATCTGTTCTGCGAATTGATCACGCGCCTCGGCGCGGTCGGACTCGCGCCGGACTTCAGTTGCGATCTGCCCATGACCCAACCGGAACTGGCCGATGCCCTCGGAATCACGCCGGTTCACGTCAATCGCACGATCCGGGATCTGAAGGCCGCAGGATTGATCTCGCTGCGCAGCCGTCACTTGGTCGTGCACGACTGGGATGGTCTGGTCGCGGCAGCCGAGTTCGACCCGACCTACCTCCATCTGAGGGGACAGGACCAGCGCTAGTTCAGGCGCTGGCGGTCGTCTTCGGCTTCCTGAGTCGCGAGCCTGCGGCCGATCTCGAACAGGAGTGCTTCGGCGCGCGCTGTCAGGCCCGGATCGTTCAAGGGACCGATGGCCTGGAAAGCCGCGATCGCTGCGGCCGCGGCACGGTCCAGCGATGTTTCGGGTGGGTCTTCGGACAACGGCCCGGCCGGGGCCCGGTCCCCATCTCGCGACTGCAGGTCGCTGATGTCCACTATGATCCCGTGGCCCGATAGCGGGCGACCGCGGTGATCGTAGGAGAAGCGGCCGCGTGACAGGACCAGACGCAGGCCCCCGCCAGACGCTCGCACGCGGTACTCAAGGGCCATGTGCCCATCCTGGCGTGCCTCCGCGCGAAAGCTGGCCAGGACACGCGATTGATCCGGGGGGTGGATCTGTGCCGCGAAAACCGAGAGCGGCACGCCGGCTTCGGCTTCCTCGGGATTGATGTCGAACAGCAGCGCGACGAACGTATCAGCCCATACGCAATCGCGCTCGGCGTCCCATGTCCAGAACCCAAGCGCATCCGGTCCACCCAAAACAAGTTTGGATTTTTCCCGCGGCCTTCGGCCAGCGAGAAGCTTGAGTTTTGGCATCGCGCAGTCAACGTCTCGTCGTCACCCTAACCCATGTTAGATCGATTTTCGACAACATCAAGCTATTGTGGAGACTGAATTAGCGCCATTGTCGATAAGTAATCATATTACAGCCGCTTCGAGCGAAGCTGATGCGAAGCCGAGCAGTCATAGGGTGGGCGTGATCAAGTCGCGTGCGTCTAAGTGACAGATCGCAATACGATCTGATGCCAAAAGAAAATAAAGGTGGCTAGCAGATCGGACGCGTCACGTCGTTCAAACGAACGCTCGACGCCGTCCGCGGATCAACGCGTTCGTCGCATGCGTATATTTGTCGTCGAGACTTTACGTAGAAACGTCGCTCCCGAATCTAGTGGGAGGATGGTGCCCAGGGACGGAGTCGAACCGCCGACACTGCGATTTTCAGTCGCATGCTCTACCAACTGAGCTACCTGGGCATCGCCCGTGGCCGTGCCGGCCTCGGACGCCGCGGGGTATAGTCAGTGCGTCGCGGCCTGTCCAGTCATGCTGTCATACCGGCGGCATCGAAACGGCGTAAAAATTTCACGCCTCCGGATCCGGCTCGGGTGGCGGCCGGTCCGAGTCGATTTCCTCGGGGATGGCGTAGCGCTCATTGAGCCATCGGCCGAGATCGACATCGGCACAGCGCTGCGAGCAGAAGGGCTGGTACTCCGGCTCGGCGGGCTTGCGGCAGATCGGGCAGGCCGGGCGGCGCTCGCGGCTCATGCGAGGCCACCCCAGCCGGCGCGGACGGGATAGCCTTCGCCGTCGAGCAGGCTCTGCGTCTCGTAGAGCGGCAGCCCGACCACCGAACTGTAGGATCCGATCAGCTTGACCACGAAGGCGCCGGCCAGCCCCTGGATCGCGTAGCCGCCCGCCTTCCCCCGCCATTCGCCGGAGGCCACATAGCCTTGGATATCCCGGCTCGAAAGGCGCTTGAACCGAACCCGTGTCTCGACGATCCGCTCGCGCCGGCCCCGCGGCGAAAGCAGGCAGACGGCCGTGAAGACGCGGTGCTGGCGACCCGACAGGAGCCGCAGGCAATCCGCCGCCTCATCCGGGACCTCGGCCTTGGGCAGCACGCGCCGGCCCACGGCCACGACCGTGTCGGCCGACAGAAGCCACGTCGGCGCGGTCTTGTCGCCGAGATGCAGGGCAGCCTCCGCGGCGGCGAGCTTCGTGCGCGCCAGACGGCGGGCGAGGTCGCGCGGCGGTTCAGCCTGGCGCGGCGTCTCGTCGATGTCGGCAGGCAGGAGGGCGTCAGGCTCGATCCCGATCTGCTGGAGCAGCGCCAGGCGGCGCGGCGAGGCCGAGGCGAGCACGAGCCGAGCCGTCGGTCGCTGCGCCGAGCCGATCGCGTCTGGTATGGCGTCCATGATGTTCCGTTCGCACGACCGGCGGAGCGCGGCGCAGGCCCGTCGCGGCGCCCTACCCCGCCGGTCCGGCCTCATTCCCCAGCCTGATAAGCGATGGGTGTTGCCTTGTGAACCGGAGCCCAGACCTCGCACGTCCGACGAAGCGCCATGCTCCGGCGCCGCTCTGTCGGGTCGACAAATCCGAGATTCACAGGCGTAACAATGCTCCTTCAAGTTGAGAGCAAGATGTCAGATCGAGGGGTAACCGAACGTTAACCACGATCGCAGATGATCGGGCTCATCGGGTGGGAGTTATCGCAGATGCTGAATGCCGATCCATTGTTGCGGCGCCCGAAGCTGCTGAACAAGGCGCGGGTCGCCCGCGCCCTTGAAGGCTTCAGGCCGAAGGCGGGCTCGCCCGATCAAGTGTGGCGGATGCTCACCGATCACTATGTTGTCGACCTCGACGCCGTCGCGGCCCTGCTGCCGGCCAATGAGCCCGAGACACGCTGGTTGCCGGCACGCGACTGACCCCTCGACGGTGGTAGGTCGTTGGATAGCTGGCATGAGACTTGCAACCGCAGGTCAACATCATTGAGGAAACACCCAGGCAACGACAACGCGGCGGCTCGCACGCCAGAGCACCCCGCGGACCTTTCGATCACTCGAAACCGAGGTCCGTCATGTCTGAACTGCTCTCCGTTGCCCTGGTCTGCGCCGGCACGTTGCTGGCCCAGGACTGCTCCCGCGATACCGCGCTCGACGTCATCATCGCGCCGGCCCACACCCCGATGGAGTGCCTGATGCACGCGCAAACCATGGCCGCGCAGGCTGGGTTGCCCGGGGGCGGCGATCGGTACCTCAAGATCGCCTGCGAGCACCGGCGGACGGCGATCGACGTGGCCATCCGCCGAGCATCCTGATCGCGGGGATCGGTGAGGACTTTACGGCATCGACGCCGCACGGATTTCCGACGGTCGCGTGTTGACCACGTCGAGGGCGTCTCAGAAACCCGGATGATGCACCAAAGTCACGTCGGTAGTCTTCTTCGCGACACTGGACCTCTGGACGGTTGCCGACCCTCGGGGAGGCGACCATTCTGCACGGCCAAGCTGATGCAATTCTAATCTGGCATCCGCCTCCATTGTCGACCCGTTAGCCCGCGTGCCGGGCAGGGCTCAGCGAGTGCCTGCCTGATGCTGTACGAAGCGTTCGACCTGCAGACCGACATCGCGGCCCAGACGCGGTCGTGGGGGAAACTCGTCAACGACGTGTGGTCGCCCTGGGTCGGCCTCGGCGAGCCGATCACGTGGATGTCGGCGGGCGCCCGGATGATGATGCGCGCCGGACTGACCTTCACGCGGCCGCCCTATGGCATCGCAGCCGTGGACGTGGGCAACCGGAGCGTCCCGGTCTCCGAGGAGGTCGTGGTGGTGACGCCGTTCGCGACCCTGCTGCACTTCAAGAAGGACATCCACACCGAGCAGCCCAAGGTGCTGATGGTGGCGCCAATGTCCGGCCACTTCGCGACGCTGCTGCGGGCAACCGTGCGCACCATGCTGCCGGACCACGACGTCTACATCACCGACTGGCACAACGCCCGCGACGTTCCGCTGTCGGAAGGCCCGTTCGCCTTCGACGACTACGTCGCTCACCTCGTCCACTTCCTGCAGACGATTGGTGAAGGCGCCCACATGGTGGCGGTCTGCCAGCCCGCGGTGCAGGCGTTGGTGGCCGCCGCCGCGATGGCGCAGGCGAAGGACGCGGCCGCACCGCGCAGCATGACCCTCATGGCTGGCCCGGTGGACTGCCGGATCAACCCGACGGGCGTCAACGAGCTCGCCAACTCGAAGCCGATCACGTGGTTCGAGCAGAACCTGATCGCGACGGTTCCGAACCGGCACAAGGGCGCCGGCCGCCGGGTCTATCCGGGCTTCATGCAGGTCTCCGCCTTCATGTCGATGAACGCGAAACGCCACGTCCAGGGGCATTCCGATCTGTTCTGGCACATGGCCAATGGCGAGCAGGCCAAGGCCGAAGCGATCGAGACGTTCTACGACGAGTACTTCGCCGTCCTCGACCTCGCGGCCGAGTTCTATCTCGAGACCGTCAAGACCGTGTTCCAGGATCATGCCCTGGCTCGCAATGCCGTCACCTATCGCGGCGAGCCGATCGATCTGCGATCCATCCGCCGGACAGCCCTGATGACCGTCGAGGGCGAGCGGGATGATATCTGCGCCGTGGGCCAGACCATGGCGGCCCACGACCTCTGCACCGGTCTCGCCCCGTACATGCGGACCCACCACCTGCAGGCGGGTGTCGGCCATTACGGGGTCTTCGCCGGGCGGCGCTGGGAGACGCAGATCTACCCGCAGGTGCGCAACTTCATCCAGGCGCACAACTAAACCGAACCGTCGCGCCGATTTGACCCGCCGACCGCCGCGGCCCACCATGTTAGCCTTGGACGATCGGAGCCGGGACCACACCCGGCGCCACGAGCGCAAGGCGGAACGATCGGCGTGATCGGCAACAACGGATCCGAAAGCGGCGGCGAGATCGGTTCGACGCCGCAAACCGCGACGGCGTCCACGCAGCTCGACCGTTTGGTCGCCCGGGCACGCGTCGCCGACCTGTGGGAGCAGGTCTGGCCGGTCCTCTGGCGCGGGCTCGCCGTCGCGCTGCTGTTCCTGATCGTGTCGTGGTCGGGTCTGTGGCTCGATCTCTCGCCGCTCGGGCGGCAGGTCGGCCTGGGTATCCTGGCTGTCCTGCTTGTCGTCGCCCTTCAACCCCTCATCCATCTCAGGCGGATCGAGCGGCGCTCGGCGCTGACCCGGCTGGACCGGGAAGCGGCGCTGCGCGATCCGTCCCTCCGCCACGGCCCGGCTTCGACCGCGCAGGATTCCCTCGCCGTCGGCGCCGCCGACGCGGGCAGCCGGGCCCTCTGGGATTTGCATCAGCGTCGTGCGGCGCGGGATGTGGCGGGGCTTCGCATTGGCCTGCCGCGGCCCGGCATGGTCCGGCGCGACCCCTTCGCACTGCGCGCCGGCCTGATCGTCGCGACCGCCGCCAGCCTGTTCGTGGCCGGCCCTGAATGGCGCGACCGGATCGGTGCCGCCTTCGATTGGCACGAGCCGGCGACCCCCGGCCCGAACTTCCGCGTCGACGGGTGGATCGATCCGCCGCTCTACACCCGCATGCCGCCGCTGCTGATCGCCATGGACGGCAGCGACCAACACCTGCGGGCCCCGGTCAACGCCCAACTCATCGTGCGCATTGCCGGACAGGGGAAGGCTGCGGCCAACACCACGCTGACGGCCAATGCCGGGCTCGTGACTGTGCCCGGCCAGGAGCCGCGTCCGGACCTGCGCGAGGAGCGCTACCGGATCGCCGGCAATGCGGAACTGACGATCGTGACGCCGGCCGGCCGGCAACGTTTGACCGTGGACGCGATCCCCGATCGCCCGCCGGAGGTGACGGCCATCGGCGGCCCCGAGGTGAACGGGCGCGGGACCTTCAATTTGACCTACCGCGCAAAGGACGATTACGGGCTTAGCTCGGCCGAGGCCGTGATCGCACCGGTCAAACCCGGCCGCTCCCTCGTTCCGATCCCGAACATCAGCCTCGCTCTGCCCAGCGACGCCTCCGGCGACACCGAGATCAAGACACTTGTCGATCTGACCGACAATCCTTGGTCAGGTGCCCGCGTGCGCTACCAGATCGTCGTCAAGGATGAGGCCGGGCAGGAAGGTCGCACGACCGAGACCGAGATCACGCTGCCGGCCCGCCCGTTCCGCGATCCGCTGGCGCGCGCGCTGGCGGAAGAACGGCGTCGGCTCGTGACCGCGCCCGATACGGACAGGCTCTGGGTTCAGTCCGCGCTCGACGCGCTGTTGGTTGCCCCCGACATGTTCACGCCGCAGCCGGCGATCTACCTCGGCCTGCGCACGGCCACGACACGCCTGCGCCGGGCCCGCGCGGATTCCGACCTCGTCGACGTCGCCGACCTGCTCTGGGAAATGGCCCTGAAGATCGAGGATGGCGACCTGTCGGACGCCGAGAAGCAACTGCGTCAGGCTCAGGACCGGCTGAAGGAAGCGATCGAGCGCAATGCGCCCGACGACGAGGTCAAGCGCCTTACCCAGGACCTGAAGCAGGCGCTCGACAAGTTCCTGTCCGAAATGGCGCAGAAGCAGGGTCGCGATCCGAACAAGTCCGGCGAGCGCCAACAGAACAACCAGCAATCGAAAAGCGTCACGCCCGAGGGTCTCGACAAGATGATCCAGGACATGGCCGAGGCGATGAAGCGCGGCGACACCGCCGAGGCGCAGCGCCTGATGGACCAGTTGCGCAACATCCTTGAGAATCTCCAGACCGCCGAACGTGGCCAGTCCGATCAGACGTCGCGCGAGATGCAGAAGCAGATGCGCGATCTCGACGCGATGGCGCGCGAGCAGCAAGGCCTGCGCGATCAGACCTTCAAGGACGGGCAGGACCAGCAAGGCGGCCAGCGCCAGCCGAAGAGCGGCCAGCCGCAGCAGGGCCAGCGCGGCCAGCAGGGACAGAAGCAGCAAGGTCAGCAGGGCCAGAGCCAGCAAGGGCAGAAAGGCCAGGGTCAGAAGGGCCAGGGGCAGCAGGGTGACGCCGGCGAGCAGCAGCAGGCGCTTCGGCAGCGGCTCGAGCAGCTCGAGCAACGCATGAAGGAGAACGGCATGCGCGGCGAGCAGGGCCTGGCGGATGCCGAGAATGCCATGCGCGAGGCCGAGAACGCCCTGAAGCAGGGCGATTCCGACGAGGCGGTGGATGCGCAGGGTCGCGCTCTCGACGGTCTGAAGCGCGGTGCCGAGGGTATGGCGCAGCAGATGCAGGAGATGGCCGAGGGCCAGGGCCAAGGCCAGGGTGAGGGCCAGCAGGAGGGCGGGCAGCAGCCGGGGCAACAGGGTCAGGCCGGCGCCCGTGACGACGACCCGCTCGGCCGCCCCACCCGCGGTCGCGACATGAGCGACGGACGCGTTCGCGTACCCACGGCCGACGAATCCGCCGTCCAGCGCGCCCGGCGCATCATGGAGGAGCTGCGGCGCAAGCTCGGCGATCCGACACGCCCACGCGAGGAACTCGACTATTTCGAGCGCCTGCTCCGCCGCAACTAAGCCTCTCTCTTCTCAACCCGCGATGCGGAACCGGGCGCCGGTTCCCGTCAGGCCCGGATCGTCGCTGCCATGTCGTCCAACACCCTCGTCCTTCTCGCCTGCCTGGCCGTGGCCTTCGTGCTGTTTTTCGGCCTCGCCAACATGATGCGCGGTGGCAGCGCCAACCTATCGCAGAAATTGATGCGTCTGCGCGTCCTGCTGCAGTTCGTCGCCATCGTGATCATCATGGGCGTGGTCTGGTGGCGCTCGGCCTGAGCCCGGCAGCGCCGGTGTGACCGGCCTGCCGCACCCGTGGTCTTTCGCGGCCCGGGGGGATGAATTGGCGGCCTGGGCGTGAGGAGGCCGTGCTACGCTCGGTAGTATCGAACCGTCACGTCGCTTCGGCCGAGTGTCTATGACCGCCCCTTTCCGCACCTGTCTCATGGGCCTGATCTCCGCCGCGGCGATCCTGCCCGTCTCGGCTGCGGATCTGCCGCCTGCCCCGGCGACCTACTACGCGCCGCCGGCACAGCCGCTCAGCATCGTCTCCGAGGTCCGCATCGGCGGCTCGGTGCAGGATCCGGGCAGCGCCGAGGGCAAGCTGCCCGGTTTCAGCAAGGGGAATGTCAACGGCGAGATCCTGTTCGCGAAGCCGGTGATCAGCGCGGATCCGTTCTGGCAGGCCTTCGTGCCGCGGCCCACGGTGGGCGGCAGCTACAACACCGGCGGCCGGACGAGCTACGCCTATCTCGGCGCGACCTGGACCCTCGAGATCTTCCCCGAGACCTTTAACCGTCGCGTCTTCCTGGACGGGTTCTTCGGTGGCGTGGCCCATAACGGTTATACCGGCCCGAAGGCGCTGACGCCCTACGGCTTCAACACCCTCGGGTGCTCGCCGATGTTCCGCGAAGCCGCCGCCTTGGGCTTCCGTCTGACCGAGCATTGGAGCATCATGGCCACCGTCGAGCATATGTCGAACGCGGGCCTCTGTGCGAACAACCGCGGTTTGACCAATTTCGGCGGCAAGATCGGCTACACCTTCTGAGGCGTCCCGCTGCGTGGTCAAGCTCAACAAGATTTATACGCGCACCGGCGATAACGGTACGACCGCTCTGGCGGACGGGCAGCGGCGCTCCAAGGCGGATCTGCGGGTCGAGACCTACGGGACCGTCGACGAGACCAATGCCTGTCTCGGCCTCGTTCGCCTGCACACGACGGGCGCGCTCGATGGGATGCTCGGCGCGATCCAGAACGATCTGTTCGATCTCGGCGCGGATCTCGCGACACCGCCGAGCCCGGAGCCCCTGCCCTACGAACCGCTGCGGATCGTGGCACGCCAGGTCGAGCGGCTCGAGCGCGACATCGACGCCGTGAACGCCGCGATCCCGCCGCTCAAATCCTTCGTGCTGCCCGGCGGCTCGCCGGCCTCTGCCGCCCTGCACCTCGCCCGCACGGTCTGCCGCCGGGCCGAGCGTCTGGCGGTCGCGCTCGCTGCGGACGAGAACGAAATCGTCTCGCCGGAGGCGCTGCGTTATCTCAACCGCCTGTCGGATTTTCTGTTCGTGGCCGGCCGCGCAGCCAATGCCGACGGCGCCGACGACGTGCTCTGGGTGCCCGGCGCCAACCGCTGAGTCGCCGAACCCTTTTCCCGCAGCCTCCACTGCGCCGCGTTGACAAGGCGGAAATGTGGCCGCTACGGTCCGGCCGCCCTGCACGCCCCCCGCGACGGCGCCTCCGTGGCGCCGACGGGACCGGCCTGCACGATGATAAGAATCCTCCTGGGAAGGATCGTAACCGCCATGAAGGTGCTGGTGCCCGTCAAGCGGGTTGTGGACTACAACGTCAAGATCCGCGTGAAGGCCGATGGCTCCGGGGTCGAGCTCGCCAACGTCAAGATGTCGATGAATCCCTTCGACGAGATCGCCGTCGAGGAGGCGATCCGGCTGAAGGAGAAGGGCAAGGTCACCGAGATCGTCGCCGTCTCGATCGGCCCGCAGCAGGCGCAGGAGACGCTCCGTACCGCGCTGGCCATGGGCGCCGACCGGGCGATCCTGATCAAGACCGATGTCAATTGCGAGCCGCTGGCGGTGGCCAAGCTCCTGAAGGCCGTGGTCGACAAGGAAGGCCCGCAGCTTGTCATCTTGGGCAAGCAGGCGATCGACGACGATTCGAACCAGACCGGCCAGATGCTCGGCGCGCTGCTCGGCTGGCCGCAGGGAACCTTCGCCTTCAAGGTCGAGGTCGGCGAGGGCAGCCTCGACGTCACCCGCGAGGTCGATGGCGGCCTGCAGACGGTGGCGCTGCAGCTGCCGGCGATCGTCACGACCGACCTGCGCCTCAACGAGCCGCGCTATGCGAGCTTGCCCAACATCATGAAGGCCAAGAAGAAGCCGCTCGAAGAGCTGGCACCCGACGCTCTGGGCGTCGACGTCACCCCGAAGCTCAAGGTCCTCAAGACCGCGGAGCCTCCGGGGCGCTCGGCCGGCGTGAAGGTGGGTTCTGCGGCCGAGCTGGTCCAGAAGCTCAAGGTCGAAGCCGGCGTGATCTGATCTGCGGGCGAGGCTCCCCGTCCGGGGTCGAGCCTCGCATCACCACATTCGGGGATTCGAGACGACCATGACGACACTCCTCTTCGTCGAGCACGGCAACGGCCAGATCAAGGACGGGACGCTCAAGGCGTTGACCGCCGCCAAGGATATCGGGGCGCCGATCCACGCCCTCGTGCTCGGCGCCGGATCCAAGTCGGTCGCCGATGCGGCGGCCAAGCTCGACGGCGTCGACAAGGTGCTGGTCGCCGAGGACGCCGCCTACGACCATGATCTGGCCGAGCCGGTCTCGGCGCTGATCGCGTCGATTGCCGAGCCCTACGACACGATCATCGCCTCGGCCTCGACCACGGGCAAGAACGTGCTGCCGCGCGTCGCCGCCCTGCTCGACGTGGCGCAGGTCTCCGACATCATCAAGGTCGTCGCGCCCGACACGTTCGAGCGGCCGATCTACGCCGGCAACGCGATCCAGACCGTCCAGACGGCGGCCGGCAAGCGGGTCATCACCGTGCGGACCGCAGCCTTCAAGGCCGCCGGCGAGGGCGGTTCCTCGGCCGCGGTCGAGCCGGTCTCCGCCTCCACGCCCGAGGCCGCCGGTTCGAGCTTCAAGGGCGAGGAGATCGCCAAGTCCGACCGGCCGGAACTGGCTGCGGCACGGATCATCGTGTCAGGCGGCCGATCGCTCGGGTCTTCGGACAAATTCCACGAGCTGATCGAACCGCTCGCCGATACGCTCGGCGCCGCTGTGGGCGCCTCCCGCGCGGCAGTGGACGCGGGCTACGCGCCGAACGACTGGCAGGTCGGCCAGACCGGCAAGGTGGTGGCGCCCGATCTCTACGTGGCGGTCGGCATCTCCGGCGCGATCCAGCATCTTGCCGGCATGAAGGACTCGAAGGTCATCGTCGCCATCAACAAGGACGAGGACGCACCGATCTTCCAGGTTGCGGATTACGGTCTCGTCGGTGACCTGTTTCAGGTCGTTCCGGAGCTGCAATCGGAGCTCGGCAAGGCGAAGGGCCAGTAACCGGCCGGATTACTTGCCGGTCGCGCGCGCGGGTATTTCCAGGCCCACGCGCGCCCGCGGGTTCCTTCGGCATCGGTGATTGGTCTAGAAGGCGGCGACGGCGTGAGTGCAGGCCGTCGTCTTCGCGCAGTCCGTCGGGTCCGGCGGCCGTGCAGCGGCAACGGCATCAGGGGCACAGGTCGGTCAATGGGCATGGAGATCAAGCGGGTCGGCATCATCGGCGCGGGCCAGATGGGCAGCGGCATCGCGCAGGTCTGCGCTTCGGCCGGTCTCGACGTCCTGCTGAACGACCGCGATCCGGTCCGCCTGGAGAATGGCTTGAGCCTGATCGAGGGCAACCTGGGCCGCCTCGTCTCCAAGGGCACCATCACCGACGAGGATAGCCGCGAGGCCCGGTCGCGCATCAATCCGGCGCGGGACTTCGACGCGCTGGGCCCCTGCGACCTCGTGATCGAGGCTGCGACCGAGAACGAGGCCACGAAGCGCGAGATCTTCACGTCCCTGTGCCCGTCGCTCAAGCCGGAGACGCTGGTCGCCACCAACACGTCGTCGATCTCGATCACCCGGCTCGCCGCCGCGACGGATCGGCCGGAGCGGTTCATCGGCATCCATTTCATGAACCCGGTGCCGGTGATGCAGCTCGTCGAGCTGATCCGCGGCATCGCCACCGAAGACGCGACCTACGAGACCTCCAAGGCGTTCATCGCCAAGCTGGGTAAGACTTCGACGATGTCGGAGGATTTTCCGGCGTTCATCGTCAACCGCATCCTACTGCCGATGATCAACGAGGCGATCTACACGCTTTATGAGGGTGTCGGCTCGGTTGAGTCGATCGATACGGCGATGCGGCTCGGCGCGAACCATCCGATGGGCCCGCTCCAGCTCGCCGACTTCATCGGCCTCGATACCTGCCTCTCGGTGATGCAGGTGCTCTACGAGGGGCTGGCGGATTCGAAGTACCGCCCCTGCCCGCTGCTCGTCAAATATGTCGAGGCCGGCTGGCTCGGCCGGAAGGCGAAGCGCGGCTTCTACGATTACCGCGGACCGACCCCGGTCCCGACACGCTGATCGAGCCTAGGGGCGGCCGCGGGGCCGCCCCGTCATTCCTTACTTCGCTGCGCCATTCGCGCCGGGCTGGGCCGGCTGCGGATAGGACGGGTTGCCGCCCGGCACCGCGGTGCTGTTCGAGGACGACGCCGCCCCGGACTGACCGTTGACCGAGCCCGTTACCTCTTTCCGCGAGGCATCCTGGCTCTGGCTGGCGTAATCCTTCGGCGAATTCGCGCTGTTCCACGTCAGCAGCCCCACCGTCGCAATGGCCAGGAGCACGAGGCTCGCCACCAGAACCCAGAGCACGGGCTTGCCGCGCTCGCCCTGACGGCTGTCCTGCGGGTTCAATCTCTCGGCCATCTGCACACATCCTCGCCTGCGGGACGCAACACGCGGCAGCGTGGTCTGCGACACGATCCCGTTACCGGCGGCCAACGCGGGCCCGGTGAAGCAAGTTCCTGCCGCGGGGTCGGTCAGCGGCCGGTGGTCAGCAGGATCTTGCCGAGATGCGCGCTCGATTCCATTAGCGCGTGCGCCTCCTGGGCCTTCTCCAACGGGAAGGTCGCGTGCGTGACGGTGCGGATGCGGCCGGCATCGAGTTCGGGCCAGACATCCCGACGCAGGCCCTCGGCGATCGCAGCCTTATCGGCCTTCGGGCGGGGGCGTAGCGTCGAGCCGGTGAAGGTCAGGCGGCTGCGCATGATCGGCGTGATGTTCAGCCCATCGACCTTGTAGCCGCCCATGAGGGCGATCATCACCAGCCGCCCATCCGGCGCCAGGGATTTCAGGTTCCGGGGAAGATAGCTCGCGCCGATCATGTCGAGGATGACGTCGACCCCGCGGCCGTCCGTGAGGCGCTTTACCTCCTCGGCGAAATCCGCCTGCTTGTAGTCGATCGCCGCCTCGGCGCCGAGGTCCTCGCAGAACCGGCACTTCTCGGCCGAGCCGGCGGTGGCGAACACCCGCGCGCCGACATGCTTGGCGATCTGGATCGCGGTGGCGCCGATGCCGCTCGACCCGCCGTGGACGAGGAAGCTCTCCCCCGCGGCGAGCCGACCGCGCTGGACCACGTTCGAATAGACGGTGAAGAACGTCTCCGGCAGGCCGCCGGCATCCACGAGCGAGACGGCCTGCGGACGCGGCAGGCAATGGCTGGCCTCGGCCACCGCGAATTCGGCGTAGCCGCCGCTGATCACGAGGGCACACACCTCGTCGCCGACCGACAGGGTCTCGACACCTGCGCCGAGCGCTGCGACCCGACCGGCGATCTCCAGGCCCGGGACCTCGGTCGCTCCGGGCGGCGGCGGATACAAACCCGCCCGCTGCATCATGTCGGGGCGGTTCACGCCCGCAGCGACAACTTCGATCAGCACCTGACCCGGTCCTGGCGACGGCAGCGACACGATCTCGACCGCGATCACCTCCGGGCCACCCGCACCCGTGAAGCGGATCTGGCGCATGGTGTCGGGCAGGGCAGTGCTGGCCATCAAGGCGTCCTCAACGCATGCGTTTCCGGGCCGCGCCTTCTGGGCGCGGTCCGTCTTGATTGCGGCAACCACCGCGCTTGGCAAGCGCGGCCTTTGGCGGCGGCTGCCTAACGGGCCGCGGCTTTCACGGCGGGCGGGAGCACGATCTGTCCCTGGGCCAGGCTCTTCGGCCAGACCGCGATCTGCTTGCCGTCCTGCCACTGCGCCATCAACCCGGTCACGAAACCCTGCCCGTACTTGATCGAGTGCGTGAAGGGATCGTCCTTGCCGTAGAACTGCGTGCGCCCGACCGTCCCTTCCCAATCGGTCGTCTCCAGGGCGTCGACCAGCTTGTCGGCCTCCGTGGAACCGGCACGCTTCACGGCGTCGGCGGCGTAGTAGACCTGATCGTAGGCCATGTAGCCCGCGTAGGACGGGTCGCTGTTGAACCGCTTCTTGAACGCCTCGCTGAAGGCGAGCGACTTTCCAGTGATCGCGGCACCCGGCACCGCGATGCTCTGGAAGATCACCCCTTGCGTCGCACCGTTGGTGTTCGACCAGAAGGTCGAGGAGGTCGCCTGCGAGTTCATGCCGGTCATGGCGAGCGGCACCTGCTGGTTCTGCCACTGCACGGTCGGCTGCACGCCGACATGCGAGATGCCGGTGACGATCAGATCCGGCTTGGCCGCCTCGATCTTGTTGTAGATCGGCGTGAAATCGCCGGTGTCCGGCGAGAAGCGGATGTGATCGACCACCTTCACGCCGATCTCGGGTAGGCACTTCTCGTAGGCGACGTCGAGCGGTCGGGTCCAGGCCGCGTCCTCGCTCATAATCGCGGCGGTCTTAATCTTCATCAGGTCGATCAGCATGTCCTTGGTCGAGTCGCAGATCGACTGCGCCAGCGCCGCCGAGGTCAGGTAGCCGTGGAAGGTGTACTTGTTGCGGGCGTAATCCTTGTGGACGGCGAGGCTGATCTCGTTGGAGGCCGCGCCCGGCGTGATCATGGGCGTCTTGAGCCGGGCCGCCCAGGGCATCAGCGCCAGCACAACTTCGGAGATGTAGCTGGCGATAACGAGATTGACCTTGTCCTCGGACACGGCTCGCTGGAAGGCGCGGACCGCATCGGAGGCGGAACTCTTATCGTCGTAGGTGACGACCTGGATCTGGCGGCCATCGACGCCGCCCTTGGCGTTGATCTCATCGGCGGCGAGTTGCACCGCCTGCGGGATCGAGGCCCCGACCACCGACTGTGCCTCGGCGATCACGCCGATTCTGATCGGGTCGGCGGCCCGCGCCGGCCCCGCACCCACCAGTCCGGCCACTGCGAGCAGGGCCAGGGCCCGGTTCGAAACACTGCGTTCCATCGGCATGGGCTTCCTCCTGCGGCCCGTGCGGCTTTTGCCGCCGCATCGGGTTCGGGGCAGGAGTGTGCAACACCCATTGGCCTGAATTCAATGTACACATTTGCGAATGCATGACGAAGAGCGCGTCAGCTTTCCGCGCGGCGGAAGATCAGGCTCGTGTTGTTGGCCGGCATGGCCACGCGCTCAGCCGACACGAACCCATGCAGCGCCGCCAAAGCGGCCACGGCCTCAAGGTCGCGGACACCCCATTCCGGGTCCCGGGCGCGCAAGGACGCGTCGAAGGCAGCGTTGCTTTCCGCGCTGAGCTGCCCGTCCTCGCGGAACGGTCCGTAGAGGAACAGGAGCCCGGTCCCGGTCAGGACGCGGGAGGCCCCGGCCATCAGCCCCTCGGTTGCGGACCAGGGGGCGATGTGGATCATGTTGATGCAAATGACCGCATCGACACGGCCGGTCGGCCAAGCGCTCGCCTGTGCTTCGAGCGCGAGCGGCGGCCGGATATTGGTGAGCCCGGCCAAGCGGGTATGAGCCGCGATGCTGCGCCGCGCTTCGGGCTCGGGATCGCTCGGAAGCCAGGTCAGGCCGGGCAGCGCCGCAGCAATGTGGATCGCGTGCTCACCGGATCCGCTGGCGATCTCGAGAACGGACCCATCCGCCGGAAGCACCCGCCGCAGGACCGCGAGGATCGCGTCACGATTGCGCGCTACGGCGGGCGCCGTGAGGGCATCCCGATCGACCTCCCAATCCAGCATGATCACCATCTCCAGAATCGCCGATAACGCACGGACTTCAACCACAGGCCGCCCGCGAAAGGCTGAACCGCGATGGTCTCGAAACACACGTCGGCCCGATGCGCCGCGACCGGGACCCAACCCGGCCGGATGCGATCGTGATCGAAATGATCGCGCGGACCGGCCCGCGGGGGCTTCACCGGTTACCGGGTGCCGTACATCCGATCGCCGGCGTCGCCGAGACCCGGAACGATGTAGCCGTGATCGTTCAGGTGGCTGTCAATCGCTGCGGTCCAGACCGGCACGTCGGGATGAGCCTCCTGGAACTTGGCCAGCCCCTCCGGAGCGGCCAGGAGACAGACGAAACGCAGATCGGACGCGCCACGGGCCTTCAGCAGATCCAGCGCTGCGATCGCCGAATTGGCGGTTGCCAGCATCGGATCGAGGACGAGCACCGTCCGGTCGGCGAGGTCTGACGGCGCTTTGAAGTAATACTCGACCGCCTGGAGGGTATCCGGGTCCCGGTAGAGACCGACATGCGCGACCCTGGCCGAGGGAACCAGCGATAGCATCCCATCCAGAAACCCGACCCCCGCGCGCAGGATCGGCGCCAGGACCAGCTTCTTGCCCTGGATCTGGCGGCCCTCCATCGGCTGCAACGGTGTCTCGATCGTCACGGCTTCCAGCGGCAGGTCGCGCGTGACTTCGTAGGCGAGGAGCATGCCGATCTCATTCAGGATCTGGCGGAAGCCCTTGGTCGAGCGGTTCTTGTCGCGCAGGTACGTGAGCTTGTGCTGCACGAGTGGGTGATCCACCACGGTGACCCGGCCCATCGGCATAGCCCTCCCCTCAGCCTCGTCCACCGAGACATGCAGGACACCGGGCGGGGGTGCAACTTGGAAGACTGGGCGACTCGGCGCGCCGCTTCGACCTGGGGCGTCTGTCCGTCCAAGGGCGACTAAGCGCTCGGACCTGAAGGCTCCGATTGCGCAAGGCGCATTTGCGGGACAGCGTCGAGCCCTATCATGGGCAGATTAAAAACATTCGCCTCTCACTTGGACAGATCCTGATGGTTGTACAAATATTTATACCCTGGCTTCGCCTATTGCAGGTCAGAAAACTAGCATGTCGGGGCAAAATTCGATCTTTTATCCCGCAAGCATCGGAGGTTCAAATTTTTAATCGTTTGAAGAAAATTTCAGCCGCTTACTTGAAAGTCTATATCAATTTAGTTCTACCTCAGGAGGCAGGCAGCATCTAATAATATTGATCTTATTTTTGTACAGAAATGCAATATTGCAGAATTATCAGAATTTCATTCTTCGCCGCAACGCTGTCCTCGGCTTGCTGTTCGCGCAGTCCGGCCTAAGTCGGGCTTCGCATTTTTTGCTTCCGACCAGCACCCCTGAAGCAGGCAGAACCGAACGCGCCATGCGGCTCAATCTCTCCATCAAAGCGACCCTGACGATCCTGTTCGGTGTGCTTGCGCTGATCTCGACAGGACAGGGCGGGCTGTCGCTCCGTGATGCGGCCGCGGTACGCCGATTCACGACGGCTCTGGCGATCAACTGGCTTCCCTCCGTCGAGAAGATCAGTACGATCGAGATCGCGGTTTCCGAAGTGCGGATCAAGCAATACCGCCTGATCCTGCTGTCGAACACGCCGGATAAGCGCACTGAGAATGAGGCCAACCTCGCAGCCACGCATGCGCGCCTGCGCGAGGCGCGCAACGTCTATGAGTCCCTGATCACCACCCCCGACGAGCGCACGTTCTACGACGCCTTCGCGGCGGCCTGGAGCAAGTTCGAGGGGGTGGATGGTGATGCGCGCCGCCTCGTAGCGGCCGGACAAACCCAAGACGCCATGGCGCTGCTGGTCAAAGCCGATGTCGTCGCCCTCTACGACGACGCCCGAAAGACCCTTACGCGTCTCGTCGCACATGACGAGGAGATGGCCGGGCGGGACGCGAATGACGCGATGGCGGGCGCGAACTCGGCATCCATCACGGCGATGACCGGGATCGGGCTTGCGCTCGCCTCGGCCCTGGGCGCAGCCATTTTCGGCCACCTATACATCTCGCGGCCGATCCAGCGCATGACCGCGGCGATGTCGAAGCTCGCGGACGGCGAAACAAGTACGGCGGTGCCGCATATCGGCCGCCACGACGAAATCGGCGCGATGGCGTCAGCCGTGCAGGTGTTCAAGGACAACCTGATCCGCAGCCACGCCCTGGAGGCCGAAGCGGTGCAGGCGCGCGGCGGTGGAAGAGCAGCGAAAGGCCGGCATGCGCGAGATGGCCGACAGCTTCGAACGGGCGGTCGGCGGCATCGTCGGGCAAGTCACGGCCTCCGCCACGGAACTGCAAGCGACCGCCGGCTCGATGTCGGCCATGGCCGGCCAGACCTCGGCCCAGTCGACCGCGGTTGCTGCCGCCGCCGAGGAAGCCGGCGCCAACGTCAACACCGTGGCGGCCGCGGCCGAGGAACTAGGCTCCTCCGTGCAGGAGATCGGCCGACAGGTTCAGGGCTCGTCCCAGCTCGCCCAGGCGGCCGTCGACGAGGCGGATCAGACCGGCGCACTGGTGCAGGAGCTGAGCACCGCCGTGGCCCGGATCGGCGACGTGGTCGGGCTGATCACATCGATCGCCGGCCAGACCAACCTGCTCGCGCTGAACGCCACAATCGAGGCGGCGCGGGCTGGCGCCGCCGGCCGTGGCTTCGCGGTGGTGGCCTCCGAGGTCAAGGCGCTGGCCGAGCAGACCGCCAAGGCCACCGAGGAGATCGGCCAGCAGATCGGCCGGGTCCAGGGCGTGACCGGTCAGGCGGTGGGCGCGATCGGCACGATCACGGCGCGCATCCGCGAGCTCAACGCTGTGGCCACCACGATCGCGGCGTCGGTCGAGCAGCAGGGCACGGCCACGCAGGAGATCGTGCGGAATGTCGGGCAGGCGGCGCAGGGCACCGGCGAGGTGACCAGCAACATCGTGGGTGTCGCCGAGGCCGCCGAGGAGACGGGTCGGGCGGCGAGCCAAGTGTTGGGCGCGGCCTCGGAACTATCGCGTCAGTCCGAGCACCTGACCGCCGAAGTCAGCCGCTTCCTCACCAGCGTGCGCGCCGCCTGACGTCGGCGGCTACCGGGTGTCGGTAGCGGTCACGGTCCGATCCTGCTCCGCGGGCGCATGCTCTGGCACCCGCGGAGCCGGATTGCGGGTTCAGGCCGTCTGGCCCTCGCCGCCGGTGGTCCCGCGCTTCGCCATGAAGGCGTCGAACTGCTCGCGGTCCTTCGCCCGCTTCAGTTCATCGACGAACGCCGTAAAGGCGCGGCTCTCGTCTTCGAGGGCGCGCCGCTGCGCTTCCAGCCGGTCGAGTTCCTCCCGGCGATAGGCGTCGAAGGCGGCATTGCCGGTGCTGCTGCGACGGTTGGCGGCCTCGAAGGCCCGGGCGAACCGGGAGACCGGGCGCGCGCCCTCAAAATCGGACATGGTCCGTCGCGCCGTATCGCGCATCTCGGCGAAGGCCGGATAGCCGGTGAACTTCCAGGCCAGCAACGCGAGGCCGACTGGCCACCAATAGATGAAGCCGACGACGATCGCGCCGATCTCCAGGGAACGACGCGGGAACGGGCCAGAGCGGCTTAGCTTGCCGGTCGCCCAGGGTGAGGAGGTTTGAGAGGTCACGGCAAAGCTCCGCTGTTCATGTGAACGGAGTTAACATGCGGGCGCCGGGCGCAGCTTTCAAGGCCGCCCGGAAGCGGGTCCGTGGGCTGCCCCATGGACGAGGGCGAGAACGCCGGCCCGAAGCAACTCGTATTTGTCGGGAAAGCCGGGGCCGCGCGGCAGATGCCCGGCAGCCGAGAGGGTCGCGAGACCGTGGGCGAGTGCCCAAACTTCCAGTGCGATGAAGCGGGGCGCGACGCCACCGAACCCATCGGCGAACGTCGCCTGAAGCGCTTCCACCAGGAGATCGAATGGGCTCGGCCGGGCAACCGGGGTGCCTGCGCCGGACCCGTCATCCTGCTCGGCGGTCGGCAGGCCGCGGGTCTCGAAGATCGCGGCGTAATAAGCCGGCTCCTCCTCGGCGAAGGCGAGGTAGGTCTCCCCCATGCGGGTGAATCGCTCCAGCGGCGTACCGCGCGATGTGAGCGCCCGGGCGAGCCGGGCGGCCAGTTCGGCGAAGCCGCGCCCGGCCAGTTCCTCCAGCAGGGCTTCGCGGCCACGGAAGTGCCTGTACAGGGCGGCCGGCGTGACACCGACGAGGCGTGCGGCGTCCACCAGCGTGAAGCCACCGATTCCGCGCTCGGCGATGAAGCGGCGCGCTGCCTCGATAAGCGCCTCTTTCAGGTTGCCGTGGTGGTAATTCCGCCGGTCGTTCGGTCCGTCCCGCCAGGGTCGCAATATCCCAAATCCTTCGCGCGCTCGTGTGCACCTCACAGACCTTCCGCGATGCTGTCGAGTCGGAAGACCGCTGGGACGGATGGATTTCGCGGGGCGCCGTCCAGCATTACCATTGAACGCGCGCTTTGTTGCGATTCAGGATTTCGCGGTCGCGCTTGACCAGCGCGGATCCGCGCTCCACCCTCACTGAGAATGGATCGGCCGACGTCGCGTGCTCAGGCGTCCGCCGCCGGGCCCGCGCGACTGAGGACACGCCTCCCACATGGCTTTTGTCAGCCTCAAGGCTTGGCGTGCGCGCTCAGCGGAACGCGCCGAGATCGCGGCCAGGCTCAAGCGCGAACTGATCGCCGCCCTCGACCTCGGTGAGGCCGACGCCCTGGCGGTGAACGAGATCAGCTGCCCCGATCCCGGCTGCCCCGACATGGAGACGGTCGTTCTGGTGATGCGCGCGGGGGCGCCAACCCGGGCTCTGCGGATCCGATGCCCGATGGAGGCCGTCGGCCCTGCCGACATCGACGCTCTGGTCGCGGAGGACCGCAACGGCTCATCCCGATGATGTGACCGGCCATGCGCACTTTCGGGTCGTCAGCACGGTGGGGTGGAGCAACCTTTCGAGGCCGGTCGCGTACTGTACGCCGATGCCCCGAAACAACGGGGATCGGACCGTCCGGGAGGGGCGAACCATGAAGACCCGCCGTCACGCCATGGCCCTGTCGTGCCTTGCCGCGCTGGGATTGATCCTGGCCATCGCTGCCGATCCGGCGGCCGCCGGCGAGAGCATGCCGTTCTCCGACACCGCCTTCGAGGCGGCGCAGAAGAGCGGCAAGCCGATCCTCATCGAGGTCAGCGCGCCCTGGTGCCCGATCTGCAAAACCCAGAGACCGATTCTCGCCAAGCTGGCGCAGGAGCCGCGCTTCAAGGACCTCCAGATCTTCGATATCGATTTCGACAGCCAGAAGCCGCTCCTGAAGCGGTTGGATGTGCGCATGCAGAGCACGCTGATCGCCTACAAGGGGGCGACCGAGGTTGGCCGGTCCGTCGGCGAGACGCAGCCGGAATGGATCGAAGGGCTGATCGAGAAGACGCTCTGATCGGGCAGCCCCTGGACGGCGTCTGCGCGACACCGATACGCTTTTGCATTCGTTCAGGCAGCCTCCGGTAGAGCGCCACGGAGCCCGACCGCTTCGTCGGGGCCCGACGGAGACGATTCGGTGTCGTGCGTTCCTCCCCCAGCCGCCCCGATCCCGGATGCGATCATCGCGATACCGGTGCGTAACGAGGAGGAGCGCATCGCGGCCTGCCTGCAGTCCATCGACGCGCAGGTCGGCCTTGAGCCTGGACGTCTCGGGCTCATCCTGTTCCTGAACAACTGCACGGACCGGACCCAGCAGATCGTCGCCGCCACGGTACCGACCCTGTCGATCCCGGTCCGCGTCCTGACCGAGTCGTTCGCCGGCGCGCATGCCGGTTGGGCCCGGCGCCGCGCCATGGATGCCGCCGCGGACTGGCTCGGAGACACCGGCGGCGGCGGGATCATCCTGTCGACCGATGCGGACAGCCGCGTGCCGCCGGATTGGGTCGCGCGCAATTGGGCGGCGATCCGGGCGGGAGCGGATGCGGTTGCCGGCCGCGTCGAGCTCAATGAGGCCGAAGCGGCGCTGCTGCCGCCGTTCCTGCCGGCCCGCGGCCGGCTCGAGGATCGCTACGATGCGCTGATCACCGAAGCGGAGGCGCGGATCGATCCCGATCCGCACGATCCCTGGCCGTGCCATCGGACAGCGATCGGCGCGACGCTGGCGGTGACGCGCGCCGCCTACCATGCGGTCGGGGGCATGCCGGAGATCCCCTTGGGTGAGGACGGCGCCTTCATCGCCCGCCTGATCGAGCACGGCCTGCGGGTGCGGCACGCCACCGATGTCTGCGTGACCATTTCGGCCCGGCTCGCCGGGCGGGCCCCCGGTGGGGTCGCCGATACGATTCGCGCGCGGTGTGAGGAGCCGGACGCCCTCTGCGATGCCCGGATGGAATCGTTTGTCCACGCCGTGCGCCGCTACGTCTGGCGGCGGCGATTCCGGCAGCAGCACGGAAGCGGGCGGCTTGCACGGGATGATGCCTGGGCGCGGCGGCTTGGGATCGGCACCGCCGAGGCCGGCCGGATCGCGGCCTTGCCCCTCGGCCAGGCCGTGGCGGAGGCCGAGCGCGCGAGCCACCGACTCGCCTACCGCCCCATAGGCCCGCGCCAGTTGCCGCGGGAGATCCGCATCGCCCGCACGGGCGTCGCGATGATCCGCATGTCCTCGGCTCTCGCGAAAACGCTGCGCCGGGTCACAGCGGCCTTGCCTGAGCGTCACATCATCGATGCGGAACGGGGACGCTCCTGATCGACCCGGGTATCACCCAGGGCGAGCAAATCCCGGGGTGAGAGTCCGAAGCGCTGCCGGAACGCACGGCTGAACGCGGCCGGATCGGTCAGACCGCAACTCGCCATGATCGACCCGATCCGGAACCCCATCCTGGGCGCCCGAAGGATCCGTTCATGCGCGCGGTCGAGCCGCGCGTTGCGGATCGTGGCCGCGATCCCCTCGCCGCCCGCGAAGGCCGCGTAGAGACGGCTGCGGGACACGCGAAGGTCGGCCACGAGATTCGCCGGCCCGAACGCGGAGTCGTGCAGACATCGCTCGATCCGCGCCAAGGCCAACGACCGCAGGGCATACGCCGAGATGTCCTGTTCCGCGTCCGGGTTGTGCCCATGGACGATGCCACGGAGCAGGTGGAGCGCACCCTCGATGGCGATGGCGGTCTCAGCCTCCGACATGGTGTGGACCGAAGCCGCGAAGCTGCGAAGATAGGCGGAGAACAGCTCGTTCAGCGGACCAGCCGGGATCTTACTTCCGGCAAGCTCACTGAGATTGCCGATCTGAGATTGAAATGTCTCCCGGGGAATCAGGAGGCGAACCTCGTCGAAATCGGTCAAACCGCCTCCTGAACCGGGTTTACTCCAGGTCTGAAACGCGATGTCGCCGACGCCCAGTCGCGTTCCGTTGCGGCCGTTCTCAAGATAGCCGCGCCCCTTGCGCACCAACATGACGCCGACCTCGTCGCGGCCATCCCGGCGGATGTGGGTCGGCGTTCGTTCGAGGCTGTAGGGCCGACTGATCGTGTGAATGATGCCCCCGTGCCGCGACTGCGCGATCATGCGACTGGCCGAGAACGGTCTGTCCAGATCCAGCTGCTGCAGATCGACGGTCGACATGACCGTACTGCGCCAATAGTCGAAGGCTCGTTTCTCTTCGACCGACGCCGTCGTTCCAAAGAAAACTGGGACCGTTCTTGTCGCACTCACAGCGGACCAGCCTCACTTCCCTCGGCCGACGACGCGCAGTTTTTTGCCGAAGCGCCGGCAGGTTCAGACTTTCAGAACAGGCCCTCCGACGCAATCGCGCAACAATGTTTCTCAAAACCTTGAGTTGTTAACGCTACACACTTCAAGACTTTTAGATCTATTGAGAACCACATGGAATTGAAAAACTATCCGATCAACGGTTCTTGTTCACAATCGCTCGCAAGGACTGCTATCGGCATCGCGACAATTTTGCAGCAGCGTTCAAGAAAAAGACTCTGCGCAACCTTTCACGGTTGTTTCTCGCAATAGCGATGCCACTGCACTTTGGTCGTGTGCTCTTGAGCCGGATGTCGATGGCGCGGGCCTTTCATCGACCCAGACGATCGATTGCGCCCTGAGCTGTCTGGAATGGCGTTGGATGCGCAGCCGTTTGGATCGATCGGCCATCAACGCGGCTCGATCTTTCCTTGGTGCGGTCGAACGGGTCGCGGATTCCGTCGGCAGCGGGAGGCTTAAAGTCGTGGCCGCGCGCTACACGAGCATGGGGGGCTCCCAGGCTTCGTCGCAGAGCGTTCCTGCATTCCGGACCGGTGTGTATCTCGGCAGGAGGGCGGCTAGTCGTGTCCGGACGCGATCCGCGCCGCCGCCCGCGAAGGATCCGTCTGAGCGAATCGCACCACGATGGCGCGCCCTTCAGCAGGGGGGCTCGTCAGCGAGCCACGGAATCGCGCGGCCTCGGCGTGACCGAGCACCGCCCGCGGTGCTGCGACCGGGAACGTCCGGAGAACGCGGCCTCCGGCGTCGAGGATCTCGGCGCTGAGCGGCGCGACCGGTACGTCCGACGCTGCAACACCCATCAGATCGCCCTCGACGACGAGCTCGGCCGCCCGGCCGTCTTCGCTCGGGTTGCTGTAGGCCATGACATCGCGGATCGCGATGCCGCGCAGGTTCACCGGAAGGCCGATCCGGGCGAACAAGGCTGCGGTTTGCGGCACCGCGCGCACCACGGTCGCGCGCGCCAGACAAACGAGCGGCAGAGCCGCCAGCAGCGTCAGCCCGAAAGCCAGGGCCGGCGTGAGGCCGATTCCCCAGCTGCGTGCCTTTGGGCGCTTCGCTGTGCTTGCGCGGGCGACGGGGATCGGAAGATCGGCGGCCTCCCAAACCGCGGCGGTCGCCTCCTCCCAGGCCGAATCGGCGACGGGATCCGTCTCCGCCGCCAATTCGGCTTCGTGCCCGGCCAAAACGTCCGCCGGCGAGATGAACCACGTCTCACGGCAGGCTGCGCACCGGACCGAACGGCCCTCCATGCCGACCTTGCCGGCCTCAATCTCGTACGCGCTCGCGCAGCTCGGGCAGACGATCAGCATACGCACCATACTCGCATCGATCGGCCGTACCGGGGCCGGACAGTGAATTCGATTGAGAAACTGTCGCTGAACAGGGTTAAGCGGCCGTGAAATCCGGTAGGCCTTGAAAACGCCCGCCGGTCCGGCGATGCCGGGATCGGGATCGGCGAGACACGGCACGGCGTTGAATTCACAGGCGAGCACGAGAAGCCTGCTGCCCGGCGCGGAGCGGCCGGTGGTGCAGTTCGAGAATGTCGGCATGCGCTACGGCCTCGGGCCGGAGGTGCTGTCGGATGTGAGCTTCCGCATCGCCCCGCGCTCGTTCCAGTTCCTCACCGGGCCGTCAGGCGCCGGCAAGACGACGCTGCTGCGGCTGATCCTGCTCTCGGCGCGGCCGACGCGGGGGCTGGTCTCGATCTTCGGCGAAGAGGTGAGCGGCATCTCGGCCAAGGCGCTGACCGGGCTGCGGCGCCGGATGGGCGTGGTGTTCCAGGATTTCCGCCTGCTCGACCATCTGACGACCTACGAGAACGTGGCGCTGCCGCTGCGCGTCCAGGGACGGACGGAGGCGAGCTACCGGGCCGAGGTGGTCGAGCTGCTGCGTTGGGTCGGGCTCGGCGAGCGGATGCACGCCCTGCCGCCGCTCCTGTCGGGCGGCGAGAAGCAGCGTGCCGCCATCGCCCGGGCGCTGATCGCCCGGCCCGACCTGCTGCTCGCCGACGAACCCACCGGCAACGTCGATCCGGGTCTCGGCCGGCGTCTGCTGCGGCTGTTCCTCGAGTTGAACAAGCTCGGGACCTCGGTCGTCATCGCCACCCACGATTTCGGCATCATGGATGCGGTCGACGCCCGGCGCATGGTGCTGGGCGAAGGCCGGCTGCGGATCGAGGAATGAGCACCCAAGCCATCCCACGTGCGCGGCCGGAGCCTGTCGCCGGTGCGCCCTCCCCGCCTGTTCCGGCGCAACTGCGTCGCAACGCGGCTTTGGTACCGACCGATACCGCGGCCGGACGATCCCTGGCGGCGGTCATCGCCATCCTGACCTTCCTCGCAGGGCTCTGCGCCGGCGCCGCCGAGATGGTGGCGGCCAACGCCGCCCAGTGGCAGGGCGACGTGGCCCAGGAGGTCACGATCCAGATCCGCCCGAGCCCAGGCCGCGACGTCGATGCAGATCTGGCCCGGGCGGCCGGCATCGCCAAGGCGGAGAAGGGCATCGCCGAGACACGGGTCTTCTCGAAGGCCGAGGCCGAGCGGCTGCTGGAACCCTGGCTCGGCACCGGACTCGATCTTTCCGACTTGCCGGTGCCGCGGCTGATCGCACTCAAGCTCGACCGGGGACAGGGTGCCGACCTGAAGCGGCTGCGGGCACGGCTGCTCGAGGCGCTGCCCGGCGTCGCGAGCCTCGACGACCACGCGCTCTGGCTCCAGCGGCTGTCGACCGCGGCCGGCGCGTTCGTGGGGATCGGGATCGGGCTCGTGATCCTCGTGCTGGTGGCCACGGGCCTTGCCGTCACCTTCGCCACGCGGGGCGCCATGGCGAGCAACCGCGAGGTGGTCGAGGTGCTGCACTTCGTGGGCGCCGACGACGACTACATCGCCAAGGCGTTCCAGCGGCGGTTCTTCGGTCTCGGGCTTCGCGGCGGCGCCATCGGCGCGGGCTGCGCTATCCTGGCCTTCGTGATCTTGGGGCTGCTGGCCCGGGCGGCGCGGTCCGGGCCGGCGGGACAAGAGGTCGAAGCCCTGTTCGGGGCCTTCCAGATCGGGCTGCGCGGCTATGCCAGCGTCGTCCTCATCGGTGTGATCGCCTCGCTCGTCACGGGCGTGGTCTCCCGCATCACGGTCCGCCGGTTCCTCGCCTGACCGACGGCGGCGTGGATTCCGGGGGCCTCTGCGGCGCGTTTACGAACCGGAAACTTAATCGTCGCGGTGTGGTTGTCGGCTTCCGGACCGCCTCCGGGCCGCCGTAATCGAAGCCGATCCTCTGGAGGATGACCACGCGTATGCTGCGCGCATCGGATCCGCACCAGACCGACACCGTCGGCTGGTCCTGGCACGAATGGAGCCTCCCGCACCGGGCGGCCTGCCCCGCGTTGCCGCGCCATCGCGGCCCCATCCTCTGGCAGATGCTCGGTCTCGGAGCGGGTATCGCGACGGCGGCCCTGCTGGCCGGCTTCCTGATCTTCGTCGGCGCCCTCGCCCGCCAGGAGCGAACCCCGTCCGATCGGGCCGACGGCATCGTGGCCCTCACCGGTGGCGCGCAACGCATCGGCGACGCCATCGACCTCTTGGCCGGTGGTTACGGGCGACGCCTGCTCATCACGGGGGTCAACGAGCGCACCAGCCGAGACGAGATCGCCCGGCTGAACCCGAACCAGCGCGCGCTGATCGCCTGCTGCGTGGATCTCGATTATCGCGCCCGCAACACCATCGGGAACGCGATCGAGACCCGCCGCTGGATGCGGGCGCATCGGTTCAGCACCGTGGCGGTGGTCACCTCGAACTACCACATGCCGCGGACGCTGATCGAACTGGTGCACGCGCTGCAGGACAGCGACCGCGTCCTGCCGCACCCGGTCGTCACGGAAGCGTTCGACGCCGACCGCTGGTGGCAGAGCCCGCCGGCCGCGCGGCTCGTCGCTTCGGAGTACGTGAAGTTCCTGGCGAGCTGGGTCCGGACCCGGTTCGAGGACGATCCCGAACGCTCCCGGGCCGCGATTCTGATCGGACGCGGCAAACCCGTGAAGGTGGTGTCGAACCGCTTTCTGCCCGCACCCTGGACCGACGCGTCTCGCTATCGCGATGCTACGCTGCCCTAAGAGCCGTGACAGCGGGCCTTGATAGCCGCCGAGAATTCCCGGTCCGAGCCCTGAACCTGGGCCAGGCGCTCGCCGCGTTCCGAACCGGACAGGCAGCGTCCGTAGACCCCTGCGACCCGGCGCATGGTCTCGACGTGCCGCCGCCAGATGCGGCAGTTCTTGGCCTCTTCGCCGTCCGCCTGCTCCAGCTGATCGACCGCCTGCCGCTGCATCGACTGCGCCACGAGGAGATCGCGCGCGCAGGTGGACTCACCCTGCGCCAGGGCGGGACCGGCCGTCACTCCTGCAGCCAGCAGCAGGCCCGCAGCTGCGAGTCGAGAATCGGACATCAGGCGGCCTGCGGTGCCGTGGAGCGGGTCAGCAGGGCGTAGAGCGCGCCCGCGTCCCGGGCGGCCCGGATGTGGGCCAGCATCCCGGGCTCGCGAAGGACGCGCGCAACCTGTGCCAGAGCCTTCAGGTGATCGGCCCCGGCCCCCTCCGGCGCCAGCAGCAGAAACGCGATGTCGACCGGCTGACCGTCCAACGCCTCGAAGTCCACCGGCCGGTCGAACCGTGCGAACAGGCCGAACAGCCGGTCCAATCCCGGCAGCTTGCCGTGGGGGATCGCCACGCCGTCTCCGATGCCGGTCGATCCCAACCGCTCCCGCTGCAACAGCGTGTCGAAGACGGGACGCTCGCCGAGGGCTGGCAGACGACGCGCCGCCTGGGCGGCGAGGTCCTGAAGCACCTGCTTCTTGGCCCGCGCGCGCAGCGACTGCACGACCGACTCAGGGTCGAGGAATTCGAGAACTGGCATCGAACGACCGTTGCCCCGTCGCCCGTCCGGCGGGACGGGCCTCGTCGCGGGAGCATCGACGGCCAGCTCGGCCGTGCCCCCACTCACCAATCGACCGGGAAACAAGCCGGTTCCGGCTCCGTTCCTCCCGACCGCCGCGTTAATCGACGGCGTTCGGCGGGTCCACCCAGCCAATCGCGCCGTCGCTGCGCCGATATACGACGTTGATGCGCCCGGTGCCAGCGTGGACGAACACGACCACCGGCGAGCCGGTGAGATCGAGGGCCGTGACCGCCTCGCCGATGGTGCGGCGCTGCAGCGTCCGGGTGCTCTCGGCGACGATCGGGGGATGCGCATCCCCTTCGGCCGGCTCGTCGTCGTCGTCCTCTTCCGGAGCGGCGAGAACCGCGTAGGCCGCCTCGACGGCCAGGTCGTTGCTCGGCCCGGTGGCGTGCTGCTTGAGCCTGTGCTTGTAGCGGCGCAGCCGGGTCTCCAGCCGCTCAGCCGTTTGATCGAAGCTGGACCGCGCGTCGTGCGCGAAGCCGTTCGCCTCGATGGTCAGGCCGGACGTGAGATGCAGCACGCAATCCGTCCGGAAGGCGGTGCCATCCCGCCTCAGGGTGACGTGGCCGGTGCAGGCGTCGTTCATGTGCGCGTCGAGGTACTTGGCCTGTATCGCAGCCATGCGTTCCTCGACGCGGCCGCGCAGACTCTCTCCGAGATCCACGCCGTGACCCGTGACACGCAACGACCCCATGCTGCCTCCCCCGTTTCGATGCAGGTGGCCGAATTAGAGAGCCGGCTCGGGTTAAGTCAACGGAGCGGCTGATGGTTCGATCGCGCGCTTAACCCTGGGTTCAGCGGGAATGTCCGTATAGAGACCGATGCTAAGCGGGTCCCGACCGTACGGCGCCGGGCGCGGACATCGCTCCGGCGCCGTACGGTCGCCTGGGATCCGACCCGAAGCCTGCACAGCCGGGGACGGCGTGAGACACGAGAGACCGACCACCGCATGACGAGACACGCTCGCCAGCCCGTTGCCCTGAGCCGCCGCGTCGTGCTGGCGGCCGCCCTCGGCGCGGCCGCAGGCTCGCTGCCCGGCCCCACGCTGGCGGCCGATCCCGAGAAGGTGCCGGACCTCCCCCGCGCGGGCGAGGCGTTCGAGGCGAATACGCTGACCGATCTGGCCCGCGCCCGCTCCAAGGTGGCTTACGTCGGCCCCAAATCCGGCGATCTGCCGGCTTCCCTCAAGAACCTGTCGCGGGACGCCTACGAGGCGATCCGGCCAGCCGAGGGGCGCGGGATCTGGGCTGGGCAGGATATCGGCTACAGTCTCGAACCACTGTTGCGCGGCTCGATCTACGACACACCGGTCGCACTGTTCCTCGTCGAGAACGGCCTCGTACGGCCGGTTTCCTACGACAAGGCCTCGTTCTCGGCCCCGGGCTTCGATCTGCCCGACCTCACGGACGACGCCGCGTTCTCGGGTTTCCGGCTGCGGGCACGCTTCGCTGACGGGGGTGCCCTGTCGGATTTCGCCCTGTTCCAGGGCGGCTCGTTCTTTCGCCTCGTGGCGGAGGGGCAGGATTTCGGCATCAACGCCCGGGCGCTGGCCCTCCGGCCGGCCGATGCCCGCGGCGAAGAATTCCCGCTGTTCCGCGCCCTGTTCATCGAGACCCCCGCTCCGGGGCAGCCGATCGTGATCCACGCGCTCGCCGAATCCGAATCCGCCACGGCGGCTTTCAAACTTACACTCACACCGGGCCGGGAAGCCTCGGTGGCGGCGATCGACGGCACGGTCTTCGCACGGGCCGATCTCGATCATATCGGGCTCGGCGGCATGCAGGGCAGCTATCTGTTCGGGCCGCTCGACCGCCGCCACGTCGATGACCTGCGCGCCGCCGCGTTCTCGGTGGAAGGCCTGGCGATCCACAACGGCTACGGCGAGCCGCTCTGGCGCCCCGTGCACAACCCCGAAACCCTGCAGGTGTCGGCCTTCGTGGATCGCGGGCCCAAGGGCTTCGGCCTGATGCAGCGCGCCCGCGCGTACACCGATTTCGATGACGACCGGCGGCATTGGGAACAGCGGCCGTCCCTGTGGCTGGAACCGCTGGACGACTGGAACGAGGGCGCCGTCACGCTCCTCGAGATCCCGAGCGATTCCGAACGCAACGAAAACGTCTTCGCCTACTGGCGTCCCAAGGCGATGCTCGCCAAGGGCGGGGAGATGCGCTTCCTCTGCCGCCAGCATTGGTCCAAGGGCTGGCCCGATCCGTTGCCGCCCGAGATCGCGCGGGTCAGCGACAGCCGCTGCGGACACGGCAGCACCGGCAACCGACGCCTGTTCGCCGTCGATTTCCAAGGCGACGCGCTGTTCGAGCCCGGGGACATCGACGTCGAACTCAGTGCCTCCGCCGGAACGATCACCCGGCAGGACCAGTACCGCTATGCCGGTCGCAAGACCCTGCGGATCGTGTTCGAGCTCGATCCGGGTAGTGAACGAGCCAGCGAGCTGCGCCTCGCCCTCCGGCGCGGACAAGTCCGGGCCAGCGAGACCTGGCTCTATCGCTGGACACCCTAAACCCCACTCTTTGAACGAGGATCAGCCACCGCCGTGCGATTGGACGAGACGATGACCCTGCCTCAGCCCGCGCTCCAGCCGGTCTCCGCGTCCGGCGCGGCGACGCCGGAGATCGGACCCGTGCTTCCGCCTGATGCACCGCTGGCGATGCCGGTTCAGAACCTGGCGCGCTGGGACGGGACAGCCGCCCACCGACCCGCGCATGAGCGACGCAGCCCCTGGCTTGCGCGGCTCTGGGTGTTCGGCGGCGCGCTGGCGCTCACGGCTTACGGCGGCTGGCAGATGGTCGAGACCGTGTCGGTCTCCGGCAGCCCGACCGCGCTCCAGCTCGCCCTCGTCGTTCTGTTCTGCCTGACGTTCTCGTGGATCGCGCTGGCCTTCACCAGCGGGCTGCTGGGCTTCGCGATGCTGCTGCGCCGCGAACGTCCGTCGCCGACGAGTCCGGCGGCGCTGACGACCCGGACCGCGATCCTGATGCCGGTCTACAACGAGGCGACGGCCCGCACCTTCGCGGGCGTCGAGGCGATGCGGGAGGCCGTGGAAGCGACCGGCCTCGGGCGGCATTTCGATTGGTTCGTGCTGTCCGATTCAACGCAGGCCGATGCCTGGATCGCCGAGGAGCGCGCCTTCCTCGACCTGCGCCACCGCCTCGGCCCGGACGCGCGCCTCTACTACCGCCACCGGCCGAAGAACCACCACCGCAAGGCCGGCAATATCGGCGATTTCGTCACCCGATGGGGCGGCCGCTACGACCACATGCTCGTGCTCGATGCCGACAGCCTGATGAACGGTCCGGCGATCGTGGCGCTCGCCGCCGCCATGGAGGCGGACCCGGATGCCGGCATCATCCAGACGCTGCCGCTGATCATCAACCGCAACACGCTGTTCGCCCGGCTTCAGCAATTCGCCGCGCGGATCTACGGCCCGGTGATCGCCGCGGGGCTCTCCGCATGGTCCGGCCGGGACGGTAATTACTGGGGCCACAACGCCATCATCCGGACCCGCGCCTTCGCGGAATCCTGCGGCCTGCCGGATCTGCCGGGCAAGCCCCCCTTCGGCGGCCATATCCTGTCGCACGACTTCGTGGAGGCCGCTCTGATCCGCCGGGCCGGCTGGGCGGTCTACATGCTGCATCGCCTGGAGGGCTCCTACGAGGAGAGCCCGCCATCCCTGATCGACGTGGCTGTCCGTGACCGGCGCTGGGCCCAGGGCAACCTCCAGCACGCCCGGGTGATCGGCGCCGCGGGCCTGCATCCGGCCACCCGCCAGCACTTCGCTACCGGGATCGCCGGCTATCTCGCCTCGCCGCTCTGGCTGCTGCAGCTGGTGGTGGGTATCCTGCTGGTCCTCCAGACCGCCACGGAGCGACCGGACTATTTCGGCGGTGCCGGCTTCTCGCCGGTCTTTCCGCGCTTCGACCCGGTCCGCGCGCTCCAGCTGTTCGGTCTGACCATGGCGGTGCTGCTGGCGCCGAAATTTCTGGGTCTGATCCTCGCCCTACTCGACCGGTCGGTTCGGCAGGCCTGCGGCGGCGGCGGGCGGCTCGTCCTCTCCAGCTTGGTCGAGATCCTGCTTTCGGCCCTGGTCGCGCCGGTGGCGATGGTGGTTCAATCCGGCTCCGTCATGAGCATCCTGCTCGGGCGCGACACGGGCTGGAACCCGCAGCGCCGCGACGATGGCTCGATCCCGCTGCGCGACATCGTCGGCCGGCACACGTGGCACACGCTGCTCGGTGTCGTGGCGGGCATCTCGGCCTTCGCCATCGCGACCTCGCTGTTCCTCTGGATGAGCCCCACGATCGTGGGCCTGGTGCTGGCCATCCCGATCTCCTGGGCCAGCGGCCAGCTCGGTCTGGGACTGGCGCTCAAACGCCGGCGCCTGCTCGCCACACCGGAGGAGGTCGCACCCCCCGCAATCGCAACCCGTGCCGCTCACCTGGCGGCCCGCAACGTGGAAGCCGGGTTCGACGAGGCCGATTCCCTCGCCGTGCTCCACGCCGACCCGAACCTGGCCGAGACGCATGCCGACATGCTGCCGCCCGGTCAGCATCGGCCCCGTGGCGCGATCGACCCCGACCGAACCCTCGCCGCCGCCAAGATCGGCGAAGCCGAGACGGTTGCGGAGGCGCAGGCTTGGCTGACGCCGCGGGAGCGCATGGCGTTGCTGCACGATCCGGCCCTGATCGAACGATTGGTTCGGCTCGCTTGACCTGAACGCAGGGAGGTCACTGCGTCGCGGACCGCGCGAGACGATCCTGTGCCCGGGATCGTCCCAGCGGCTCCAGCCGTTCCGACGCAATTAACCATTCAGCCGGTAGATTCGCCCCGGTCCATCGATCCTGTCGACCGGAACGCGCCATGATTCTGCTGTTCGGTTTCCTGCTCCTTCCGCTGACGGTCGCCATCGTGCTGGCGCGTGGGGAACCTGTCCGCACCATCAGCTGTCTCGGCGCCATGGGCGTGGGCTGCGCGATCGCATGCCTCAGCCTGATCGGCTTGGTCCGTCACCGGACCTGACAGACCGCCTGCAATCAAAAGAAGCCGATCTGACGCGGACCACCCGACAAGGTGCGCCCGGCCCGGGCAACGAGTTGCGAGAACGCCAGGGCGGCAGCGGTCGCCTGCGCCCGCGATGGAAAGCTCCGGCGCGACTCGGTGACCGTCTCGGCTGTCTCGTTCACGAGCACCCAGGACCACAGAGACCGATTATTCTCGCGGATCTCGAACTGCACGAGGCGCCTGCCTTTCGAAGCATGCGACGGGAGAAGGATTACATTCGGCTGTGACATCGGGATGACACGCACAGTCCGTCGTCAAGATCCGGGCAGCTGGCCAGACGGGCGCTTCAGCCGATGGACTGAGGCGGCAAAGCATTCGCAAGATTTGACATGCGCGGCTTGTCGCGCTTTTCGTGAGAGAGTTGCGGGTTTCCGGTTCTGCCGATACGCTCATCGCTTCGGCCCGGTTGTCCGAGCCTTGTCCACAGATTGAACCTTCGGATCATTCCGGTTTCGGGTTGGAACCAGCCGTGGCGGTTCACGGTGCCGAGCGATCGCCACGTTTCCGGCGGCTTGGCAGGCCAGGCGCATCTCACCCAACAGTCACCCTTCCGATCGGAGACCGCATGAAAGCCGTGACCGCGCTCATCGCCGAGGAACTCGGCGTCGCCGAAGCGCAGGTGGCAGCCACGGTGGCGCTGCTCGACGGCGGGGCGACCGTTCCCTTCATCGCGCGCTACCGCAAGGAGAATACCGGCGGGCTCGACGATACGCAGTTGCGCAAACTTGAGGAGCGCCTGTCCTACCTGCGCGACCTGAACGACCGCCGCCGCGCCATCGTGGCGAGCATCGAGTCTCAGGGCCGGATGAACCCGTCCCTGGCTGCAGCCCTGGCGGCGGCCGACACGAAGGCGCGTCTCGAGGACCTGTACCTGCCCTTCCGCCCCAAGCGCCGCAGCAAGGCTCAGACCGCCCGCGAGGCCGGTCTCGAACCGCTGGCCCAGGCGATCTTGAAGCACGCCGATCGCGATCCCGAAGCAGCCGCGGCGGCTTACGTGTCCGCCGAGCGCGGCGTGGCCGACGTGGCGGCGGCGTTGGAGGGCGCCCGGGCGATCCTGATCGAGAACTTCTCCGAGGATGCCGACCTGATCGGCCGCCTCCGGACGGATTACTGGCGCAGCGGCCAGCTCGTCTCCAAAGTCCGCAAGGGCAAGGCGAACGAGGGGGCGAAGTTCTCGGACTACTTCGCCTGGAACGAGCGGCTGGATCGGATGCCGTCGCATCGTATCCTGGCGATCTTCCGCGGCGAACGCGAGGAAATCCTGGACATCGTCTACGCAGCGGACGGCGAAGACTCCCCGCCCGGTATTCCCGGCCCGTTCGAGACAGCGATCTGCCGGCGTTTCGGTGTCGCGGCTTCGGGCCGTCCGGGCGACGCATGGCTCCTCGAAACCGTACGAACCGCCTGGCGCACCAAGATCCGCACCGGGATCAAGCAGGACATGCGCACCCGGCTGTTCGAACGCGCGGAGGACGAGGCGGTCAAGGTTTTTGCCGGGAACCTCAAGGACTTGATCCTGGCCGCACCGGCCGGGGGTCGGCCCACGATGGGGCTCGATCCGGGCTATCGCAACGGCGTGAAGGTCGCGGTCGCGGACCGGACCGGCCGGATCGTCGCGGTCGAGACCACCTATCCGCACGAGCCGCAACGCCGCTGGCGCGAGGCCGTGGCCTCACTCGGGCGGCTCTGTCGTCTTCACGGCGTCGAACTCCTCGCCATCGGCAACGGCACCGCATCCCGCGAGACCGAGCGGCTGGCCGCCGAGATCGTCGCCGAGAACGCCGACCTGAAACTCGTCAAGGTTACGGTTTCGGAGGCTGGCGCATCGGTCTACTCGGCCTCCGAGATCGCGTCGCGTGAATTGCCCGATCTCGACGTGTCCCACCGCGGGGCGGCTTCGATCGCCCGGCGCCTGCAAGACCCCCTGGCCGAGCTGGTGAAGATCGATCCGAAATCCATCGGGGTCGGCCAGTATCAGCACGATGTCAGCGAGGCGAAATTGTCGCGCTCGCTGTCGGCGGTGGTGGAAGATGCTGTGAACGCGGTCGGAGTCGATGTGAACACGGCCTCCCCGGCGCTGCTGGCACAGGTGTCCGGACTCGGATCGGCCCTGGCGGACAGGATCGTGACGCACCGGGACACGCATGGCCCGTTCCGCTCGCGAGCCGCCCTGAAGGCTGTGCCGGGCCTCGGTCCGAAGACCTTCGAGCTGGCCGCGGGCTTCCTGCGGATCCGCGCGGGCGACGATCCGCTCGACGCGTCCGGCGTCCACCCCGAGGCCTATCCGGTGGTGCGGCGGATCCTGCAGGCGACCAAGAGCGACATCCACGTCCTGCTCGGCAACACGGCAACCCTCGCCAAGCTCAACCCCGAAAGCTTCGTCGATGCGCGGTTCGGCCTGCCGACCGTGCGCGATATCATGACCGAGCTGGAGAAGCCGGGCCGTGATCCGCGCCCCGGGTTCAAGACCGCACATTTCGAGGAGGGCGTCGAGACGATCGGCGACCTGCGGCCGGGAATGCAATTGGAAGGCGTGGTCACCAACGTGGCGGCGTTCGGCGCCTTCGTGGATATTGGCGTCCATCAGGACGGCCTCGTCCACATCTCCGCGATGGCGCGCCGCCGGATTGCATCGCCCACCGAGGTGGTGCGCATCGGCGAGGTGATCCGCGTCCTGGTGCTCGGCGTCGACGTTCCGCGCAAGCGGATCGCGTTGTCGATGCGTCTCGACGATCCCGTGGAGACGCAGGCTCCGACGCGACCCGCGAGGGACGCACGATCCGAATCGCGGCCGGCGCGCCCGCCCGCAGCGCCGGAGTCCACGCCGAGCGGCCCGCTCGCGGATGCGCTCCGCCGGGCGGCCTCATCCCCGCGACGGCGCTGACCCGCCGCCCACGACTCACGTGAAACGGCCGAGACGGGCAGGCCCTCGGCGGGAGTGATCCGATGTCATCGCCAGCGACGTACGAAGCCGATCCCAGCCCGATGATCGGGCCTGCGCGCCTGATTCGAGCGGCGTTCGAGGGGGCCGATATGGCCGCCCGGGCCGACGCGATCCTGACGCAGGCCGAGAGCGGTGACCTCGAGGCCGGTACGGCTCTCGATCTATCGACCACCCTGTTGCTGATGCATCGCTTCGAGCCTGCCCTGCAGCTGCAGAACGAGGTCCTGCAGAGCTGCCGGCATTTCCAGCTTCAGGCGAACGGGCCCGACGCGAAAACGCGTGTGTTGGTCATCGTCACGGCGGGCGACCTCATGGCCAACACGCCTGTCGACTTCCTGTTGGACCACCCGAGTTTCCGGCTCGAATACCTCTTCGTTCTCCCTGGAGAGGCGGTTCCTGCAACTCTACCCGATCACGACGTGTGCGTCGTCGGCGTTGCGTATTCCACGGCGAACGAGCCGGTGCTCGAAGCCTTGGCCAGTGCGGCGTCGCACTGGGACCGCCCGGTGGTCAACCATCCGCGCCACGTGCTCAAGACATCCCGCCACGGGCTGGCCGAAGCGCTCGATGGGGCGGAGGGCCTCCTGATCCCGCGCGTCGTCCGCACGACGGCCGCAGAGATCATCGCCGCGGCCTACCAGCCGCCGGCGCATCTCAGCTTTCCGGTGCTTATCCGGCCGATCGATACCCATGCCGGCAATGCGCTGCAGAAGATCGATCGCAGCGAGGATCTTGCAGCGTATCTCCAAAACACTGAAGCGGCGACGTACTACATCACGCAATTCTACGATTACAGCGGGCCGGATGGGCTGTACCGGAAGCTCCGGATCGTCCTGATCGATGGCGTCCCGTTCCTCTGCCACATGGCGATCCGGGATCATTGGATGATCCATTATCTGAATGCGGGCATGAGTGCCGATGCCGCCAAGCGCAGCGCCGAGGCCGCGGCGATGGCCGAGTTCGACGCTCTGTTCGTTCCACGCCACCGGACGGCTTTCACCGAGATCCATCGTCGGACCGGGCTCGACTACCTGATCCTGGATTGCGCCGAGGGTCGCGATGGCCGGTTGCTCATCTTCGAAGGCGATACCGGCATGGTCATCCACGACATGGATCCGGTGGAACTCTATCCCTACAAACGACCGCAGATGCACAGGGTCTTTGCTGCCTTCCAGCGCGCCGTCCAAACCAGGGCCGAGGGCTCGACATAGCACGTCGGCGCGTCGTCTGACCCAAACGCAGCGCTGCGCCGGCAATCGATGCACTCACGCATCCGGTGGCGCTATGTATCGCTCGTTTTTTCTTCATAGTCTCAATAAATTTAAGTATTACTGCACTTATGAACGACATATCCAAAGTCGCAGCGTTAAAAAATACAGATTGCCTCGATACACACCGGCGATTACAGAAAATATTAATCAAGATACCGGTGAAAAATTAAGGATCGTCTCGCTTACTTGCAAACGCCGTCTCGCTTTAACGCGAAAGAAACTTCTGCGGCCGCATTACTGCGGCACCCGAGAAACGGGTGGTACTTAATCAGAAAGATCTTCGATGTCCTCCATCACCCTGTCGGCCGCCACGCGTCAGAACCTGCTCTCGCTGCAGGACACGGCGGCCCTGACCGCGACCACCCAGAACCGCCTGTCCACCGGCAAGAAGGTCAACTCGGCCCTCGACGATCCGCTGAGCTTCTTCACCGCTCAGAGCCTTGACAACCGGTCTAACGACCTGAACAACCTGCTCAACGGCGTCAGCAACGGCGTGCAGGTCATCCAGGCTGCCAACCAGGGCATCACCAGCATCCAGAAGCTGATCGACAGCGCGAAGTCGCTCGCAAACCAGGCGCTAGCCAGCAAGAACTATGCTACCGCTGCGGTACCCGGCTCTACGACTTCCACGACGGCCGACTCTGCTTATACGGCATCTACTTCCGCTTCTACGACTGTGAATTTTACAGTTGATGGCGTGGCGAAGACCGCGACGCTTGCGGCTGGAACCGGTACTTCTGGCGCGACGACGGCTGGCGACTTGGCAACAGCCGTCAGCGCACTTAATAGCGCGGCAGGTACCACCGCGTTCTCAGTCGACTCTGGAGGCACCAAAATCGTCGCCGCTTCGTCCACCAACGCAATCACGTTCGACTCGGCGAACGGCACGAAGATCGGCTTCACGTCCGGCATCACGGGAACCGCAGGTACGGCTGCCTCGGGCGATGCCACCCGCACCAGCCTTGCCAGCCAGTTCAACAACCTGCTGACGCAGATCGACCAGTTGGCCTCCGATGCGAGCTACAACGGCGTCAACCTCCTCGGCGGCGGCGGCTCGAACCAGCTCAAGATCCAGTTCAACGAAAACGGAAAGTCGAATCTTCAGGTCCAGGGCGTCGATTTCTCGTCGTCCGGCCTCAATCTGTCGGCTGTCGCCACGTCGGGCGCCAACTCCAACTTCCAGGCGGATACGGATATCACTGCCGTCCTGACCAAGCTCGACAGCGCCTCTTCGACGCTGCGCGCTCAGTCCGGCACCTTCGGTTCCAACCTGACCGTCGTGCAGAACCGCCAGGACTTCACCAAGCAGCTGATCAACATTCTCGGCACGGGCTCGGCGAACCTCACCAACGCCGATCTCAACGAGGAGGCCGCCAACTCGCAGGCGCTGTCGACCCGTCAGTCGATGGGTATCTCGGCCCTGTCGCTGGCAAACTCCGCGCAGCAGGGTGTGCTGCAGCTCCTGCGCTAAGACAGCCCTCGATCAACATAGCAGCCGGCCGGGGTCATCCCCGGCCGGCTTTTTCATATGCGTCTCCGATCGGCGCCGTTCCGACCAACGTCCGTCACCAGCGGACAGGCAGAAGAAAGCTGCGGCTTCGGGCGAGCGGAGTCAGGCTTCAGGGGTAGCAGCGACCAGGTCGAACGGGCATCGGGGCATCAGGCCATTCCGGCATCGAACCGATGCGCGACCCCCCGCGGTGACAGTTCAGGAATTTTGCGGCTTCGGCCGCCAACCCAAACAGCGGGCCTGCTACTCAGCGGCCTCAGGCGCAACGACGTCACGCCCCGTCTCGTGGCGCACGATTTCAAGGATGCGCTGACGAACTTCCGGCTGCCGGATTCTGCTCCAGAGGCTCAGCAGCTCGCTGGTCATACCGACATCGAACGCATCTTCGCCGGGTGCGTAGAAGCTCTCGACCGGGCAACCCAGGAGTGCTGCGATCTCGACCAGGCGCCCAGCGGAGGAGTCTTCGACGGCCATGTCAGCCTCTATCAACGCACCCGCCTTGCGCATTGTATACCGTGTAGCGGATACCGACAAGTAATCGATACGTACTAGATATGACAGATTCTTACTAGGTCAGATCAGGTTTGGGCAGCCTAACGCCCGGCACCGATTTGATGATTGTAGCCTGTCATACGATCGATCCACACGTCCCCGCGCTCCATCGGTCACTGAACTGACGCAAGCTTGCGCCTCGGTCGCGCGGCGACAATCCGCGAGACCGCATCGCGCTCGAATCCGCGACCTCAGTAATTCTGGACGCGGTGATCGATGAGAATTGGGGCTTGGCGGGTTTTAGAAACAGAGACCCAGTGTTGACCCTCGATTAACCGCGCCAGCGTAGTCACATGGAGGCTGTTGCAGAAGCAGTTTCAATTGGGTGGGGCGCGGCTTCGATGATCGTCCTGTTGTCCGTCGCACTCGGCACCGGTTTCCTGGCCGCGATTGCCCTCCTTCCTCTCGGGGCATGGGCGGTAGCCGTTGGCGCGTCCCTCGCGGCGAGTTCGGCAACGGCTCTGGTCGGATGCTTTATGGCGTGGCGCGCTCTTCGACATGACCGGCAGCACCGCGAACTCGACGCGCAGACCGGTATCATGGTCGCGGCACTCCGGGACGTGGCGGAACAGGGCGAGCCGGTGTCTCCCGCTCCGAGGGTCGCACAGCGGCGTCTGGGCGCCTGATTGCTGCCCGCCCGGTAGTCGGACTTGATCCTTGACGGTTTTTGGCAATGAGGGCGGGACCGTACCAAGCGTCGTTGGGAGCGGTTTCCATACCGGGGTGCATGGCTGAGCCACGGCAACCGCGACGTATACGTGAGCCTGTCCTAGGGCACAGGCGATCTAGTCACTGGATATCCCAGCATTGCTCAGCAGTTGCCATCGAAAGACGACTTGCGAGACGCAAAGATAGAGCCCGATGGAGCGCTCTGCGAACCGACCGATGCTTTCGCGGGCGCGATACGGATCGGGATCGCGGATAGATGCAGCGCTTCAGTCTGGCTTTCCGGCCCGTGGCGATCCCATCGAGGCCGACGCATGCTGGCGGAAGGGGTGGGATTCGAACCCACGGTAGAGTTGCCCCCACGGCGGTTTTCAAGACCGCTGCCTTAAACCACTCGGCCACCCTTCCAAGCCATTGCAGCGCTTGGACAATCTGCCTGGACGGGTGGGCCTGAAAAGCGGCGTTTGCTACCGCTTTGCTACCCAATCATCCGGCGGACCTGTCTATGGCCGCGCGCAGGGCAGCGTCAACCTTCGCGGCCGCGTCCTCCTGCATCCCCGGCAGCACGTGGCTGTACAGGTCGAGGGTGATCGCGATCGACGAGTGCCCAAGGCGCTCCTGCGCGATCTTCGGATGCACACCGTTCGCAAGCAGCTGCGTCGCGTGGCTGTGCCGAAGATCGTGGTATCGGACCCGCGGCAGCGTCTTCGCCAGCGCCAGGATCCGCACGAACTCGTGCGTCAAGCTGTTGGGCTGGACCGGCCGTCCGTCGGCCTGAGCGAACACGTAGTCGTCGTCCGTGAGCCGAACGCCAATGGCCAGCAGCTCCTCGGCCTGCCGCACCCGATGCCGGCGCAGCTCCTCGACCGCCAGGGATGGCAGTGCAACCCGCCGGGACCGGCCGCTCTTGGTGTCCTTCGTTCGGATGCCGGCCTTGGTCTGCTCGGTGCTCTCGACGATGGCGAGATGGCCGGTGGTGAAGTCGACAGCCCGCCAGCGCAACGCGGTGACCTCGCCTCGGCGGAGACCGCAGAGAACGCCGAGCACGACCGGCACGAACATACGAGTTGGCCGGAAGTGCGCCAGGAGCGCCGCGGTCTCGTTCGCGTCGAGCGCCCGCATCTTGGTCCGCTCGACCTTCGGCGGGTCGACGGCGTCGGCCGGGTTGCGGGCCAGGATGCGCCACTTCACGGCTTGGCCGAGCGCTTGCCGGAGGATTCGGTGCATGTGGTGGACGGAGCGGGGCGCCAAGCCACCGGTGCCGTCGCGGCGCCCGCTGACGAGCGCCTTCGCGTAGGCCGCCGAAATTTGTTCCGGCCGCAGGCTCGTCAGCACCGCGTTGCCGAGGAGCGGCACGATGTTCTTGCGGGCGAGCTCCGTGTAGCGCTCGTGGCTGCGGGGCGAAATCAGCGTCCGCACGTGTTCAAGCCACCGATCGAGGAACGCCGCCACCGTTTCCTTGGCCGGCTCGACGTAGTCCCCTCCCCCGATTGCCGTGATCAGCCGGGCGCACTCCTTCTGCGCCTCGCGCTTCGTGCCGCTGAAGGAGTGCCATTTCCGCTTGCGCTTGCCGGTCTCCGGATCCCGCAGGTCCAGGATGATCGCCCATTTGCCTGGCGAGCGCTCGCGGATGTGGCCTTTCATCGACGCGACCTCTTCTTCGGCGGTGAGGCAAGCTGCTTCTCACGGTCCAGGCGGTCAGCCTCAGCTCGCATCTGGTCCGCCGTACCCTGGAAGATGTGCGGTCGGTCAGCAAGTTCGCCTAGGTCGCTCTTAATCAGCGATCGGATCTGTGCCTTCCGGCTCCCGGTGAGCGGAAGAGCCCGCTCGGCATCCTGGATCCCTTTCAGAACTACCGCCGGATGTTCTGTCGCCGTCACGTCGGCGAGCGCTTGCTCGAGGTCGGATAGCTTCTGTGGCTCGCCTGGCGGGCGCATCGCCTTCAACACGGCCGAGATCTTTTTACAAACCTGATCGTAGGCCGTGGGATCGTGCTTCCAGTCAGCGGCGAGATCGGCTGGGTTATGCCAAAGCTCCAGCACCATCGAGATTACGCGCATCAAAGCGTAATTTTCTCGGCTGCCGAACGCGCTTATAATCTCATCTTCCTGAATAAAGCTCCTTCTAAGTCTATGTTCTACTTCCCGAGATATAGTATTATTAGGTCGCTTCTCTACCTCACACTCCAGTCTCGACCGGAGATCCGACGTGAGACGCGTCGAGAGCACGGCAGTCTGGCCGACATACTCGCCCTTCGGGGCCGGTCCGCGCTTACCCATTCGACCACTCCAAAACCTGCTTACAAATCGTATGAGCATGGCTTGCGATGGTCAAGGACGAAGCAATATCATCTTTCAAATCGTAGGATAGTTACGGAGCTACGGTAATGAAGATGAGTCGTTCAGCCGGTACGGGTTCGAAAACGATCAGCGTCGAAGAGGCAGCACGCTGGCTGGGGATCAGTCGCAACTCCGCTTACGAGGCGGTGAAGCGCGGCGAGATCCCGACAATCAAAATCGGCCGACTGTTGCTTGTGCCGGTCGCGCCATTTGAGCGGATGCTCGGCCTGTCCGTGAATACGAACACGGAGGCCGCGTAGCACGATGGCCCAGAAAACAGTTGAGGGACGGAGCGCTGGCCGGCGCTCACGTCCCTCGGAAGATGTCGCCTCGACAGCCGACGTCTTCCACATAGCGCACCGTGACTTCGCGGTCCATCGGATCACCCGCCGCCTCGGCTGCGGGATCGAGGTCGCGGCCGTCGTCGCGCAGCTCGCCGGGCTCGGCCCGCGGGACGGTGCGCGATGATCCCCGCCGCAGACACCTGGGGGCCGTTCGCCAGCAACATCGAGCCGGGCGAGCGCATTGCTCGCCTCCGATGCCTCCGGGCGATCGCCCACCTGTCCTGCGGGCCCCGCGGTGTCGAGCTCGTCGCGTCGCTGCAGGCATCAGAGGTGGATTCGGGTGCCCTGCCGGAGGCGCTCGCGGCGCTGAACCGGCTGGCTCCGCTCGACCAGCGCCGGATCTGGGCCGCCTACGCAAACCTCACGGCTCCGACGCGGCGGTCCCGCGGCGACAAGAACGCGGAGGATAGGCCATGAGCGAGCCCCGCCACATCGCCACCGTGCCGAAGAACGCCTCGGAGGAGGTCCGCATCGCGCTGACCGAGATCAATGGTCACGAGCTCGTCGACGTGCGGATCTTCGCCGCCTTCGACACCGAGGGCGAGCGCCGCGCCACCAAGAAGGGGGTGAGTCTGAGCCGGAGGCACCTGCCGGAGCTGATACGCGCGCTGCAGGCGGCCGAGCGGGAGGCATCGCGATGATTGACCTCCGCTCGGCCGCCCATGCACTCGGAGGGGAGGTGTCCGGCCGGGGCGTGCTCTGCCCCGGGCCAGGCCACAGCTCTCGCGACCGCAGTCTGTCCGTCTTGTTCGATGCCTCGGCGCCGGGCGGGTTCACCCTGCACAGCCATTGCGGCGACGATTTCGCAGCCTGCAGGGACTACGTCCGAGCTCGGCTCGGGCTTTCGGCTCAACTTGAGCCAAAACGCATCGAAGCGAGTTTCCGACAAGTTGTCGGAAACTCGTCAGACAGGACGACGCTCGCCCTGCGGATCTGGCGCGAAGCGCAGCCTGCCGTTCGGTCACCCGTCGAGCGGCACCTCGCCTCCCGCGGGCTCGGCCTGCCGGAGGCCGGGGCCGACGTGCTTCGCTACCATGATGCTTGCGCGTTCGGAGATGATCGCGCGCCCGTCATGGTCGCGGCGCTTCGGTGCATCCACACGGACCGGCTGCAGGCAGTGCACAGAACCGCGCTGACGCCGGCGGGCGAGAAGATTGGCCGGAAGATGCTCGGGCCGGCCGCCGGGGCAGCTGTGAAGCTCGACCCCGACGACGCGGTGACCCTCCTGCTCGCCATCGGTGAAGGCATCGAAACTTGCCTCGCTGCGCGCCTCCTCGGCATCCGGCCGGCCTGGGCGCTCGGGTCAGTCGGTGCGATCCGGGTGTTTCCGGTGCTGTCCGGCATCGAGGCGCTGACGATCCTGGTCGAGAGCGACGACGGCGGCGCGAGCGAGGCGGCTGCGAAGGTCTGCGCCGCGCGGTGGCACGCTGCCGGCCGTGAAGTGATCCTGGCCCGCCCCCGCGTGCCCGGCGACATGAACGATGCGATCCGGGAGGCGCGGCGCCTATGAGCGAGGCCGAACACCTGCGGATCGAGGAATACGTCGAGTTCTCGGCCTTCACGCCTGAACCAGACGAACAGGCCGCGGGCGGAAAGCCGGCCGCGATCCGTGCCACCCCGTTCTTGCTGCCCGACCCGCGGTCGATCCCGCCCCGCCGGTGGCTCTACGGCAGGCACTACATCCGCCGGTTCACCACGGCGACCATCGCCCCCGGCGGTCTCGGCAAGACGAGCCTCGTGCTCGTCGAGGCGTTGGCCATGGTGACGGGCAAACCACTCTTGGGGATCCGGGTCGCCGAGCCGCTCCGGGTTTGGGTGTGGAACGGCGAGGATCCGCGCGAAGAGGTCGAGCGCCGTCTCGCTGCCGCGTGCACTCACTATGGCATCACGGCAGAGGACATTGGCGGCCGCCTGTTCATCGACTCTGGCCGTGAAACCCCCATCGTCATCGCGCAGAAGCTTGGCGAGGGAACGACCGTGATGCGCCCGGTGGTCGAGGCGGTCACGGCGACGATCCTGGCCAACCGCATCGACGTGATGACCGTCGACCCGTTCATCTCGTCCCATGCCGTGCCGGAGAACGACAACGGGGCCGTCGATCGCGTCGCAAAGGAATGGGGCGGGATCGCTGAAGCCGGCAACTGCTGCATCGGCTTCGTGCACCACGTCCGGAAGCCCGGTGCCGGGCAGGCTGCCTACACGGTGGAGGATGCCCGCGGCGGCTCGTCTCTGATCGGCGCCGTTCGGTCGGCCCGGGTGCTCAACGGTATGTCGTCGGACGAAGCTGCGCAGGCCGGCGTCGAGGCCGATCAGCGCCGCCGCTTCTTCCGGGTCGACGACGGCAAGGCCAACATGCAGCCACCGGCCGATGGCGCCTCGTGGCACGAGCTGGTGAGCGTGCCGCTCGGCAACGACACCCTCGAATATCCGGGTGACATGGTCGGTGTCGTCACCGCCTGGAACCTGCCCAGCCTGTCCGATGCGCTGCAGCCTGGCGACGTGCGGAAGGTGCAGGACGCGATCGCCGCCGGGGCGTGGGCCGACAATGTCCGTGCCGACAACTGGGCCGGCAAAGCCGCCGCAACCGTCCTCGGCCTCGATGTGGATGATGCCGGCGATCGCAAGCGGATCTCCGCACTCCTGACGCTATGGAAGAAGAACGGCTGCCTGAAAACCGACACCCGCCACAACGCCAGGACAGGCCGCGATCAGGTCATGGTCGTCGTCGGGGAGGTGTTCTGATGGCCTTCCACACTCCCACACTGCGACTGTGGATCACCGTGGCGACCGTGGATCCACTCCACCACACCACAGTCCCTATGGGGTGTGGGGGAGTGTGGGGAAATCCACAGTGGAGAAATCGTGGCTCTGTGGGAGCGGGGCTGTGATGATCTCGGAGCCTGTCTGGCTGCCGATGGACATCGCGCCGCGGGACCGACGCGTCGACCTGCGGGCCGAGCGCTGGATCGCCGGTTACGAACGTCTGCGGGTCGAGACGTTCGTCGGATGCCGGTGGTCGCCCCGGCGGGACGGCGCGCCAGCCAAGCCCGCGGTGGATGCGATTGCCGGTTGGCTGGACCGCCACCGGCTGGCGCGAAGTGGCGCCATGACAACAGCTCAGCGCCTACCCTTAGATCCCGACGCTGGCCGCGCCTGCTTCAGCCGCCTGCTTGACCGTCGCACCTTTGCGAAGGGCTGCAGCTATGGCGGCCGAAGCAGTGTCGATTGCCTCGGCCCGCTCGTCGCCGAAGTCACGCGTGCTGTTCGTGCCAGTGCTCGGCCGTGCATGGTAGTTGTCTGGGAAGCTGTTGCCCATTCGTACCCTCAGCATGTTCGTGGCGGCGCGGTAATCGGCATCGAAATTTCTGTTCTTGTCCACCGATCGATCTTCGTCTGCTCCAAGTTCACGAGCTCTCGGCGCTGAGGGGTCTTCTCCTCGCTGGCCCTTGCCGAAAAAGAACTGGATTATTCTGGAGATCAGCCAAATGATCGCGTTCATCGGGGCGTCCTGAGCGGGCAGCATCGGACGCGCCCCGTCGAACGGGTCAACGCATTTCGGCAGGCTTCGGACTCCGAGATGCCACGATGACGTCTACCGACCAGAGGGCGGAATTGCTCGCCGCCCTCATCGAGGTCGAAGCGCTGCGGCAGGCTGTCACAGTCCAGGCGTGATGTACAGTAACAAGAGATAACGAAGCAAAACAAAGCGTGACGGAAAGGGATGATCCCAGGAATTCTGTGCGCTTGCTATCCTGTTGCAGTACGTCTCACATGCCTAGCATCGATGTTCTTCATGGTGCGATGGCGATGCCTTCAGACCGTATCGAGTTTTCCGATCCCGTCTGTTTCCGGGCGGAGCCTGGCCTGACGCGGGCCGTGGCCACCGCCGCTCGACAGGCCCGCACCACGTCGTCCGAGTGGATGCGTCGGACGCTGCGCGAGAAGCTCGCTGCCGAGGGTGTGGCGCTCCCGCCCCTCGACGCCCCCGCCACCCGCCAGGCGGCCTGAACCTCCGATGCCCGCCGCCAACATCAGCGAGGGAGGATCGGCCCGCCCCTCAGGGGGACCAGGGTCCTCCGGCGGTCACAGGCGGGTTGCGGGCCATAGAGGTGCGACCCCTCCCTCTGTGCAAAGTTCCGGCTCAGAGGGGTTCCGCTGCTTTTCGAGGCCTGCTTCGGCATTTCGAAGGGGCGGCCGATGAATGAGACCGCCTCCGCGCCGGAGATGGCAGCGCTATTCGGCATCTCGACGCGCACCGTCACAGACCTCGCGGCTTCCGGCATCTTCGTGAAGGTCGGCCGCGGTCGCTACGATGTGCAGGCTTCGGTACGCAACAGCTACCGCCACCTGCGCGAGATCGCGGCGGGCCGGGGCGAGAAGGCTACGGATCCGCTGCACGAGCAGAAGGTCCGGCTCGCCAAGCTCCAGGCGGACCGCGCCGAGCGGGATGCGGAGGTGGAGGCGGGCAACCTCATCAAAGCCGACGAGGCCGAGCGGGAGTGGGGCGACATGTGCGCCTTATTCAGCCGGACGATGATGGGCATGCCGACCGCCATCGCCGGCGTGATCCCGCACCTGACGCGGCACGAGACGACCGTGATCGAGGACGTGGTCCGCGAGGCCCTGAATCGCTGCGCCGACGCTGCCCAGCGGGAAGGGGACGAGATCGCGGCCGAGGCTGTGTCTCCGACCGTCGGGGCGACTCCATGACCCCGCACCACATCACCCATCGCGGCACCCGGCCGTCTTCCGTCGAGGATCTCCGGTCGGCCACCGCGGTCCCGGGCTCCGGCCTGACGCGGGCGGCAGGTTCGCTTGCCGTCCGCACCATCCCGCGCACCGGAGGGTCCCGCATATGAGCTCGCATTTGGATTGCATCTTAGAAATCGAAGATGAGATCTCCAATGTCGAATTGCTCTTCGAACGAGCCAAACGACACAAGCGTGATTTGGAACTCAAGATCGTTGGGACCAATCAAGCAATCGACAACATTGAGCATCGGCTCGCTGGTCTGAATTCGACACTTCTCGTGGCCTTGAAAGCGCAGAGAGCCTTTGCGAAAGCCACTTCGCCCGCGACAAGTGCCAGTGCGGCTTCGACAGCGAAAATGGTGCGCACCGACGGAGCATTCCTGTGAAATCACCCGCCAAGATCGTCCGCGACAGCCTCGCCGTCCTCGTCGGCGCCGCACGCCAAGAGACCAGCCTCGACAAGCTGGTGTCGGGGCTTTCAGAGGCTCATGCCCAGGTCGAGGCCGCGACCCGCGACCGCGAGGCCGCAGAGGTTGCGTACCGCGATGGCTTGCTCGATGCGTCGGAAGCCGGCCTGGAAAACCTGCTTCGGGAGAAAGGCGCCGCGACCGTCCGCCTCGACAAGGCCGAGGCCTTGGTGGCGGCCTTCACCAACCGCATCGCCACCGTACGCGAGGCCGAGGCCCGCGCCGCCCGGCAGGCGATTCACACCGACGCCGTGGCGAAGGTCGAGGCGATCAAGGCCCGGCTCCCGGTCGAGTACCGCCACCACGCCCTGGCGATCCGTCACCTGCTGCGGGATCTCTGCGAGGCCGAGGCAGCCGTCGCACGTGCGGCGACAGCGGCGCCCGACTTCCCTGCTATCGCGAGCCCGGAGGCCGAGCTGCGCGTCCTCCACGGCCTGCCCGAGGAGATCGTCAGCAGCGAGACCGTCGAGCTGTGGGTCGTCGACGGCCGCACCGATCCTGTCCCGGAGCAGCGGCAGGGCGATGTCCGTGCATCCGCGGAGCACCCTGGGCGTGGCATGCTCTACCTGCCCGGCAGCGCCCACCACACTGCGCCGACCACCGGCGTCCCGCTGACCTGCACCCTGCGGGCCTTCACCCACACCCGGTATCGCGAGGCGGTGAGCCCCCGGGACGACGGGTCGCTCCTCCGTGCTGTCGCCCTGCCTGCCTTTGGCCTGACCGATTCCGCCTTCGTCACGGCCAGCCCGTACCGGGACCACAACGGCGCGCTGATCGAACTGGCGTCCGACCTTCCGCCGCCTGCACCGCTCGGCCGGCCGATCCGCGAGAAGCTGGAGCTGCTGCCGGCGGTCCCGCATGCTGAGGCCGAGGTGGTGCAGTTGCGGGGCGCGGCATGAACCCGTCCCTCCGGCAGGAATGGATCGACGACGAGCGCGGCGTGGTCCCGGCGGAGACGCCGCTCCAGCGCATCGAGCCCATCATGGCGATGCCGGAAGCCAAGGGCCGCCAGGGCGTGGCCCTGCTGCTCGCGATCCGGTGGGACATCCCGTCCGAGATCGTCCGCGAGCTGCTGCTCACCGCCCCCGTCGACCTTGAGCCGGAGCAGGCCACTGCCTGGGCTGGCGCCGTCGCCTACCACCCCACCGCATCGGAGATCCGCCAGTGAGCCGTTCCAGTCCGCCCCCTGGATACCATCGCCTCGGCGGCAACGTCTTCGTGGCGACGGCCGACGCGCCTTTACCCCGCATCAGGCCCAGTCCGCTTCAGCCCGCACCGCCCGAGTCGCCAAGGCCGCGGCCGGCTGAGGCTGTGGTCCGATCCTACTGCGACGCCCGCGCCGCCGCCGTCACCCCGCGTGCCGACAGCCGTGGCCTCGCCCTGGCGAGCATGCGCCGGCAGCTCGAAGCCCTCGGCGTCAAGCCGGCGGCCTGACCCATCACCCATCGCGGGGCTCCTTCGGACGGTGCCGCGGCCCATCGAACATCGGGAAGTCCGGCTCTCCGCCCCGCATCGGCTTAAACCGATCAGAGGAGCCAAGCCGGGCGAGGCCGCCCCCTTCACCATCGAGGCGAACGTGACCACCGCCGAGCCCGTTCAACCCCCCGGCTGCGAAGAGGTGACCGCCTCGCTGTCGGCTTACGTCGGAGCCGTCGCGCTGGACCTCGGCAAGATCGGCACCCCTGAGGCCGTCGAGGCCATGAACGCGCTCGCTGCGGCCATGAAGGCTCTCGCCGAAGCCTACCGTCTGTCCGCCGCCGTCCTGAACGACGGCCTGCCTGTCGCGCACTGAGGAGCCGTCGCCATGGCCGCGAAAACCATCGAAGCCCGCTTGGTCCTCAGTGGCGAGGATAAGGGCGCCTCCGCTTCGGTTGCCGCCGTCGTAAAATCGGTCCGGCAGCTCGAGGAGGTCTCGAAGGTATCGGCCCCCCTGCAGCGGCTGGCCAAGGACTTCCAGCAGGTCGAGCAGGCCTCGAAGGCGGTGAACGCCGCCATGGGCGCCCGGTCGGGCTTCTCGGCCGCTGAGGCGGGCCTGCGGGCGACGCAGGGGGCAGCGCAGGCAGCAACCAGGGCTCTGGAGCAGGCCAAGGTCGCCCGTGCTGCGTTCGATGGCGTGAAAGCGGCCAGGGGCTCCGCCGAAGCCAAGGAGATCGAGGCGGCGACCCGGGCTGTCCGCGACTACACGGTGGCCCAGCGCAAGGCCGAGGGGGACGTCCGCCGGGCGACCGCCGCAGTAGCCGCACAGTCGTCCGCTCTCCAGCATGCGGAATCTTCCGCTGTGAAATTCGGGGCCGATCTGAGCAGCCTGGAGTCCCACCAGGTCCGGCTCCGCTCCGCCACCGAGAGCGCCACCGGCGCCCTGCGGACCCAGTTGCGGGTCGAGGACCAGGCGGCCCGGTCCGCGGCTCACCTCGCGCGGGAGCAGGCCGAGGCGGCCCGGCATATGCGCCAGCACGGCGCGATCGGACTGGCCGCCGGCGCGGCAGCCGGGGCGGTGTCGGCGCACAGCGTGGTGCATGGCACGGTCGATGGATTGAAGGCCGGCGCCCGGCTGCAGCACGAGACGGTGGCGCTGAAGAACGCCGGCCGGACACCCGAGGAGTTCGCCCAGATCGAACGCGCCTCACGGGAGACCGTGAAGGCCGTCCCAACCGCGACGTTCGAGGAGAACCTCAAGGTCATCAACGAGACCGTCTCGGCGTTCGGGTCCCTCGACCACGCTCTGGAGCACCTGACCTTCATGCAGAAGGCCTCGGAGCCAGTCAACGCGGCGGCTGGGGGCAAGATCACCGACAACGCCGGGGAGATGGGCAACAAGATGGCCCGCTTCGCCGAGGAGCGCGGTTCAGCCGGCGACGGCCACCGGTTCGAGCGGGAGACCGAGGGCCTCGTCCGGGCGATGGTCTTCTCGGGCGGCAACTTCAACCCGCACGAGGCGATCAACTTCGCCCAGCAGGCCAAGTCATCCCTGCGCGGCTACGACGAGGAGTTCTTGACCACGATCATGCCGTCGATCGTCGGGACGATGAAGGGCGAACGCGCGGGCACGGCGGCGAACGCCTTCAACAACGTCATCAACGGCAAGGTCAACGACAAGAGCCAGGTCATCATGAAGGCCGGCCACGCCACTGCCTGGCGGTCCGGTGCGGTGAAGGACACGACTCTCGCTCATGAGAACCCGCTGAAGTGGATGGAGACTGTCGTTCTGCCGGCGCTGAAGGCCAAGGGCGTCAACGTCGATGACGATGAGGAACTGTCGAAGGTCTTCGCGACCATGTTCCGCGGGAACACCTCAAACTTCTTCGCCAACGAGATTGGGCTCAAGTCCTTCCGTGCCCGGCTGCACAAGGACGCTGCGCTTCAGAAACAGACCGGCTCGCTCGACGACATCTACAACCGGAACCTCAAGGAGGATCCCACCGAGGGTCTCAAGGCGGTTAAGTCCGGCCTGGAGGATCTGCTGGCCGCGGCGACGTCGCCGCTGATGGCCCCGGCCGCCGCCGGGCTGAAGGCGCTTGCCGAAGGGCTTCAGAGCATCGCCCTGGTGGCCAAGGATCACCCGATGATGGCGGCCGGCGCCGGTGGCGCTGCTGTAGCCAGCGGCCTCGCAGCCTCGGGCTTCGCCTCGTACAAGATCGCTACTGGGTTCGGGCTACCATCCGCGGCCGCCGAGCTGACGGTGGCAGCGAAGATGCTGCAGGGCGCGGCCGTCGAGAAGGGTGCCGCCGGCAACGCCGCAAAGGCCCTGCCGCTGGCCGGCTTCGGTCTGGGCGGTGTGGTTGTCGGCCTTGGCGCTGGAGCGGCGGTGGCCGGCTATGCCACTTCGCAAGAACTACCCAAGATCGCGGAGAAGGAAGGCCCCGGCGCTATCGATCCCGCCACTGGCGAGCACCTGGACACAGCGGTGCCGGAAACCACACCGTGGGTCCGCAACTGGATCACATCGTGGTTCACGAAGCCGGAGGTCGCAGATGAGGCCGGTAAGGCGATCGGCAAGGGCATCGTCGACGCGCCGCTACCGCCGCGCCGGCCAGCTATGCTCGACGCCTTCAAGGAGAAGGCCGACGAGGCCGGGACCGAGGCCGGCAAGACGCTGCTCCAGCGGATCACTGAGGCAGTTGGTGCCGGGATCATGCTGCCGATCACCTTCGGGCCGGGTGGCGGGAGTAGCGGGGGCGGTGGCGGGCTGATCCAGAAGGCCAGTTTCGGCGGGGACGGCGCCGGCCTCGGCGGCATGATCCGCAAAGCGAGCTTCGGCAGCGGTGGCGTTGGGAGTGGCATCGGCACGGGCGGAGGCGGAGGCGGCGGGATCTCGGCGCGCGACATGCGCAACATCAATCCCGAGTTCGCGGCCCACATCCGAGCCTCGGCGCTGTCGCAGGGTATCGACCCGGACATCGCGCTTCGCATCGCCAACAGTGAGGGCCTGCGTGGCTCGAACCCGAACCGGCTCACCCCGGGCGACTACGAGAACGGCAAGCCGACCAGCTTCGGTCCGTTCCAGCTGCACTACGGGCGCTCCGGCGGCCTGGGCAACCGCTACACGGCGGAGACCGGGCACCACGCGGGCGATCCACGGTACTGGCAGGAACAGATCGACTTCGCGCTCCGGACCGCCCGCAAAGAGGGTTGGGGAGCGTGGTACGGCCGGAAAAGTGCCGGTGTTGGGGTGCGGGATGGCATCGGCACGGTGAAGCCGGTGCCGATGGTGAGAGATGGCGAACCCCACCTCATCCGCGGCCTCGACGGCAAGGAAGGTCTCGATCTCGGCAACGGCACGATGAAAATGCCTGACGGGTCGATCCGGTCAATCACCCGCAGCGGTATGGAGATCCCAGACATGCCGGCGGGCGGCCTCGGTACGGGCACCGGCGGCCGGGCGGATATGCAGGCGGCGGCTGATCGCATGCACGCCGCGGCCGAGCGGTTCGAGAACGCCAGCTTCCACGGTCAGATCGAGCTCACCGGCCTACGACGCAGCGGCGTCCGCGCCACCTCGCTGAAGATCAAGAGCGGCGGCGGCATGTCGGCGGACCTCGGCATCTCGGAGCCGGGCGCCAAAGAAGACATGAGCGACTGGACCTGAGGGAGGGCGACCGTGCCGAACATCACCGCCCAGACCGCAGGCCTCAAGGAAGCGATGGGGCCGCTCGCCGCGTTCAGTAAGCGGCTTCCGAACGCCCAGGCCAATGTCCTGAACCGGATGCTCACGAAGACCCGCAGCGCCTTGATCCCGGTGTTGACGCGCCAGACCGGCTTATCCCGGCGGATCATCGACAAGGCAGTGAAGACCTACCGTGCCTCGCCGCAGAACCCCCGGGTCATGCTGATCACACGGGGCGGTGAGATCTCATACCGCTATTTCGGAGCACACGAAGTGGCCGGCGGCGTTGAGGCAACGGTAAAAGGCGACAAGGTCATTGTCGCGGGCGGGTTCCGCCGCTCAGGCCCAAGCGGGCGGCGCCAGATGGTCTCGAAGCTGAATGGCCAGGTCTACGTCAATGTCGACGGCGGGCGCTGGCGGGGGGCGATCCGCAAGGAAAAGTCGGGGGAGTACATTCCATACGAGATGGTCAGCGGTCAGACCGCGGCGACCTTCAATCGGCTGGTCGAGCTTGATTTGATGGTTGAGGTCGAGCGTGAGCTGGCAAAGCTCCTGCCGACCGGGCGCTGATCGATATGGGCGTGACGGAGCCGGGGGCGAAGGAGGATCTGTCGGACTGGAGCTGAACTCCTGCTCCTCAGCTGCTTCAGAACATCGTGCAGCGCAGCGGCGCGCAGATGCGGCGGGCGGATTGAGAGGGTGGGGAACTGCCTGGCCGCTCGCGGGTCTACGTGGCATTCCCCCGACGAGACCACCTTCAGCCCGCCCGGCTCACCGCCGCGGCGGGCTTCTTTCTGAGCCACCCCCCTCTTCCGCGCCATCGTCCAGAATCGCGATAGGCAGATGGCAAAGGCCGATGGTGGATGAGCGTCTGGCAACCTGTCCAAAGATGACGTGCTGCGGAGAAGTTGTGCGAGATCGTCTCGCGGAATGCAATTTAAAACTGTCGGACACAACCTGCGTTGGGGCGGCTGCCCGAATCACCGCGCTATGAAAAGGCTCCCCTGGGGAGACTTGGCCATGGCGGATGAGCAAATCGGTGCTGAGATTGCGGAGATCGTCGTAGACGATCGGCCTTTGCTGCCAGTGTTCGGTTTGATCGGCATTCAATTCGCAACCCTGCTCGGACTGTTGATCTGGCTGAGCTGATCCGATCAGCGTAGCAGGTCGAGTAACCAAGCTGCTCCGAGCATAGTGGTGGCCCCCGTCACGAGAGCGGCCTCAACATACCGAATCAGGCGCGCATCGTAGCCAGTCATTAACCTAGGCTAAGATGATTCGATGGTGCCGTCCATCACCTCGATGCAGTATGCGCTCCCCGACAGCGTGACCCTTAGAAAGGCAATATCGCCCCCCCGAAAGCGGAAACTTGTTCCGCGCCATCGTGCAGAACCACGGGCGGCAGATGGCGAAGGCGGATGGGGGGTGAACCTGTGCAGCGTAGCGGCGCATGCACGCGTCGTATGTCACACCGCCGCACCGTCTACTAATCGACAGAAGATATCTAAGTATCCCACTGCCTCACCGCCGGTGGGGCGATTTGAACTGTTTGCCACTTGGCCCGCCCGGTTCGCCGGCGCGGGCTTTTTCGTGCCTCAAGCGGCAACCAGTCAGGCTGCTTTTTCCTGCTCGATGACGACGGGCGTCGCCTCGAAGTGTACATGCGTAATAATGAGGCGCATGGCCTGGACCAGCCCATCAGCTTGTTCGCAAGTGGTGCCGGGCCTCAGGTCAAAAGCAAAAGGCTTCATCGTTTCGGCTGCCGCTTCGCCGGGAAGCGCGCGCTGCTCAAGCATGATGTATGGGTTGCCGTTCTCATATTCCTTGACGCGGAAACTCAATTGGACAAGCTGAGTCATTGTTCGCCCCTTCCGTAGTGCTCTCAATTATTGATTGGGGCATTTGATCGTTAATGAAACCTTAATTCACCGCAGTTGGCTAGGATCGGCGCAGCTCGCCTGTTCCGCCGGCACGGGGGGCCGTGGTTCGGTCGGCGCACCCACGATCTCCTGGTCGATCCGACGCAGGCGTCACAATCTGAGGGGCCTCGGCATGCCAAAGGGAGCGGGGCCAATCTCAATCTCGGCCGTTTGTCTTTGACCTCGCCTGATCCCTCGTTCTGAAAGCATGCCATGGCTCGCTCTCCCGAACACAAAAAGTCGGTACCACCGATGACGCCCGAGGATCTCGGAGCCCGTGTGGCAGACGATGGTACGCAGGCCCTGCGTGACGAGAGCGAGAAGATTGGGACCAAAATAAACGAGGCCTTCGAGAAGTTCGCCTCCAAGCTGCGGCGCAAGGCGGATAAGGCCAACGCGGCGATGGAGATGAAGAAGAGCGAGACCAAGCGAGCGCTGCTGAGGCGGCGTTTCGAGCTCTATGCTGACGCAGCGAACGAAATTGAGATGCGACTGGCGGACCGGCGAGGATCAGAGGATCCCGACAGCGATTGACAAGGCGCATCTCGCGCCGGATTTGCACCTATTCCTCATCCCCCGCCCCGCGATCAGATCGGGGCGGGGCCAAGCGGTGATGGCGATCGAACGTCAGTGCGACGCTGGCACCAGATCATTGTTGCGGTTCGAATGGGACGTACACTCGTGCCAAGCAAACTCCGTCTTGTCCTGGTTCGCCTTGCCGTAGCACCGGCCGATCTGATTGAGCCGCGAGTTTAGCCTGCCGCGGCGATCGCACTCGGCCGCGCCGGCGTCGGCAGGCGAGTTACGGCATGCCTCGTCAGCTGCGGTGTAGGCCTTGATGAGCTGCTTCGCGGTCGGCTCGACCGCCTGCGCCCCACCGGCAGCCACGACGAGAGCGAGGGCGGCGAGGGCTGTGCCTGAGCCTGCTGAGCGTTTAGAAATTTGCTCTTTAACTTGCCAATCTTTGATCTTCTTCCACGCTAGCTGATCCAACGTCAGTACTTTCTGTTTCGGGAAAGTCCCGATGAAATTTCCACACCGACAACCAAACTACAGCTCCTCCAACTGCCATAACGGATACAGCTGCGATTATTAACTGTATGGAAAGCGAGCTCATTGATCTTCCCTCTGCATTCCCAAATAGACAATCACATGTCCAAACACATGGAGACCGATCCCAACGCCTATCCAAACAAATCTATCAAATTCGCACAACTCGAATTCATGTTTTATCAACGGTATGATAAACGCCCCACCAATTATAGCTGCAGAAAGCGTATAAAATAGTGAGTATGCAGATTTAATATGCTCATTTATCTTTTTTGCACGAAATTTCTTGTCTGCAGGCGTTTTGGTCTTAACTACTGCAGGCGCACGCTCTTGCGACTCTGTGCTAGTGTCTGCGGCTGGTTTATTGCCTGCTGCATCCCTGTTACCAACAAGTGATAATGCCGGCTTCAGCTTCTCCTCCGTCATGACTTGGCTTTTCTGAGTACGTTGTAGTTAAAAGCAAAAGTATGTCTTTCCTGGGGCCCAATCGTTTGATATGTATAGGCGATATAATAGTTGTGGCTATCATCCGATGCTAATGTCAATCTGAAATTTGAAAAGTTGTTGCCCGAAGACCAAGGTTTTCTGACAAGCAATACTGCGTCAAATACACCGTCAGGGTCAGTATCAACTGAAGACGTCAAACTGGCACGGTCATCATATTCAACGACGAGCTTCATAGAGAAATCGTCAAATAGATCGAGCGGATAGAATATGACCTCTTCGCCGCCACGGCCGACTAAGGTGCCGCTGCCAACGATTTCTTTGCCTCCGATCTTGTTCGGTGGCCTAGCCATTAGTTTCCTCATTTTCCATTTGATGGTTGCGGCCGAACCCGTGTTTGCCTAGCCAATCTGCAAGCGCATGACGGATTGCTTCAGGTCTTGATGGCTTCGGATCGGGTTGGGCAGCTATCCACGCGTCGAGCGGCGCAACCTGCGTCGGCATCAGGCGGACGAGAACAGGCGTCGCATCCGTCGGCGGACGCCCGCGTTTTCTTTTTCCAATATCATCTATTGACGCCATGCATTAGATGATATTACAAAATACGGGCCGGGACAAGGTTGCAGCCTCGTTCCCGGCCCTGACCACGCACGTCCTGCGGAGACGATCATGGCTACCCGTCATTCTACAGCACCGGCGCGCGCCGGTGAACGCTCTCGCTCGCCCTCAGCTCTCTACAATCGCGCCAAGCCGCCGCTGGAGGCCGACGAGGCCGCCCCCGGCACCGTCGAGGCCTGGGAGGCTGTCGCGCCGATCCGGCCGGACACAGCCCACGTCCGGGCCCCGCGCTTCCTCGACCTAGCCGGCGAGCTGCTGGCCGCCACCCTCATCATCGCCGGGGGCGTGTTCGCCTACGGCTACCTGCCTCTCGCGTGAGGGAGAGGGTCATGACGAAGCAGAACACCGCGAAGGCTGCTCAGCCCGCCACCGACCTTCGCCAGCGCGCCGCCCGTGCCCGGGACGCCGCCGGGCGGTTCATCAAGCGCAGCGCGCCCGTCGAGGCTGCGCACGCCGAGCCGGATCCCGTGCTCGTCCTCATCGAGGAGCATCGGACCGCCTACGTCGAGTGGGATCGAGATGCGCTGAGATACGATGCCATCCTGCCAGGCTCAGCCGCGCATGATGCGGCCGCTACAGCTGAGCGGGACTCGGGTCAGCGTGAGCGCGCCGCCTACGAAGCCCTCTTCGACGCTCGGCCCAGAACGATGGCCGGCGTCGTGGCGCTGGCAGAGTACCTCAAGGAGGCGGTGCCGAAGGTCACTACGCATATCGATCCGGCGGACGGAGATCGTGCGCTCGACACTATCGCAGCTGCTCTGCGCGGGATCGCGCAGCACCCAGACACCGCCCTGTTCGACCTCGGCGCACAGTTCATGGCCGCCTGGGTGACGGAAGAGGCAGTGGAGGTGGCCGAGAGCGCGGTAGAGGTTGACGAGGAGGCTGCCGATTGGCGGGCCTATCAGGAATGCAAGCGCATCGCCGAGCAGATCGTCCGAACCCCGGCCACGACGGCAGCGGGCTACGGGATCAAGGCGCTGTTGCTCGCCCGGTACGACAGCGAGAATTCGGGTCCCAGTAGGCCGATTGCGCCTCAGGGCTCCTTCGCGAGCGACTGGAACGTGCTGCGCCAAGTGCAGGAGGGTGCGGCCCGGCTGGCCGCTGCGCCCGACATGGGGTTTCCCATATCGCCTCTCGCGGCCCCCGTTACCGGAAGTCCCGTTTCGGGAGGTCTGATCGACGGCCGCCTGCCGTGTCCAGGCCATGACCTATCGGAGCTTCCGATCGAGCAGCTTGCCCGCCTCTACACCGTGGTGGTCCGTGCCGAGGAGGTCATAGGCAGCGCCGAGAATGCCCCCTGCTTCTGGGAAGCCCCTAACACCTACCGAACAGCCGCGGGTGACATCATCAATCGCGAGGCTGACCGGCTCGGGCAGTTCACCTCGGCGATCGCGAAGGAGATGAGCCGCCGACAACCTGTCGACGACGACGAGGCTCAGGAGCGGGCGAACATGCTGCTTGCGCACCTGATCGAGACCGGCGGCGTCGCCGAGCACCCTGAACTGCTTGCCGAGATCAACGCCAAGTGGGGAGCCTAACCGTGGGCGACATCATCCCGTTCCAGCGCCGGCCGCAGCTAGCGGCCTTCACCGAGCGCACGCGCATCGAGGGCGCGCTCGCACTGGCCCTCGACGTCGTCGACCACCTCGTGGCCGCGCTCGACATCATCGATGGGGACCCTGACCTCGAGGAAGGTGGAGATGCGGAGCCGAGCCTTGGCGCGCCCGAGAACCATCACGGGTCCCAGATCGTGTGGTTGCGAGGCGGCGATCGTGACTTGGAGGAGTGATCGGGCACCCACGCCCGCCCTCAGTTGCTCAGGGGGACGGAGCTAGGGCGGGCGTGGAGGTCAGCGACCCATCCCGAGCGCCGACGCCGGGCAGAGGCAAAAATCATGCATCCGCGGCCGAGCCTCAAGCGAGATCGCCGGTAGCGACCGCCGACCTGTTACCGACGATGGCGGAAGTGCCGATGCATGAAGCGGCGCTCGGCGCCATGCATGCGCCGGATCGGGTGCCAGCGAACGTTGGTGATATTGTCCTGAGCACCGGTGACGGTCGCTGCCGGAACCGGGCTGAGAGGGGCTGCTGAAGCCGGCGTGACGAGGGCGGCGGCGCCGAACGCGGCCAGCAGAGCTGCGGTGATCATCGATGTGCGCAAGGGATATGTCCTCTCGTGCCGCCGCCGGAGCGATGGGTATCTCGTAGGCTGAGTCGGCAGCAGATAGTCCTCAGCAAGGCGAGCAAGTCGCAGCGACGAAAAACGGTTCCGAGGAAGGGTGAGGGCTTCGATGCATGCCGGATTATCGCATCTCGCGCAGGCGGCTGAGCACCGGAACAGACCACGTCCGGTTGCTACCGCTTTTGCTACCCAACTCGTTGGGATCGGACGGGACGAGGAACGATGAGCGAACGACCGCAAGCCGATTTTCGCTTACCGATCAAGGTAGTAAAGGATTGGACAGGATCAAACGAAATGGCCAAGAGCGAATTTCAAGACCGCTGCCTTAAACCACTCGGCCACCCTTCCCGGCAGCATCCGCAAGTCAACGGTTACGGCGGCGGCGGATCCCCCGTCAACCGGAGAACGGTGGTTGACCTGCGAGACCAATCCGCCTATCCCACCGCCCACGCCAGACGCCGCTGTTCGCAGCGCGGCCGGTCCGACCGTCGTCAAGACGAATGGATACGGCCTCCGGCCGATTGGGGGATAGTTTAACGGTAGAACGGTGGACTCTGACTCCTCTAGTCCTGGTTCGAATCCAGGTCCCCCAGCCATCTCGTTTCGCCCGCCAGGTCATGCACTTGGCGGGTTTTTTAATGGGCTGCCACGCTCAGGAGGACTGAACGATTCGGTCGGCCTGAAGCAGCATCGCGATCCGAAATGCGCATCTGTGCAAAGAGGCGTGATCGGGCTCGACAGCGGCCCATCGCAGCGTCACCAAGCGATAACCTGTCCTTGCCGGCTCGCGATGTGAGGTCAGGCCGGGTTGCGACATCCTGCACGGACGATCAGCCGAAAGAGCCGGTCGTAAAGGAACCCCATGGCGAGCACCCCGGCCGATCCTGTCCATAGCGCGGGCGCCGCCGCGTCTGACCCGAGCACGGGCAGCGCAGGATCGCTGGAGCGGCTCGGAGTCCGGTTCACCAATTGGGCGGAGCGCTGGTTCCCGGACGCGTTCATCTTCGTGTCCATCGCGGTGGTCATCGTCGCCCTCGGTGCCCTGGCCAACGGCGCCCCGCCGGCCGCCATCGCCAAGAGCTTCGGTGACGGGTTCTGGAGCCTGATCCCCTTCACCATGCAGATGGTCTTCGTCACCATCGGTGGTTACGTCGTCGCCACGTCGCCGCCCATGCAGGCTCTTATCGAACGGCTGGCGCAGGTTCCGAAGACCGGGCGGGGCGCGGTCGGCTTCGTGGCCGGCGCGACGATGATCTCCTCGTTCATCAGCTGGGGACTCAGCCTGATCTTCGGCGGTCTGCTCGCCCGGGCGCTGGCCCGCCGCACGGACCTGCGCATGGATTACCGGGCCGCGGGTGCGGCGGCCTATCTCGGGCTCGGCGCCACCTGGGCGCTCGGGCTCAGCTCCTCGGCGGCGCAGCTGCAGGCGAACCCGGCGAGCCTGACCAAGAATTTGCTCGCCATCTCGGGTGTGATCCCGTTCAGCGAGACGATCTTCCTGTGGCAATCCATGCTGATCGCCGCGATCCTGTTCGTCGTCTCGGTGGCGATAGCCTACGCCTCCGCCCCCCGCCGCGAAACGGCCGTCACCGCCGAAACGCTGGGTGTCCCGGTCGCACGTGAGGCGAGCGACATCCCACCCGCCCGCCAGCCCGGCGAGTGGCTGGAGCATTCGCCGATTCTGACGATCCTCCTCGTGGTGATCGCGGGCGGGTGGATCGCGCAGGAATTCGCCCGCCAATCCTGGATCGTGGCGATCTCGAATCTCAATACCTACAACCTGCTGTTCCTGACCCTCGGCCTGCTGCTGCATTGGCGGCCGAAGCGCTTCCTCGCGGCGGTCGCGAAGTCGGTCCCGGCCACCGCCGGCATCCTGATCCAGTACCCGCTCTACGCCGCGATCAGCGGTATGCTGACCGGACCGAAGAACGCCGCTGGCGCCTCCGCGTCGGATGCGATCACCCACGCCTTCGTCAGCCTCAACACCGCCGGGACGTTCCCGCTGACCATGGGCGTCTACTCGGCGATCCTCGGATTCTTCGTGCCGTCGGGCGGCGGCAAATGGCTGCTGGAGGCGCCCTATGTGCTGCAGGCGGCCAACGAGCTGAAGGTCCATCTCGGCTGGGCGGTGATGATCTACAACGCCGCCGAGGCGCTGCCGAACCTGATCAACCCGTTCTGGATGTTGCCGCTGGTCGGCATCCTCGGATTGAAGGCACGCGACATCGTGGGTTTCAGCTTCCTCCAGTTGATCGTGCACCTGCCACTGGTGCTGTTCCTGCTCTGGGCGCTCGCCTTCACGCTGACCTACCATCCGCCCGTGATGCCGTAATGGCGCTAGGCTCGGGGCACGGCGGCGGGCCGCGCATTGACGCGCGCCGCCGCCGGCGCCTAGATCGCCGCATGCGCAGGCGCCTGCCCCGGACGGTTCAAGGCCGCGCGATCCTCTCAGTGGTCGCGCTCTACGCGCTGCTGCTCCAGGCCTTCCTGGGCTTCGCCGTACCCGCCCGCGCCTTCGCGGCACCCGGTGCCGTCCTGTGCGCCGAGCATCCGGCAGGCGAACCGGACGACGGGCCGATCAGCATCCACGTCCGCGCCTGTTGCACGCTGGTGCAGGCGGGCAATCTGGCCCTGCCGATCTCCGTGTCGGCCGCGCCGGCTTCGTCCATCGCACCGGTCGTCCAAGTCATCTGGCGTCCCGAAGCCGAGCTTCCGAGAACCGGTCCGCCGCCGCGCCCCGGCACAGCACGAGGTCCGCCCGCCGCCTGACGATCCCGCCCCGATCGCTCAGGCCCGGACCCATACCCATGTCGACCGTCGTTTCCGGGAGCGCCCCCGCCTATGGGGCGCGTACCGCGCTGCGTACCTCGCGCGAGGCGATCTATCGCGCCGTCTGGCGCTGGCACTTCTACGCGGGCCTGTTCTGCCTGCCGTTCCTGATCACCCTGTCGGCGACGGGATCGCTCTACCTGTTCAAGGACGAGATCAACGGCCGCCTGTTCGCCTACAGGACGCGCGTGCCGGCCCGCGAGACGCCGCCCCTCGGTCCGGACCGCCTGATCTTCAACGCGATGCAGGCCGTGCCGGACGCCGGGCCGGTATCGTATACCGATCCCGCCACGCCCGAGACGTCCGCCCTCGTCACCCTCGCGGCGGGGGATCACCGGATCCTCGTCTACCTCGATCCCTATACCGGCGCCGTGCTGGATCGCGTGGCCCGCGACCAGGAGTTCATGGTCGTCGTCCGGGGGTTACACAGTCTGGCCTATCTCGGCCCATTCGCGAACGCGGCGATCGAGGTGGTGGCCGGTTTCGCGGTGATCCTCGTGCTGACGGGCGCCTATCTCTGGTGGCCCCGCGGCCGGGACGGGGGTGTGATCAGCGTGCGCGGGACGCCGCGGCAGCGGGTCTGGTGGCGCGATCTGCACGCCGTCACCGGTCTTCTGGCGGGGGGCGGCCTGCTATTTCTGGCGCTCACCGGACTGCCCTGGTCGATCTGGTGGGGCCAGCAGCTGCGCGGCTGGTCGAACGCCGCGGGCCTCGGCCAGCCCGCCGCCCTCTGGGCGCATCAACCGGTCTCGATGGTGCCGCTGCGCGAGCGCCTATCCGAGCCGGGCTGGACCCTGGAGGATGCACCGGTCCCACGCTCCGCTCCCACCGCCGCGTCGACTCAGACCCTCGGGATAGACCGGGCAGCCGCGATCCTCGCCGAACGCGGGATGCCGCGGGGCTATGAGCTCGCGCTGCCGGTCGGGGACGATGGGGTCTATGCCGCCTCGGTCTACCCCCGCGACGTCACCCGCCAGCGGGTCATCGCCCTCGATCAGTATACCGGTGCATCGCTGCTCGACGTCCGCTTCGCTGATCTCGGCCCCGTCGGCCGGGCGATCCAGTATGGGATCGGCATTCACAAGGGGGAGCATTGGGGCCGCGCGAACCAGTTCGCCATGCTGGCCTTCTGCCTCGCCACGATCCTCCTCGCCGTCACCGCCGGGACGATGTGGTGGAAACGGCGGCCGGCCGGCGGCCTCGGCGTACCGCCCTGGCCGCGGGACCGACGCGTGGTCGCCACGGTGACGCTGCTGGTGGCTGGCCTCGGCGCGCTGTTCCCGCTGACCGGTCTCGCCATTCTAGGGATGCTCGGCCTCGACCGCGTGGCGCAGCGCCTCCGACGAAGGGTCCGGGCCTAAGACGGGTCGGACGGGCTCGATGCCCGTGCTGCTCCCTCCGAAACCCATTGGCCGAAGGCCGGGCCTCCTCGGCATCGCGCTGATCGCGCTCGCCCTCTGGGTCCAGGCGCTGGCGCCGGTCGCGGCGCTGCGGATGATGCTCGGCGCTCGCGCGGACCTGCCGATCGGGATCCTGTGTGGCCACGGGCTGGATGATGACGGTGCGGCCGCCTCGGTCGATCAGCAGGATTCGCAGGCGCCGGCATGTGCCCTGTGCCAGCTTTGTCGTGCCGGATCGGCACCGCCTCCTATCCCGAACGGATCGACCCTCGCGCGCAGGCTGATCTGGCGCGCGGTGGCTTGGCCCATCCCGCCGCCCGTCTATGGCCAGCCTCCATCCCGATGGTCCGCCCGTCCCCGCGCGCCACCCGCCGCCGCCTGATCGCTCCCGTCCGCACCGGATGGCTGTCCGCCGTCCGCCACCTTCGATCAGACGAGACCATGCGATGTCCCTGGATTCAGCCGCTTTGCGCCGCGGCTCCGTCGCCCTGTTGCTTGCCGGCAGCCCGATCCCCGCGATCGCGGAGACCTCCGTAACGCTGGAGGAACTCTCCGTGGAGGGCGAGGCGCAGCCCGCCAATGGCCGGGCCGGTCCGGCCGCCTTCGGCGTGGCCGCACCGCCGGGTTCGGCACCCGTCGTGATCGAGCACCCGGTCGGCGAAGTCGTCACCGGCATCGGCCGCGCCAACACCATTGCGGACCGGCCCGCGACCAGCATCGGCTCGGTGCTGGTCAACAGCCCCGGCGTCACCGTGCGCCAGGGCAATGGCGGCCGCGACGTCGTCATCTCGATCCGCGGCAACAACGCCCGCTCCACCGGCGTTATCAAGAACACGGTCGTGCTGGAGGACGGGTTCATCCTGACCCAGCCGGACGGAGCCTCGCGCTTCGATCTCACCGATCCCCGGGCCTACAGCCGCATCGACGTGTTCCGCGGGCCGCAATCACCGCTGTTCGGCAATTACGCCACCGGCGGCGCGATCGCGTTCCGCACCCGGACCGGCCGGGAGATCGACGGCTACGAGATCGGGGTCGATGCCGGCAGCTTCGGCTATCTCAGCCACTCCTTCACGGTCGGCGGCGTCAGCGGCCCGGTCGAGATCAGCCTGTTCGCCAGCGATGTCCGGGCCAACGGCTATCAGGACCATTCCGCCTACGACACGCAGACCATCAACCTGCTCGCGAGCTACACCCCGACGCCGGACAATCGCTTCACACTCAAGGTGATCAACAACACGCTCGACACCAATCTCGCGGCCCGGTCCTCGTTGGCGCAGTACCGCACCAACCCGTATCAGCGCGGCTGTGCCGCGGCAGCGAGCGCGGCGCCCGGCTGCACGACGTTCGCCCTGTTCCGCAACGGTGCCTTCGGCGCCACGGTGCCGGTCACCGCCGACGAGGGCGGCTTCGGCCGCGACGACCGCCGCACCGTGGTGGCGGCGCGCTGGGAGCATGATCTCGACGCCTTCACCACCTGGCGGACGGAAGTCGGATTCGACGAGCGCAACTTCAATCAGCCGTTCTACGTCAATGCCTTCCTGGGGTCGTTCCCATCGTGGAACGTCATGAGCGACCTCACGCGGCGCGGCGACCTGTTCGGCCTGCCGGCGGTCGGCTACGTGGCGCTCGCCTACAACACGATCGACAACCACACCGCGACCTACAATCGGGCGCCCTATGGCGGCCCGCGGCTCGGGGCGCTGATCGGCGATCAGGCGGCGGTCCAATCGAATTTCGGCGGGCGCGCGCGGCTCGAACTCGCCCTGTCGGAAAGCTGGACCGGCGTACTCGGACTCAGCGCCGAAAGCACCGCCATCACCGGCCGCAACCTCGCCTTCGGCTACTCGGCGAGCGGCACGACCCGGACCGTTGCGGATGCCGACCGATCGTTCCTCAACGTCGCCCCCGAACTCGCCCTGGTCTACCGGCCGGACGAGGCCTGGGCGTTCCGTGGCCGGGTCGCCACCGGATACGCGACACCCGCGGCCTCCAACCTGTTCGTCACCGCGGCCGGATTGCCGGGCAACAACACCCAGCTCCAGACCCAGGAGAATCTCAGCTTCGATCTCGGTGCGGATTGGAGCCCGGTCGAGACTGTACGGCTCAGCGTGACCGGGTTTTACGAGTTCTTCCGCAACGAGCTGGTCTCGCAATCGCCCGGGGCAGGCCTGCAGACCTACACGTTCAACGCACCGGCTTCCGAGCATCGCGGGATCGAGGTCGGCGCCGACTGGGCCTTCGCGCCCGGCTGGCGCGGGACGCTGGCCTATGGGTTCGACGACCAGATCTACACGCGATACAGCGAGCAGCTCAGTGCCGGCAGCCTGACGCGGCGGTTCGACCGGGCGGGCAACCAGATCCCCGGCGTGCCGGCCCATCAGCTCCTGGCGCGTATCGGCTACGACGTGCCGGCTGGTCCGCTCGCGGGCCTGGGTGCCTTCGTGGAGACCGTCGTCCAGGGCGATTTCTATCTCGACAACGCCAACCTGCTGAAGGCTCCGGGATACGCCGTGGTCAACGCCAACCTGCACTACGCGACCGAGCTGAGCGGCGGATACGCCAAAAGGTTGAGCTTCTATCTCGAAGTTCGCAATCTCTTCGATACGACTTACGTCGCGTCGGCACAAAATCTATCGAACTCGATCAGCGGAACGACTGGTATTCAGAACAATGCAGCCGTTCTGGCGAGCACGACGGGATCGGTGTTCGCGGGTGCGCCACGCAACATCGTCGGCGGGATGCGACTGTCATTCTAGAAACCGTGTTCCGGCTGCCGCGTGGTCTTACGGCTGAGCTTGGACTACGCTACGGGCTGGGCATTCGGTCGCGTCGCGTGCAAGCCGCTCGGCCCATCCGGCCGGTCGATGGAGTTCGAGGATCGGATGAGGCGGCGAACCGTGATCGCTGGGTTGCCTTGGCTCCTGTCGAGCCCGCCCCTCGCGGCTTGGGCCGACATGTCGAGGCGCGTGGTGGCACTCTGGCCGTTCCCCGAGGGCGACGCCGAGGGCCAGGCATCGTCGGCGGCGTTCGATGCGGCGCTTCGCGATCACGGACAGAACGATCTCGAACTCGACCATCGCTGGAAAGGCGCCGATCGCGAAGTTGTCCGTGCGCTCGCCGCTGAAGTGGTGCGGTCCGAACCGCGTGTGATCGTCACGTATCTCAACGGACAGTTGCGCGCGGTCGCCGGGCTGACCCGACGGATCCCGATCGTTTTTGTCGGAGCGGCCGATCCGGTCGGCCATGGCTTGATCGCAAGCCTGAACCGCCCGGGGGGAAGCATCACGGGTTTCACCCTGTACGAGTCTTCGCTTGGCGGGAAATGGCTCGCCGTCCTCCGGGAGGCGGTGCCGACGATCCGGCACGCCACCCTGCTGCTGAATCCCAGCGCAACGATCCGCGGCGGATACCTCTACGCGAACGCCTTCAAGAACACCGCAACTGCCCTTGCGATCGAACACAGTATCGTCGTCGCCGAGAAACCCGCGGATATCGAGCCCGTAATCGCGGATCTTGCGCAACACGGACAGGCGGGGCTCATCGTGGCACCGGGCGCTTTCAGCGAGGCCAACGGCGACCATCTTGTCGCGCTGACCGCCCGGCACCGGATCCCGACCGTGTTCGCCATCCGGCGCTTCGCCCAGCGCGGGGGCATGATGTCGTACGGGCCGGATCCGGCCGAGGTCGTCCGTCGAGCGGCCCTGTACGTCGATCGCATCCTCCACGGCGACAATCCCGGGGCCCTCCCCGTCCAGACGCCGACCAAGTTCGACCTCGTCGTGAATCTGACGACCGCGCGGGCCCACGGTTTCGAAATCCCCTCCGCGCTGCTCGCCCAGGCGGACGAGGTTGTGGAATGACGGGTCCCGACGCGCCTCACGGTGCCCGGCCGCGGCGGTTCGGTCTTCCGTTGTCGGCGAAGTTCGCGGTCGCCTTCGTCGGCTTGGTGACGCTGGTCCTGCTGATCAATGGCGCGGTCGACCTGACGCTGAACTTCCACGACGCGAAGGACAACGCGATCGCGGTGCAGCGCGAGAAGGCGCACGCGGCCGCAGAGCGCGTCGACGCCTTCGCGTCCGAGATCGAGAATCAGATCGGGTGGACGACCCGGGCCGAATGGCGCCGCCTGTCGCCGGACCAGCAGCGCTATGACTTCATCCGCCTGATGCGTCAGGCACCCGCCATCACCGAGGCCGCCTATCTCGACCAGAACGGGAAAGAGCAACTGCGGGTTTCGCGCCTCGAACCAGACGTGATCGCGAGCGGTAGGGATTTTTCGACCTCACCGCGCTTCACCGAGGCGCTCAAGGACAAGACATGGTTCGGGCCGGTCTACTTCCGCCGGGGCTCCGAACCCTACATGACGGTCGCGGTCGCGCATGCCGGGCGCGAACCCGGGGTGACGGTTGCGGAAGTCAATCTGAAGCTGATCTGGGATGTGGTCAGCACCGTCCACAACGGTGAGGGCGGCTACGCGTTCGTCACGACCTCGACCGGACGGCTGATCGCCCACCCGGATCTCAGCCTCGTGCTGCGCGATACCGACCTGTCCGGTCTGCCGGCCGTCGCCGCCGCCCTGCCCGGCAAGGACGGCGCGCGCGACTACGGGCTCGTCAAGTGGCTCGACGGCAGCCTCGTCCTGGCGGCGCACGCCTCGGTGGCCCGGCTCGGCTGGATCGTGTTCGTGCAGCTGCCGTTGCGCGAGGCGATGGAGCCGCTCGTCGAGTCGGTGATCCAGACCCTGTCGCTGATGGGCCTCGGCGTGCTGATGGCGACGGTGGCCGGCACCTTCCTGGCCCGGCGCATGGTGGTGCCGATCCGCCAGCTCGAGGATGGGGCGGAGCGGTTCGGCGCCGGGGACCTGTCGAAGCGCATCGTGATCCGCACCGGGGACGAGATCGAGACGCTCACGCACCGGTTCAACGCCATGGCGAGCCGGATCCAGGAATCCTACGAGACCCTCGAGGCCAAAGTCGAGGAACGGACCCGCGATCTCAACACCTCGCTGGACGACCTTCAGAAGACGCAGAATCGCCTGGTCCAGTCCGAGAAGCTCGCGTCGCTGGGTCAACTGACGGCCGGCATCGCGCACGAGATCAAGAACCCCCTGAACTTCGTGAACAACTTCGCGTCGCTCTCGAAGGAGCTTGTGGACGAGCTGATCGAGATGCTCCAGGCGACCGACCTCGACCCGAAGATCCGCGCGGAGGCCGACGAGATCGCCGAGCTTCTGAAGAACAACCTCGACAAGGTCGTTCAACACGGGAAGCGGGCGGACTCGATCGTCAAGAACATGCTGCTGCACTCGCGCACCGGATCCGGCGAGCACCGCCCCGTGGACATCAATGCCCTGGTCGAGGAAAGTTTGAACCTCGCCTATCACGGCGCCCGCGCCGCCAAGCCGAGCTTCAACGTGACCCTGGTGCGCGATTTCGATCCGGCGGCCGGGTTGGCCGACATTTACCCGCAGGAAATCACGCGCGTGCTCCTGAATCTGATGTCGAACGGATTCTACGCCACCGAGAAGCGGACCGACGGGGCCGAGCCCGGCTACGCGCCGACCCTGGCGGTCGCCACGTGCGACCGCGGCGACGCGGTGGAGATCCGCGTCCGGGACAATGGGACGGGGATCCCCGAGGGCGTCAAGGCCAAGATGTTCGACCCGTTCTTCACCACGAAGCCGGCGGGTGAGGGAACGGGGCTCGGCCTGTCGCTCAGCCACGATATCGTGGCGAAGCAGCATGGCGGGACGCTCGACGTCGCCACCGAGCCCGGTCAGTTCACCGAATTCACGATCATGCTGCCGCGCGGCGGCGCAGCGACCGCGGCCGCCAGCGCGGGCGTGCCGGCGCACGTGCCCGAGAGCCAGCCATGAATGTCCTGATCCTCGTCGTCGACGACGAACCCGATGTCACCGAGCTGTTCCGGCAGCAATTCCGCCGCGAGTTGCGCGCCGGCCGCTTCGAGATGGCCTTCGCGCATTCGGCCGCCGAGGCCCTGGAGCGGGTGAAGACGACCAACGGCCCGAACCTGCTCCTGATGTTTTCCGACATCAACATGCCCGGCATGACCGGGCTCGAATTGCTGCCGCTGGTGCGTATGGCGCAGCCCGACGTGCCGGTGATCATGATCACCGCCTATGGAGACGCCGAGACCCGCGAGCGGGCCGAGGCCGCCGGAGCGGTCGGGCTGATCACCAAACCGATCGATTTCACCCTGCTCAAGGCCGAGATCGAACGGCGGCTCGCCCTGCGCGCGGGGACGGCATGAGTGAGGGTTTGCCCAGCGCCAAGATTCTGGTCGTCGACGACGAGCCGGACCTCAAAACGCTGATCACCCAGAAATTCCGTCGCCAGATCCGACAGGGCGCGGTCACGTTCCTGTTCGCGCATGATGGGCAGGAGGCGCTGGACAGTCTCGCCGAGCATCACGACGTCGACATGGTGGTGTCCGACATCAACATGCCGCGCATGGACGGGCTGACGTTGCTCACCAAGCTGCAGGACTTCGCCGAGCGGCCTTCGACCATCATCGTGTCGGCCTACGGGGACATGGCCAATATTCGTACCGCGATGAACCGCGGCGCCTTCGATTTCCTGACGAAGCCGATCGATTTCGTCGACTTGGAGACGACAATCGAGCGGACCCTCCAGCATGTCGCTGCGCTGCGCGAGGTTCGGCGGCGGAAGTCCCTGGCCGAACGGGCGCATGCCTCGCTGGCGCGCTACTTCTCGCCGAATCTCGCGGAACGGCTCGCCGGGGACGCCTCCGGCCTGGAACTCGGCGGCCATCGCCGCGACGTGGCCTCCCTGTTCACCGACATCGCCGGCTTTACCAGCCTCGTCGAGAGCCTCGATCCGACGCTGCTGGCGGAGATCCTGAACGGCTACCTGGCCGAGATGACCGATGTCGTGTTCGCGCACGAGGGGACGGTGGCCAAGATCGTCGGCGACGCGCTCCACGTCCTGTTCAACGCGCCCGGGGACCAGCCGGACCACGCAGCCCGGGCGGTGGCCTGTGCCGTTGACCTCGATCAGGCAGCCGAAGGTTTTCGCACCCGCTGGCACGAGCGCGGCATCGCGTTCGGGATGACACGGATCGGCGTCCATACCGGGCCGGCCATCGTGGGCAATTTCGGGGGTGGCCGCTATTTCGACTACACAGCCTATGGCGACACCATCAACACGTCAGCCCGGTTGGAGAACGCCAACAAGGCCTTCGGAACGCGCATCTGCGTCAGCGAGACGGCGGTCACCCGTTCCGGGGCCTTCCGAGGCCGACCGCTCGGCGATCTGATGCTGCGCGGAAAGCAGGAGGCGCTGCGCGCCTTCGAGCCCCTGACGGAGGCCGCCTACGACGATGCGGCACTGAGCCAGTACCAGAAGGCCTTCGCCAAACTGGAGGCCGGTGAGGTCGGCGCCCTGGCGGCCTTCGCCGCCCTGGTCGGGCTGCGTCCCGACGACGGGGTGGCCGCCTTCCATTTGAAGCGTCTCCTCAATGGAGCGAGCGGCACACGGATCGAGGTCCGCTGAGGGAGCGCCTGTGTGTCCGCCTTCGGCTCCCGAAGGGTGCCTCGTCGCTCGCAGTGCTTATTGGCGTGGCGAAACACTCGATTTGGGTGATGCGCGGCGGGCCCACGCATCACCCGCAGCATATGTATGGTCAGTGCTTGCCGGTGATCTTGTCGGCGAGGGACTTGGCGCCGTCCTTGACCTCGCCGGC